>NZ_JBYCZT010000005.1:0-345100 GCF_057586375.1 Peribacillus sp. SRI_006 | reverse complement strand
TACGCCGAGGAGGCTCACCGCCCGCACCAAGGAAAGCGAGCATCTGGAGGGGAAATCAACCACACCGCACTATCTGGTAAATAGCAACAAAGTATGTGAAAACAGCCAAAATAAAACTGCATAGCCTAATGACATATGCAGTTTATTGCCTTTTATTTTTTTCGGGATCCTCCAAACATTGTGACGGAGAGGTTTCCCTTATTTTCATGTTCTCTACTTATTCAATTGAAAAAATGAAAGAATATAAAGGTTGTTTCCCATTATGGACTTCAACTTCAACGTCTTCGAAATTCTCATTACAAAACGCAACAAGACTTTCTACATCTTCAGCAGTGGCATCTTCACCATATAAAATGGTAAGGATTTCAGAATCTTCGTCAATCATATCGGAAAGAAGATCTTTTGCCGCTTGAGTCATGTCTTTATCCTTCACCTTGATGGTGCCTTCAGCAATTCCCATGAAGTCCCCGGTCTCGATTGCAAGACCGTCAATGTTGGTATCCCGGACAGCATAAGTAATCTGGCCCGTTTTCACATGCGAAAGGGCTTCGATCATCGCTTTTTTATTCTCTTCGGCATCAAGTGAAGGGTTGAAAGCCAACAATGCAGCCATTCCCTGTGGTACTGTTTTCGTTGGAATGACAGTCACATGATCCCCAAGTACATCTGCAGCCTGATTGGCGGCCATGATGATATTTTTATTGTTAGGCAAGATGATCACATGATCTGCATATGCCCCTTCGACAGCTTTAACGATATCTTCCGTACTAGGATTCATCGTTTGCCCGCCTTCGATGACGGACTTAGCGCCGATGCTTTTGAATAATTCGCAGATGCCAGCGCCCATCGCCACTGACACTACAGCGTACTTCTCTTTGGTGGGCGGTTTAGTTTGAAGCGGTGTATTCGTCTCACCTACAATCGCAGTATGCTGTTCACGCATATTATCGATTTTCATTTTTATTAAACTACCATATTGCTGTCCATAATTCAGGCAGGTGCCAGGCTGTTCAGAGTGAATATGTACTTTGACGACTTCATCATCTGAGATGACTAGTAAAGAATCTCCGTATTCACTTAAATCATTTCTGAATTTTTCTTCATCAAATGATTGATTGGCAAGTTTTTCACTTTCCAACCGGACCATGAATTCCGTACAGTAGCCAAACACGATATCTTCTGTGTTCATATGTCCTTGTACATTCATATGATGTTCGGCACTGATCATGTCATCCATGCTTGGACCATTAGCGGATCGGACTGGAAGGGCTTCACCTTTCAACTCAGCAAGGAAACCTTCATATACAAACACCAACCCTTGCCCCCCGCTATCAACGACACCCACTTCTTTTAAGACTGGAAGAAGATCAGGTGTGCGTTTTAATGAAGCATTGGCCTCCGTAACGATTTCTTCCATTACCTGAATTAGGTCTATATGCTTTGCTGCTGATGAAACCGCTTGCTTGGCTGCATCTTTTGCAACCGTTAAAATGGTTCCTTCAACAGGTTTCATAACGGCTTTATAAGCTGTCTGAACCCCTGCTTCAAAAGCTTGGGCAAATTCTTCACTATTGATTTCCGATTTATGTTCAATCGCTTTAGCAAAACCGCGGAACAGTTGCGAAAGGATAACTCCCGAATTGCCGCGTGCGCCCATAAGCAATCCTCTTGAAAGCGACGCACCCACTTTTCCGATGTGTTCCTGGACGTTATTTTGCACTTCCTTCGCTCCCGAAGTCATCGATAAATTCATATTCGTTCCAGTATCTCCATCCGGAACAGGGAAAACATTCAAGGCATCAACCATTTGGGCATTAGCCGCTAAATGGTTGGCACCTTGAATGATCATTTCTGCAAAGCGCTTTCCGTTCAAACTTGTAATTGACACAAAACTTTCCTCCTATACTTAAGGGTTCGTCACACGAACTCCCTGTACAAAAATGTTAACGGAATCAACAGCTAATCCTACAGTTTTGTCCAGAGTGTACTTTACCTTTGATTGCACATTATGTGCAACTTCCGAGATTTTCGTTCCATAACTTACGATAATATACATATCGATATGAACTTCTTCCTCTTCTTGACGGACAATTACACCTTTAGTAAAGTTTTCTTTTCTTAAAATTTCGGCAATGCCGTCTTTAAATTGTTTTTTGGAAGACATTCCTATAATTCCGTAGCAATCCACGGCTGCGCCGCCTGCTACAGTAGCGATAACCTCATTAGAGATATCAATTTGTCCATACTTCGTTTGTAATTCGATAGACATTTTCTTTTCCCTCCCAAAAATCAAATCAACTAAAGACATTTTACTATAATGTCTATGGTTTTAAAAGTAAATGTCTTACGGTACTCTATATAATTCAATTTTGAAGTATGTATGTCAAGGTTTTTTTCTTGAAAGTAATTAACTGAAGTATTGCATTCTAGCGGTAGGTATGATAAATTATTAAAGTATTTTACAAAGACTTAAGACGACTGCGAAAAACTTAAGCTTGTTGTAGTTAGGAGGGAATTTGACATGGCACGTAAATGTGTAATCACTGGAAGAAGAACTCGTTCTGGTAACAGCCGCTCTCACGCAATGAACGCTAGCAAGCGTACATGGGGCGCTAACCTTCAAAAAGTACGTATTTTAGTTGACGGTAAACCTAAACGTGTATACGTTTCTGCAAGAGCTCTTAAATCGGGCAAAGTAGAACGCGTATAATGTTACGGCATCCTCTTAGGATGCCTTTTTACTTGTAATGGCCGGTATTTAATGGGGATGGTTTCAAATCCTTGACCAGGTCCAGTCTGCATCAAGAAGGATGCCTTCACCCATTAATGGATGGCCGCCCTATTTTACTAAAAAATAACACCTCCCTTAATTTGAGAGGTGTCATGGAGATAAGTATCAGCCTTTTTTAAACGCTCCGAGCATAGCCCTTACCAAACTGCCCAGAACTTTTGGCAATTTAATCGTATAAAATTTCATCATGCCCCTCCTCTTTGCATCCCACAATTAAAGATGAAGTGGAATTTTTCTATTACAACATAAGCTTTTAAGCGGATATAGGATGATCGTAATTATATCCGAATCTGCTCTAAGCATGAATTTTAATCACTGCTTCTTATCACCATTAATATGCCTTTCTCAAATGAAACATTCCCAGATTCGGAAATTAGTTCATTGCTGATGCAAAGCGTCGAACCCATTTCCAAGCTTGCATCGTCCAGCGGATATTTGAAACCCGAAAGAGTAATGCCGGTGACTTCAGCGTTTACTGGGAGCAGGGACAAGTATTTCTTATCATTCAAAGCAGTGACCTTATATGAACCTGCTGTCTTTACTGTGATTATATTTTGCCGATCGACTATGTATATATCCATATCACCATGATGAGGGAGGACACTTTCTTTTTGGAGCAGCTGGATATTCCCGAGAAAATGGTCCATTCTTCCCCCTGTTGCGCCCAGAATGTGAATTTCTCTTGGCTTTTGCCCCATTGCCCATTTAAATGCGATTTCTAAATCCGTTTCATCCTTTTCCGAGGAATAAAGATTGATTTCTTCCAGCATTTGCTCAATCTTTTCGTATTCACCTTCCGAAACCGAATCAAAATCCCCAAAACCGTACTTAGGTTCGATACCTTTTTCAAGCAGAGACCATACTCCCCTGTCAACCCCGACCCAAAGATCTGTCTTCTCCTTATACCATGTCAAATCCGGCCAAAAACATTCCGGACCTCCAGCCATTATACTGATAATCATCGCAATCATCCTTTTCCATATAAAAATCATATCCAAGGTGCCTTAGTTTAATTGATAAAAAAAGCCGATCACCATCATATGAATACGATAGTGTCGGCTTATATCACTTTCCCCGAATCTTTTGAATCGCAGCGTGTCGATCTTCCTGATTATATATTGCCGAACCGGCCACCAGGATTGTCGCCCCTTGTTCAATACATAGTTTAGCCGTTTCTTCATTTACTCCACCATCAATCTCTATCTCGAGATTTTGATTATACTTTCCTGCCATCGCCTTCACTTCGGCAATTTTCGGAAGAACGGATTTAATGAACCTTTGCCCCCCAAAACCCGGATTAACCGTCATCAACAATACCATGTCAATATCTTCGATTATAGGTTGTATCAAGGAAGCCGGAGTGGCTGGATTAAGCACCACGCCTGCCTTTACACCAAAAGATTTGATCAATTGAACCGTTCGATGCAAATGTGTGCAGGCCTCTACATGTACAGTTATATAATCAGCTCCCGCTTTCGCAAAAGACTCGATATAACGATCAGGTTGTTCGATCATTAAATGAACATCAAGCGGAAGCTTCGTTACTGGGCGGATAGCATCAACAATTAGTGAGCCTATCGTTATATTCGGCACGAAATGCCCATCCATGACATCCACATGGATCAAATCCGCTCCGCCCCTTTCCACATCAAGAATTTCTTCTCCCAATTTTGCAAAGTCAGCTGATAAAATGGATGGTGCGATTTTAACCATTTTAATACCTCGGCTTTCTATCTCTTATTTCTTCTAAGAATTGCATATAATGCTCGTATCGATAACGGGGAATTTCCCCGGAACCAACCGCTTCCTTCACTGCACATTTCGGTTCTTTATCGTGGAGACAGGCCCTGAATTTACAGTCTTCCCCATGCTTATGCATTTCCGGGAAGCAATAGGATAGCCGTTCAGCTTCCATTTCCATGAATTCAAGTGAACTGAACCCTGGAGTATCCGCGACAAGTCCAGAGCCAATATGGATTAATTCAACGTGCCGGGTCGTATGCTTCCCGCGTCCCAGGTGTGAAGAAATATCATCCGTCTTTAAAGCCAATTCCGGATTGATCGCATTCAGCAAAGACGATTTCCCAACACCGGACTGACCCGCAAATACACTGGTTTTTCCTTCTAAATACGGCACTAGTTCTTCAATCCCTCCGGCGGTAACGGAAGATGTCTCCAGTACAGTATAGCCAAGTTTCTGATAGTCCTTGATATACTGAGACAATTTCTTTTGATTTTCAGCTGTAACCAAGTCCAGTTTCGTCACGACGATAATCGGTTCTATTTCGTTATCTTCGATCAATACGAGAAATCGATCAAGCAAGGCTGGACTGAAATCAGGTTCCACTGCCGAAAAGACAAGGATTGCCTGGTCTACATTCGAGATTTGCGGACGTATCAATTCATTCTTTCGCGGTTTTATTTCGGTCACGGTCCCGTCCGTTTTATTTTCCGATTCAAAAACAACATAATCACCAACGAGCGGGGTTACCTTATTCTTCCTGAACAGGCCCCTTCCACGGCATTGATAGACCTCTTCACCATCAAGGACATAATAAAATCCACTTAATGCTTTGATAATTTTTCCTTCGGGCATAACCACACTCCTAATTATTAAATTTATTCTGGATATGAGACGGATTCGTCAATGATGACCTGATTGTCCCGCATGACTTTATATCCTGCTTTCTTATCCGGGGAAACCATTAATTCGATCGTTCTCTTCGCATCTTCCAATATATAGAATGTTTCTTGAGGCTCCGTCATGCTATTGTCGATATCCTCGATGAAAATTTGGATTTTTTGTGATTTGCCTGGCTCAACCGGATCATACTCGATTTTGACTTCCTCCGTTACACTCTTGGGCGGAATCTCTTCTTTCCCTTTTGAAATGACCACTTTCACAGTACTGCCCTTTTCCACCTTCGTAGCAGGTTCCGGTGACTGGGAAATGACAAGCCCCTCCGCTACGGAATCATCATAGATTTCTTCTTCGACATCGATCTTTATTCCACTTTCACTGGAATAATCATCAAGGGCAGCTTTATTGAACCCCGTTAAGTTCTTCAAGCTCAACAGATCTGCCCCTTTACTGACCGTCAGTTCAAGCTCCGTTTCGGATGGTACGACCTCAGTGGCACCCGAGGGAGATTGATCTATGATCGTGCCGGGAGCACTGTCATCATATTTTTCAGTAACGCTTATGTTTTTGAATCCCATTTTTTCAAGCAGGGATTTAACATCAGAGTAATCTCGACCTTCATAGCTGGACAATGAAATCGTCTCTTTACCAACGCTTTGATAAATATCGATCACTGCACCTTCCTTGACCGTCTTACCTTCCTTAGGATTGGTTTTGATCACAAGACCAGCTTCAACCTCTTCATCTTCAATCTCGATCGTCTCTCCAATTTCCAAATCCATTTCAAGCAATTCAGTAATGGCGTCATCCAATTCTTCCCCTTTAAGGTCAGGGATCGTCACTTCCTTCGAGACAAGGAGGGGAGGTAAAACTGTGACAGATAAAACAGCAAGCAGTGCGAGAACTAAAAAGGTGGTCACCAAGATTGCAGGCATGTTCTTTCGCTTTTTACCTTTGTGTTCCGACTTGTTTTTTTGTTTTTTCTGTTTCTTTTGTTTCTTCTGTTTCTTTTTTGAATTACTCTCTGCTTCTGATTCACTTTCCTCATCGTCCGCATAAACTAACGTATTTTTTTCAGGACCCCTTATGATTGTCTCATCGATGCTTGAAAGCTGATCATCCGTTATGACGGGGATGGCTTTAGTTGCATCATGATCTTCGGGAATCGCAAAAGGAAGTTCATTTGAACGCTCCGGATTAAGCGACGTCCGTATATCATCCTCCATCGAGTCCACACTCTCATAGCGGTAATATGAATCTTTGGCTGTCGCTTTCAAGATAATATTTTCCACACTCTGGGGTATCTCAGAATTCCAGCGTTTTGGCGAAGGAGTTTCCGATTGTAAATGTTTAAGAGCTATCGACACGGCTGATTCACCCGAAAAAGGCAATCTCCCCGTCAACAATTCAAACATGACGATGCCAAGTGAATAAATGTCCGATTTCTTATTGGCCATACCGCCTCTGGCCTGTTCCGGAGATAAATAATGAACCGAACCCAAGACTGCGTTGGTCTGCGTTATGTTTGTTGCACTTAGGGCCAATGCAATCCCAAAGTCCGTAATCTTGACGGTTCCTTCCTTATCAATCAAAATGTTCTGTGGCTTGATGTCACGATGGATGATCCCATTATGATGGGCATGGGAAATCGCTGCCGTGATTTGCCTCATGATATCCAAGGCTTCATCAACTGGAATTGGATAATATTTTTGTATGTATTGCTTAAGTGTAAAACCGTCAACGTATTCCATTACAATATAATAGATGGAATCTTCTTCACCAACATCATAAATACTTACGATATTGGGATGGGCCAAACTGGTTGCCGATTGGGCTTCCCGATTGAAGCGCTTGATGAACTCTTCGTCATTATTAAAATCCATGCGAAGGATTTTCAATGCAACATCCCTATCCAAGATCATATCCCTTGCAAGGTAAACATTAGCCATACCGCCGCCGCCGACCATCTGGATCAGTTTATAACGGCCGTTGATCCTTCTGCCAATCAACATTCAATTCACCTGCTTTCACTTTCTTCAGTAAATTGAACAAGCACAAGAGTGATATTATCTTCCCCACCGTAGTGATTGGCCTTATCTATTAATGAATTCGCCTTTTCTTCAAGTGACTGTGCATTGGTTACCGTTTCTTCCAGTTCCAGTTCACTCACTTTATTCGTCAATCCGTCCGAACAAAGCAATAGTAAATCATTTTCTTCGAAGATGACCGTCATAATGTCCATTTCCACTTGCATTTCTGTCCCCAAGGCTCGTAATAAAACATTTTTCCGTGGATGGTTTTCGGCATCTTCTTTCGAAATCTGACCGGAACGGACCAATTCATTAACGAGTGAATGATCTTCCGTGACCTGCTTAAAACCACTCTCATTATACAAATAACACCGGCTGTCCCCGATGTTGGCAATGGTAGCAAACTTGTCGGTGCAAATGGCTGCAACAATGGTGGTCCCCATGCCCTTACATTCCGTATTCGCTTCTGCATGTTCAAAAAGCAACTGATTGACCGTGAAGATTTGCTGCTTAAGCCAATCTTCGGCATCATTTGCCGTTTCGATTCCGGTGGATACTTCCCAGCCCTTTTTCAGAAGTTCTATCGTCATTGCACTGGCTACATCCCCGGCACGGTGGCCGCCCATGCCATCTGCAACGATGGCAAGGCGAACGCCTTCCGAGTTCTTAAAGATTCCGCCATTATCTTCATTATGCTGGCGGACTTTTCCACGGTCTGTCATAAATATTGCCCTCATAGGGTCACCTCGTCTCTTCTTTGCGCTCCTTGGCCCGAAGCTGGCCGCAGGCTGCGTCAATATCACTGCCTTGTTCCCTTCGGATCGTTACATTAATGCCGCGCTTCTTCAATGTTTTTTCAAACTCAAAAATCTGGTCCCGAGGTGTTCGTACATAGTTGCGTTCCGGTACATAGTTAACCGGTATTAAGTTCACATGGCATTTTATCCCTTTTATTAAAGCTGCTAATTCTTCAGCGTGCTCCACTGAATCATTTTCGCCACCGAATAGACCATATTCAAAACTTACACGGCGGCCTGTTTTTTCTGTATAGTATTTGATGGCCTCAATCAGGTCTGGAAGTTTGTAGGCCTTATTGATCGGCATCAATTTACTTCTCAATTCCGTATTCGGTGCATGAAGGGAAACAGCAAAGTTTATTTGCATGCTTTCTTCGGCAAACTTATAGATTTTAGGAATGATTCCACTTGTGGAAACGGTAATATGACGCGCCCCGATGTTCAAGCCCTTTTCATGGTTTATATTCTTCAAGAATGACATCATATTATCGTAGTTATCAAACGGTTCACCGATTCCCATGATAACGACGGAACTAACACGCTCTTCCGACTCATCAAGTGCTTGCTGAACTTTAACGACCTGGGCAACAATTTCCCCTGATTCAAGATTCCGCTTTAAACCGCCAAGTGTCGAAGCACAGAATGTACAGCCAATTCTGCATCCTACCTGCGTTGTCACACAAATGGAGTTTCCGTATTCATGACGCATCAGCACCGTTTCAATCGAATATCCATCTTGGAGTTCAAATAAAAACTTCATCGTTCCGTCATTGGACGTTTGCTGAATCAATGTCTTCAATGTTGTGAAGGTGAATTGCGACTCCAACTTATCCCGTAATGATTTCGAAAGGTTGGACATATCTTCAAAACTGGATACACGCTTTTTATAAAGCCAGTCATATACTTGCTCGGCCCGGAATGCCTTCTCTCCATTTTGAAGAAGCCATTCTTTAATTTGGTGAAGCTCCAATGAGTAGATTGATGGTTTTTCTGGTGTCGTGTCTTTTCTTACTCTAGATGATTTAGTGATTTCTGCCATTACAGCACCTTCTTTCTAAAACTCGCAATAAAGAATCCGTCACTGCTAAAATATTGCGGAAAAACTTGCAGCGTATGACCCTCGATATATGGCTGAACGCTTTCAGGCATTCTTGTGGACAAGGTTGCATCGCTTTCAAAATCCGGATGGCTTTCCAAAAATGCTGCAGCGACTTTGTCATTTTCTTCTTTATCCACCGTACAGGTACTATATACTAACCGTCCTCCTTGCTTAACAAGCGGGGCAGCCGATTCCAATAATTGTTGTTGTATACTTGAGAGTTTCATTATATCATCTTTTGTTTTAGTATACTTTACATCAGGTTTCCGGCGCATGACTCCCAACCCGGAACATGGTGCATCGATCAGGACCCTGTCAAACCCTTCCTTATTAAAGTGCTCTTGCACTTTTCTGCTATCAAGGGCCATTGTCTTAATATTGTTTCTGAGTTTTAGGCGCTCCGCCTGCTCTTTAATTAGCTTGACCTTATGTTCATGAAGGTCGAGTGCATATACTTGTCCTGTGGTCAAGCCTTCTGCAATATGGGTCGTTTTCCCTCCAGGTGCAGCACAGCAATCGAGCACAGCATCATTTTCATTCGCACCCAATGCATGGGCAACTAGCATTGAACTCTCGTCCTGAATCGATAAATACCCCATTTTATAGCTTTCTGAATGAGCAAGATTCCCTTTATAGCTGACGATTGCTTCGGGAACGACTTCACTCGCTTCAACATCATATCCTTCTTCCGTTAATATGCTGATCAGTTCACGGCGTGAGATCTTTTTTAAATTAACACGTCCTGTCTGTAATGGCGCAGTTAAGTTGATTTCACACATTTCCTTGGTTTTTTCATAGCCAAATTGCTCTACCCAACGCTGGACCAGCCAAATAGGATGACTCACTTCTATGGAAAGCCGTTCCAGATCATTTTTAATTTCCTCTAAAGAAGGAACACCATTTCTTTGAATATTACGAAGCACACCATTGACCATCGAAGAGGTGCCCTTGTGTCCGCGCTTTTTGGAAATTTCTACGGCCTCGAAAATGATTGCATGATCAGGCACTTTATCTAAATAGACCATTTGGTAAACGGAAAGTCTAAGTAAATTGATGACCCAGCTTTGCGTTTTTTTAGGTTGTTTAATAAACGGGTTCAAAAAATAATCCAAAGTCATTTTCCGCTGGATGGTACCGTAGCTTATCTCTGTAAGTAAACCGCTGTCCACGGCGGATAACTGGTGCTTTTTAATCAAGTTGTTCAATAATAGGTTACTGTAGGATTGGTTTTTCTCTACAGATTCCAAAATATCGAGAGCGATTTCACGTACTCCCTTTTTAGTTTGCTTCATTCTGTTCTCCTAACTTCATGCCTGCTTTAATGAACGATCCGGCTCCGCGCAAGTAATCTTTCACCGGCATTTTTTTCTTTCCTGAAGGCTGCAGTTCTGTTACTAGTATTGCCGTCTCATTGCCTGTCGAAACGATGAAACCATCATTTTGCACCTCAACGATCGTGCCCGGCAAGGCCTGCTTGCCAGCTTCTAATTTCTTTACTTGCCATATTTTCATAATGGAACCGTCTAAGGTTGTATAAGCAACAGGCCAAGGATTCAGGCCGCGTACATGGTTATAGATGTCTTCCCCTGATTTCGACCAGTCGATTTTTTCCTCCGACCGTTTGATGTTAGGCGCAAAAGATGCTTTAGCATCATCTTGCTTGATTGCCTGTAACTCTTCATTTATAAGTTTTGGAAGTGTCTCCGCAAGTAAATCCGACCCTACCTTGCTTAATTTATCATGCAGTGTACCAACATTGTCTTCTTCCTCTATAGTAACTTCCGCCTGAGTCAATATATCACCGGCATCCAATTTTTCTGCCATATACATGATGGTTATCCCAGTCTTTTCTTTCCCCTGTAAAATGGAATAATGAATTGGCGCCCCTCCACGCAGTTCAGGAAGCAGGGAGGCATGTACATTAATACAACCGTACTTAGGGGCATCCAACAATTCATTCGGAAGAATTTGTCCGAATGCCGCCGTCACCACTAAATCAGCATTCAATGCAATGATTTTTTCAAGTTCTTCTTTTTCCCGGATTTTTTCAGGCTGATAAACGGGTATCCTATGCTTTTCGGCTTCGACTTTAACTGGAGGCGGCGTAAGCACCTTTTTGCGGCCCACTGGACGATCTGGCTGTGTGACAACAGCGATCACATCATACCCTTCATCAATGATTCTTTTCAATACCGGCACCGAAAAGTCCGGTGTACCCATAAAAATTATTTTTGTCATTCTTCTCCATACCTTTCTAACTCTTCTTCCGAAATATACCGGGAAACCTTACTTGTAAATAAGACTCCTTGCAGATGATCGATTTCGTGTAGAAGGGCCCTAGCAAGGAAATCCTCCGCTTCTATCTCGAAATAAGATCCTTTTCGGTCTTGTGCCCGGACTTTGACACGGAAAGGACGCACTACTTCACCATATAAACTCGGGAAGCTCAAGCATCCTTCAACACCTGTCTGTTCTCCTTCCAATTCCAGCACTTCCGGATTAATCAGTTCGATTGCACCTGATCCTTCCTCTATTTCAACGACGGCCACTTGCTTTTTCACGCCAACTTGAGGTGCTGCAAGTCCAACGCCATCCGCCTCCACCATCGTTTCATACATGTTATTTAACAGCTTTGCCAACTTTTTATCAAAACTTGTTACTTTATCGCATTTTTGTTGTAAAATTTTTTCAGGAAACAAAACAATCGGTAAAATAGCCAAAATTAAAGGTACCCTCCTAGATATGAAAAACAACACTTCATTATATAAAAACGCAAGCTGTTACAGCTCGCGGTAATCATCCATCTCTAAAATAATTACATCATGATCTGTGGATTTAAATCTATTGAAATCTGCAGATGATTTTGAGCGGTTTCTTTTTGGTAATGCTCTAAAAGTGTGCGTAAATGCTGATTCAGGTCCGGCTCTCGTTTGTATTTTATCAGACATTGATAGCGATATCTATTGTTGATTCGACTAATGGGCGAAGCAACCGGACCTAGTACGACAGAATCCCGATTCAATCGCGAGCCTAAATAATTGGTGATTTTCTCAGTAACACTCACCGTCTTCATTAAATCTTCATGTGAAACGGTTATAAGGACAACATAATAATATGGAGGGTAATGACTTTGCCTCCTTAGATACATCTCCCGTTCATAAAAAGCATCATAATCCTGCAGGGCAGAAAGCTCGATGCTGTAGTGCTCAGGCGTATAGGTTTGGATGACCACTTCTCCCGGAAGCTGATGACGTCCCGCCCTTCCGCTGACCTGCGTCAGCAGCTGAAATGTCTTTTCCGAAGAACGGAAATCAGGCAGATGTAGCATCGTATCGGCTGAAAGGACTCCAACAAGAGTGATATTAGGAAAATCAAGGCCCTTGGCTATCATTTGGGTGCCTAGCAATATATCCGCTTTTCCTTCACCAAAGGCATTCAGCAATCGCTCATGTGAACCCTTCTTACTCGTCGTGTCAACATCCATTCGTATGACCCTTGCTTCAGGCAGGATTTTTGCAAGCTCTTCTTCAACCTTTTGAGTTCCTGTACCAAAGAACCTTATATGTTCACTTTCACATTCAGGGCAAACGGAAGGCATTCCCTCTTCAAACCCACAATAATGGCATTTCATTATATCATTAAAGCGATGATATGTAAGTGAAATGTCACAATTAGGGCAGTTGATGACCAATCCGCAGCTTCGACACATCACAAAGGAAGAATGCCCCCTTTTATTTAGCATCAGGACAGTTTGCTCCCCCTTCTCAAGCCGGTCTTTCAGCTTGGTAAAGAGCAGCTCCGAAAACATGGAACGATTTCCCGTTCTTAGTTCTTCCCTCATATCTACAATATCCACTGCTGGCAAAGCATTTTTATTCATCCTCTGGCTAAGGGTCAATAATTTATAGACATTTTTCTTGGCTCGAGCAAAAGATTCAAGTGTAGGTGTGGCGCTGCCAAGAATAACCGGACAACCGTATGATTTTGCTCTTTCAATGGCAACATCCCTAGCATGGTACCTTGGTGTTTCTTCTTGCTTATAACTGGATTCATGCTCTTCGTCAATGATGACCAGCCCCAGGCTTTCAAAAGGAGCAAACACGGCAGAACGCGCCCCGACCACCACTTTTACTTCTTTGCGGTGAATTTTACGCCATTCATCATATTTTTCACCTACGGATAAACCGCTATGCATGACAGCTACCTGCTCCCCAAATCGTTCCTTAAACCTCTTCACCGTCTGTGGCGTCAAAGAGATTTCAGGTACAAGCATGATGGCTTCCTTCCCTTTTTCAATGACAGAGGCAATTGCCTGTAAATACACTTCCGTCTTCCCGCTGCCGGTTACACCATATAAAAGGAATACATCATGTTCATCATGATGTATTTTCTCTTGGATCGGCTTTAATGCAGCGGCTTGTTCAGCTGTCAGTGTAAAGGGAATGGATTTTTCGAACACACGGTTTTCATAAGGATCACGGTATACTTCTTGATCCATTTCAGCCAAGGCCCCTTTTGACACCAGGGTTTTGACGGTACCGCTTGATGTGTTCATCAATTCAAGCAATTCCTTTAACGGGATGGGTTCTTGGTGTTCAATAAAGTATTGAAGGAGTTCCTGTTGTTTTTTTGCATGGCTGGATATGGCTGAAGCCATTTCTTTCAGTTCCATAGGGGAAAGCAAAGATTTAATGACTCGGACCGTCTTCTTGTTAAGTCGGTTTTTCACATTGTATTCGAGCTCAAGATTGCCATTTTGCATTTCCTTTTGGACCAGGGAGGCATTCTCTCCTTCAATCACGTCTTTCCAAGATAGTGAATCATTTTTTCCGAAAAGGTTTTGAATGGAGGGAGGGATCTGGTCCTTTTTATCTTCAACGACTTTAATGACTTTTTCATACTTTGCTTTCATCGCTGCCGGAAGCATGGCCTGTAGCGCTGAAATTTTAAAACACATCGCCTCCTTGGTCAACCAGTCACCTAGCTGAAGCAATTCATCATTGATGATGGGCTCCAAATCCATTGGTTCCTTTATAAAGCGTAATTTCGCAAAGTCGCTTTTAGCTTTTAAGCCTGTGACGAACCCCTGCACCATTCTTGGACCGAATGGGACGATGACTCTCATTCCGGGCTTGATGACTTGGTTCCACTTTTCAGGGATGCGATAGTCGAATTCTCGATCCGTTTGTTTAGCAGGTACATCCACGATGACGGATGCTATATCCATAAGACATCATTCCTTTTGCTTGCGAGATACTTCTGCCAGGATGCTTTTAGCTATATCCGCTTTACTCATTTTTGGAAGTTCGGTCGCACTTCCATCTTTATCGTAAATGGTCACGATGTTCGTATCCGTTCCAAATCCTGCCCCTGCAACGGTAACATTATTGGCAACGATCATATCTGCATTCTTTTTGACCAATTTTCCTCTTGCGTATTCTTCAACGTTGTTCGTTTCAGCCGCAAAGCCCACCAAAATCTGATGCGTTTTATTTTCACCGAGTTCCTTTAGAATATCCTTTGTCCGTTCAAATTCAATCACATTTTCCCCTGGCTGCTTTTTCATCTTTCGAGTATGATAGACCTTCGGTTTATAATCCGCCACTGCAGCCGTCATGATTACGACATCACTGGCAGCGAACTGATCGAATACCGCATCATACATATCTGCTGCTGATTCCACTGGTATTACTCTGGCCTTGGGAGGTGGCATCAAGTTCACTGGGCCGGTAATCAATGTCACCTCAGCGCCCATTTCAATTGCCGCTTCGGCTAAGGCATAGCCCATTTTGCCGCTGGAATGGTTCGTCACAAAACGCACCGGATCAATCGCTTCACGTGTCGGTCCTGCCGTGATTAAATATTTCTTTCCTTTAAGAGGCTGTTGCTGTAATTTGCGTTCATTGAAATATCGATTAAGATGTTCTACGATTGTTTCAGGTTCCTCCAATCGCCCTTTCCCTACATATCCGCAGGCCAAATACCCTTCACCCGGTTCAATGAATTGATATCCAAACGACCGAAGTGTCTCCATATTTTTCTGAACCGCTGGATGTGCGTACATGTGCACGTTCATTGCCGGCGCAACCCAAACAGGTGCTTCCGTTGCCAATAGGGTGGTCGTGATCATATCATCCGCGATTCCATTGGCTACTTTGCCAATGACATTGGCTGTAGCTGGAGCCAACAGGATGATATCAGCCCAATCAGCCAAGTCGATGTGGGCAATGACTGAAGAATCCTTCTCATCAAAAGTATCTGTGTACACATCATTTCTTGAAAGTGCTTGAAAGGTGAGCGGCGTCACGAACTTACGTGCCGATTCACTCATGATCACTTTAACATGCGCACCTTCCTGAGTTAATTTACTTGTCAGGGCAGCAGCCTTATATACAGCAATCCCGCCGGTGACACAAAGAAGTACTTTTTTATCGATAAGCATGCAAATTTCCCCTAACTATACATTCTATTCTTTCTAATTATGACGGAAAACCGAAGAAATTTCATTTGAAATGCGCAATAACCTATGGATTCCCCCAAACATTACTTTAAAAAAAATCAAAACAAACAGGCCTGACACCTTGGCCGCAGGAAGGAAGCACTTTCCAAATGTAACGCTCCTGTTTGCTTTAGGGTGTCAGGCCCGATAGGTCAAGCTCTGTGTTCTCTTAGTTTTCCTCGTAAGAATTATCGTAAGTCAATTTACCGGAATGAATTTCTTCAAGGGCACGACCTACTGATTTATGGGAAACCGGTTTCGTTATGAGGCAATTATCTTTAATTTGCATTTCCCTGGCGCGTTTAGCTGCCACCGATACAAGTGAGTATTTAGAATCGATTTTAAGTAATAGAGAATCAATTGATGGATATAACATGATTTATTCCGCCTCCAACATTTTTTTATATAAAACTGCAACTCTTTCCCGACGGCAATGCTCGGCAATTACAATTGCATTAATTCTAGCACATGCTGCATCCACATGATCATTTTCAACAACATAATCGTACAGATCCATAAGTTCTATTTCTTCCTTGGCCACTTTCATCCGGCCTTTTATCGCTTCCTCCGTCTCGGTTCCGCGAGTAACGATGCGGCTTTCGAGTTCAGTCAAACTCGGAGGAGCAAGGAAAATGAAAAGTCCTTCAGGGAACTTCTCCCGGACCTGTTTAGCTCCTTGAACTTCTATTTCCAGAAATACATCTTTTCCGGAATCGATTGTTTCACGGACATAATCCACGGGTGTTCCATAATAATTACCGACGAACTCAGCATATTCCAGCAATTTGCCTTCTTCGATCAGTGCTTCGAATTCCTCGCGTTTTTTGAAGAAATAGTCCACTCCGTCCACTTCACCATGGCGAGGCAGCCTTGTCGTCATCGAAATTGAATATTCGAATGCCGTTCCTGGCTGAGAAAAAATCGCCTTCCTAACAGTTCCTTTACCAACACCGGATGGTCCGGACAAAACGATTAATAAACCTTTTTCTCTCATATTGTTTCAGTTACCCCTCTTCTACGCTGTCATCTCTATCTTGTAGCCGTGCAGCAACCGTTTCCGGTTGAACGGCAGATAAGATAACATGGTCGCTGTCTGTAATTATAACGGCCCTGGTTCTTCTGCCATATGTAGCATCTATTAAGGATCCGCGATCTCGGGCGTCTTGGATGATCCTTTTTATCGGAGCCGATTCAGGGCTCACGATGGATACGATCCGGTTCGCGGAAACGATATTCCCAAAACCAATATTAATGAGCTTAATTGACATTTTTGTCCCCCATTCATATCTATTGTCACCTTGTTAGGTTCATCATAAACCGACTACTCGATATTTTGAACCTGTTCCTTTAATTTTTCAAGCAAACTTTTCATTTCCACCACATCTTTCGTAATGGCCGAATCATTTGCCTTTGATCCAATCGTATTGACTTCCCTATTCATTTCCTGGACAAGGAAGTCAAGTTTCCTTCCAATTGGTTCACTATGGGTAAGGGTCCTTGAAAATTGCTGTAAATGACTATCGAGTCTGGTCAGTTCCTCATTTATATCACATTTATCAGCAAAAATGGCCGCTTCTGTCACAATACGGCTATCTTCAATCAAACCATCAGTCAACTCGGCCAGTTTGATTTCCAATCGGGCTTTATATTTTTCGACGACTGAAGGTGCATGCATTTTGACTCCTGCTACAATCTCACCAAACTTTTCAAGCTGGCGTTTCATGTCCGAGGCAAGTTCCTGACCTTCGAGATCCCGCATTTTTTTCAGATTTTCCAATGCCCCCGTGACGGCCTTCATTAAAAGGGATTCCAAATCGGCAGGAACCGCAGGTACTTCTTCCGTCATGAAAATCGATTCAAGTTGCAGCATATCCTGTAATGTAATTGAACTTTCCAGATTGTATTTTCCCTTGACTTCATCCATCAATCCCACATATTGATCAGCAAGATCCCAATCGATCTTCACCTTTTTGGAAACCAGGCTCTCACCTTCCACTGTAATGAAGATTTCCACCCGTCCCCTTCTTATGTATTGATTCGCCTTCTTTTTCACCTTTTCTTCCAAAACCAAAAGCTGGCGCGGCATTCGAATCGTATATTCACAAAAACGATGGTTAACGGTCTTGATTTCAGCAAAAACCCTGACCTGTTCGTTTTCCGCTTCTTCTCTTCCATAGCCCGTCATACTGGTAACCATGGTTCCACATCCTATCAAAACATAATGTAGTAATTTGGCCTTTTGACATTCATTATATATTAGCTAAAGTACGGAAACATTAGCTTACAAATAAAATACCATAAAAATAAAAAGGCAATAGAGCAAGACTCTACCACCTTAAAGATTATACCATATATCACTGTGCTTTTCTTGCTAAAAAGGTTCCAGCCAGTAAAAAAGTTGGTATGGATGCCATTCCTATTACTAATAGCCAATCCCTTCCCGAAATCGGTACCGTATGAAAGATGGTTTGTAAAGGCTGTACATACATGACGGCTACCATCAATAATAGGGAGGACAGCACTGCCCCCACTAGATAAAGGTTACCGAATGGATTTCTCGAGAAGATCGAACGTTCACTTCGGCAATCGAATACATGTATAAGCTGAGCCAAGACCAAGGTAGCGAAAGCAATCGTTTGTGCATAAGCAAGATTATCCGGATTTGCACGATATACAACATAAAATGCGATCAATGTGGAAACCCCTATCAGAAAACCGCGTGAGATGATCTTCCAGCCAAGCCCCCTTCCAAAAACACCTTCATTGGCATTTCTTGGATTTCTTTTCATTACATCTTCTTCTGCAGCATCCAGGCCCAATGCCATCGCGGGCAGTCCGTCGGTTACAAGGTTCACGAATAAGATCTGGATTGGTATCAATGGTAATGGCAAGGCACATAGCATCGCAAAAAACATGACCAAAATCTCCCCAACATTGGAGGCAAGCAGGTAACGGATGAACTTCCTGATGTTTTCGTAAATATTCCTGCCTTCTTTAATGGCCGATTTTATTGTGGCAAAGTTATCGTCAACCAATATTAAGGAAGAAGCTTCTTTAGCAACATCAGTCCCCGTGATGCCCATGGATATACCAATATCCGCTGATTTTATCGCCGGGGCATCATTGACACCATCCCCTGTCATTGCAACGACATGTCCTTTATTTTGCAAGGCTTTTACGATTTTTAACTTATGTTCCGGGGAAACTCGGGCAAATACCGAAACAGTTTCAACAACTTCCTCAAGTTCCCCGACTTCCATGTCCGCCAATTGCCGTCCTTCAAGTACACGGTCTTTTCCTTTTAAAATTCCAAGCTCTTTAGCAATTGCCTTTGCAGTTATCACATGGTCGCCTGTAATCATGACAGTTTTGATCCCGGCGTCCCTGCATTCCTTAACTGCCTGTTTCACCTCCGGACGCGGGGGATCGATCATGCCCTGAAGTCCCATGAAGGTCAAATTACGCTCAGCTTCGGTTTCATGCAGCAAAATCGTTCCTTTTGAAAGAGGTTTATAACCTACTGCAATCATTCTAAGTGCCTGCGAAGCAAGCCCATTCATGTCATGTTGCACCCTTTCCTTGCTCTCCCGATTTAATATTTCCGACCTTCCTTCCCAAAGAATCGTGTCGGACTGGGCAATCAATACGTCCGGGGCACCTTTTACGATAACGAAATGATTCTCTTTATCATCCTTCACTATGACACTCATCATTTTGCGGCTCGAATCAAATGGAAACTCCTTTACTATCGTAAACCTCTTAGATAGGTGTTCCCTCGTCAATCCAGCTTTCATTGCCGCGACCAACATCGCCCCTTCTGTCGGATCACCGTCTAGAATATATTGTTTACCATTTTCCTTTAACTCAGCTTTATTACAGAGCATGCCAAATGTAATTATTTGAAGCAAGGCATTATGGTTTTTCGGGGCAACTGAAACTCCATCTAAAGAAAATTCTCCGACCGGATTGTAACCAGTACCGCCGACATCCCAAGTTTTTCCTCCACTCCAAACCTTCGTCACCGTCATTTTGTTTTGTGTCAGTGTACCTGTTTTATCTGAGCAAATCACTGTTGCACAGCCAAGCGTTTCTACGGCAGGAAGCTTACGGACAATCGCTTTTTGTTTGATCATACGCTGAACACCTAAAGACAAGGCTACGGTCACAATGGCCGGCAAGCCTTCGGGAATCGCCGCAACAGCCAGAGATACCCCGGCCAAAAACATCGTATAAAGGTCATGTCCTTGAATGACACCAGTCAGGACTACGATTACAGTTAATATTAAGGCCGTGACGATCAAAATTTTGCCTAGCTGCTCCAACCTCCGTTGAAGCGGTGTTTCTTTTGTTTCCGCAGTCTGCAGGAGATCCGCAATCTTTCCCATCGCCGTATTCATTCCAGTAGCGATCACGATTCCGACTCCATTCCCTCTTGTCACCATCGTTCCCATAAACGCCATATTTTCCTGATCACCGATACCTTCAACCTCATTCATCAATGGATCAGAACATTTAACGGCCGGGAGTGACTCGCCGGTAAGTGCCGACTCTTCTATTTCAAGGCTTGAATGGTCGATGATCCGTAAATCGGCACCAATACGGTCACCGCTCGAAAACTTCAGGATATCCCCAACAACCACTTCTCTCGATGGGATTTTCATCCACTGGCCATCTCGAAGCACGTTAACTTGCGGTGCAGCCATTTCCTTTAAGGCATCCAAGGATTTTTCTGCCTTCCGTTCTTGGAAAAAACCAAGTAATCCATTCAAAAAAACAATCGCCATGATGGCAATCGCATCGATATATTCACCCAATATCCCCGAAACCAATGTCGCGGCAAGTAAAACTATGACCATGAAATCTTTGAATTGGGCGAAAAATAAAAGAATGGCTGACTGTTTTTCTCCTTCCTTCAATTCGTTAAAACCATTCTTTCGCAGCCTGTCCTTTACTACATCATCGTCCAAACCGTGTGTAACGTTTGTTTGAAGCGCTTTCTCCATTTCTTGATTATTCATTTCCCTGAACTCCATCAAGTATCACACATCCCTTTGAATAGAATGAAATAGGCTCCTGTATACATCTCAACAGGCGCTTTTTGCTTTACTCTTCCAACACCTGCCTGCTTACCGATACATAAAACAACCTGCTCTTCTTCCATGATTATTCAGACTCGTCCAAAATAATGCTATAATTAAACAGAATTGCGGAAAGAAGAACGATCCGGATAATTTTTTGAATGAACGAACTGTAATCATGATGAATGGACCAATTTTTGTATTCACTATCAGGAAATAAAAATACATCCATTCACTGTACCTGAACTGCTGCTTTCACCCAGTTGGCTAAAAAAATTGTGATTTACTAAAATGGGCAGACGTGATGCATTTATAACGCCCGGAAAAATGAGTTCTTAGAAAATCTTATGTAAAGGAAGTAAAAATAGAATGTCATTTGATGGATTATTTACGAAAGCGATGACGGAAGAAATCGCTTCTTTATTAGAAGGTGGACGAATCAATAAGGTACATCAGCCTTATAAAAATGAAGTAATACTGGTTGTTCGTGCTGGAGGTAAGAACCATAAGCTCTTATTATCAGCCCATCCAAGTTATTCGAGGGTGCAAATGACCGAAGAAAGTTATGAAAATCCCAAAGAGGCACCCATGTTCTGCATGCTTCTGAGGAAGCACCTCGAAGGCTATACGATAGAAAACATTTATCAATATGAACTTGATAGGATGATCATTTTTGAAGTGAAGGGCCGTAATGAGCTTGGCGATGTCTCTCAAAAGCAGTTAATCATCGAAATCATGGGGCGACACAGCAACATTGTTTTAGTAGATAAAGAACGAAATATGATTTTGGACAGCATTAAGCATGTTTCACATGCCGTCAACAGTTATCGGGCGATATTGCCCGGCCAGGAGTATAAGGCTCCACCCGCACAGGAAAAGAATGATCCCTTCAAGGCTACCGAGGACGATATCAGGAAGAATATTGACTTCAATGCAGGAAAGCTGGATCGACAGCTTGTTGCCCATTTTTCAGGGGTTTCACCATTAGTTGCAAAGGAAGCCGTCTACCGGGCCGGACTTGCCAACAGCACGACCCTTCCAACAGCCTTTTTAAAGATTATCCAGGAAATCTCGGAACGGAAATATGCTGCCACGATCAAACAAGATGGAAATAAAGAAGTTTTTTATATGCTTTCACTAGAGCATCTGTCTGGGAATCAACGTACGTTTTCTTCATTGAGCGAGATGCTCGACCGCTATTACTTCGGAAAGGCAGAAAGAGATCGGGTTAAGCAAAAGAGCCAGGATGTAGAACGTTTCATTACTAATGAAATCGAAAAGAACTCAAAAAAAATCGGCAAGCTCGAACGTACATTGAAAGATACGGAACGCGGTGAACAGTATCAGTTGTTCGGTGAGCTGCTTACAGCTAATCTATATCAAATGAAAAAAGGCATGAAGGAAATAGAAGTCGTCAATTATTATGATGAAGAACAAAGTATGGTCACCATCCCGCTTGACCCATTAAAAAATCCGTCAGATAATGCACAAAAGTACTTCTCAAGATACCAAAAGTCCAAAAATGCAGTCGGAGTCGTCCAAGAACAAATCGAAAAGACAAAATTGGAATTGGCCTACTTCGAAGCCTTGCATCAGCAGCTCCAATCAGCGTCACCCAGGGATATAGAGGAGATTCGGGAAGAACTTCAGGAAGAAGGATACATTAGGCAAAAAAAGAAAAAAGGCATGAAAAAGCCTGCAAATGCAAAACCGCAGCTTGAAACATATTATGCTACGGATGGAGATCTCATTTTTGTCGGGAAGAATAATAAACAAAATGATTATTTAACGAACAAGTTTGCACGCCGTGATGAAATATGGCTTCATACAAAAGATATACCCGGCTCACATGTTGTGATTCGAAATGAATCGCCAAGTGAAAAAACAATAAAAGAGGCCGCCGTATTAGCAGCTTTCTTCAGTAAAGCAAAGCAATCGAGTTCAGTGCCCGTTGATTTCACACAGGTTCGCCATGTTAAGAAACCGAATGGTTCCAAGCCCGGGTTCGTAATCTATGACCAGCAGCAGACCGTTTATATTACACCGGATGCCGATACTGTCATACGCTTAAAGGAAGCGGTAAAGGAGTAAAAAAATAGAGGGGGCCCAGTCCTGAGTGATTGGGCCCCCTCTATTTTCATGCCGAAATCCAAGCTGTATCAGCCGGATTCTCCCGCCATTTTTTTAGCTTTTCCAATTCTTCTGCCGTGATGTACCCTTTATCATTAGCGACTTTTATCAAAGTAGAGTAGTCACTCAACGAATGGTTAATAATGCCCTCAGCTTCGAATTTTTCTTTTCCCTTTTCCAATTCGTAAGTAAAGATCGAAACGACTCCTAGAACATCACATCCAGCCTCTTTCAGCGCGTTAACAGCAGTAATCACACTTCCGCCGGTTGAAATCAAGTCTTCTACAACGACCACTTTTTGTCCTGGAACTGCGCGGCCTTCGATTTGATTGCCCTTACCGTGCTCCTTGGCTTTGGATCGAACATAGCACATCGGTGCATTCAATTTTTCACTCACCCAAGCTGCATGCGGAATGCCGGCAGTTGCTGTGCCTGCAATCAGTTCAGCCTCAGGGAAATGCTGTTCAATCAAACCTTTCAATCCTTCCGCTATTTCATTGCGAACCTCTGGGTATGAAAGGGTCAAGCGATTATCACAATAAATGGGTGATTTAATTCCAGATGCCCAAGTAAAGGGGTCATTCGGCTGTAGGTACACTGCTTTTATTTCCAATAGATGTTCAGCTATCTTATTATTTAACATGATATTCCCTCCCAAGCTGCTTTCATATCCAAATACGCCCTTAATGGATCTGCCGCCCCCGTTATGGCTCTCCCTACAACGATGGCATCCGCTCCAAAATCCCTAGCTTGTTCAGGCGTGGCAATTCTCTTTTGATCATGCGTCTGTCCACCTGCACTTCGGATTCCAGGTGTTACGGTCAAGAATTCATGACCGATGCGTTCATGTATGTTCTTTACTTCATGGGTAGAACAGACAACGCCATCCAATCCTGCCTGTCTAGTAAGTTTTGCATAATGGAGGACCGAATCTTCCAGAGACCCGGCAATGTTTTGCTCAGCATTCATTTGTTCTTGTGACGTACTCGTCAGTTGGGTAACCCCAATGCATAATGGACGTTTTTTACCAGCGGACGTACCCTTATCCAGACCTTCCATGGCTGCTTCCATCATCTTTTGTCCACCTGCCGCATGTACATTGACCATGTCAGCTCCTAAAGCTGCCAATCCGGTCATGGCCATTTTAACGGTATTTGGAATATCATGAAGCTTCAAGTCCAAAAACACATCGTGGCCTTGCTCCTTTACGAAAGAAACGATTGATGGACCATTCTGATAAAATAATTCCATCCCCACTTTTACAGCCAGTTTTTCCGAATGGAACTGTTTTAGGAATGTCTCCGTTTGAAGGAGGTCAGGGAAATCAAGAGCGATTATTAGTGACTGTTTCATTTTGCTTCCAGCTCCTTCCGGTACATTCTGAAATATGGTCAAATCCCAGCTCATCCAACAATTTCGGTAATTCTTCGATGATGGTCGGGCATACAAAGGGATCCACGAAGTTCGCGGTTCCCACTGCAACAGCACTGGCACCCGCATAGAAAAATTCAATGACGTCTTCCGCCGTAGCGATGCCGCCCATTCCGATTATTGGAATAGAAACTTGCTGGCTAACCTCATAAATCATCCGGAGCGCTACAGGTTTTATTGCAGGACCAGATAATCCACCCGTTCTGTTAGAAAGGATCGGTTTGCCCGTTTTTAAATCCAGTCGCATGCCGACTAATGTATTTATCATGGTCAACCCGTCGGCCCCGCCATCTTCAACTGCTTTGGCCATATCCACAATATTACTGACATTCGGTGAAAGCTTCACATAGACTGGGACGGAAGATACTTCCTTTACCGCCTTGGTTACCTCTTTGGCAACTTCCGGTACCGTACCGAAAGCTATGCCTCCTTCTTTTACATTCGGACAAGAGATATTCAATTCAAGTGCTTTCACATTCCCCACCTTGCTTATTTCACTGGCAACTTTTACATAGTCTTCTATTTGCGAACCTGCAACGTTGGCAATGATGGGAACATCATACCTACTTAGCCAGGCCAGCTCTTCACTGATGACCTTTTCCAAGCCTGGATTCTGCAGACCGATGGCGTTCAGCATTCCCGAAGAGGTTTCCGCAACACGCGGAGTCGGGTTGCCGAACCTTGGCTCAGGAGTGGTCGCTTTGATCATGATCGCCCCAAGAATATCCAAGTCGAAAAATTGACTGTATTCACGGCCGAATCCAAAACATCCAGATGCTGGCATGACCGGGTTTTTCAAGTGTAATCCTGGTAATTCAACTGAAAGCCTGCTCATAATACCACCTCTCCTGCCCGGAATACGGGTCCATCGCTGCAAACCTTTTTATAACTGAAACCAGTTGGGTCATCCCCTGTATGACACACGCAAGCAAAGCAGGCACCGATGCCGCATCCCATCCTTTCCTCAAGGGACAGGAAAAGCTTTTTCTCACGATAGCCCGATTCCAAGGCTCTTAACATTGGTGTAGGCCCGCATGAAAAGATCGTTGCAAACTCTTGCTCCAGATTGTCTATTACCGTCGTAACAAATCCTTTTGTCCCGTATGAACCATCCACCGTGGCAATATAGGTATCACCTAATTCACTGAATTCTTTTTCGTAAAAGATGGCTGACTTGGTCTGGAAGCCCAATACATGGATTACCGTAACACCTTTCGCAACCAACATTTGTGATAATTGATACAGGGGCGGGACACCAATCCCGCCGCCAACCAATAATGCCGTTTCACCCTGTTTAGCCTCATGAACGGGAAATCCGTTGCCAAGGGGTCCAAGGATATCGACCGCTTCCGCCTCTTTACGCTGCGATAACAGTGTCGTTCCTTTACCTTCAGCCCGGTATATCATCGTGAACTGTTTTTCACTCCTGTTGTAAGAAGAAATCGAAATCGGGCGTCTTAACAATGGCTCAGTGCCTTCTGTTGTCTTGACTTGGACAAACTGGCCTGGTTGATTCATCTCTGAAACCAATTCACCTTGCAGGGTAAGTTCAAAGATGGACGGGGCCAGTTCCTTATGATTTAACACCTTCATTCTTTCCTTCTTGATCATATATAGCTCACCTCACGACTTTTTTCCGTTTTTCCCATTGCTTCTGCCGAGAAGGTCATGGATTCTATCACTCTTAAAATGGCTTCTGCCGTATCAAGTGATGTTAGGCATGTCACTCCATTTTCAACCGATTCACGTCGGATTCTGAAACCATCCCGTGCCGGCTGCTTACCTTTTGTCAAAGTATTTATAACAAATTGCGCTTCCCCGTTCCGGATGACATCCAGCAGGTTTGTACCTTCTTCGCCAATTTTTCCGACAATCGCAGTCGGAATTCCTGATTGCTCCAATAGGGCAGCAGTTCCGCTGGTGGCTATCAGCTTGAAGCCGATATTATGGAAACGCCTTGCTAAAAGCAGCGCTTCCTGCTTATCTTTATCCGATATCGTCAATAACACCGAACCATGCCCCTTGATCTTGAAACCGGAAGCGACCAGCCCTTTATATAAAGCTTTTTCAAGGGTGGTATCTTTCCCCATTACTTCACCAGTCGATTTCATTTCAGGTCCGAGTGAAATGTCCACACCTCTTAATTTCGCAAATGAGAAGACCGGCACTTTCACATAGACCCCCGTTTGTTCTGGCACTAACCCCGATTTGTAACCTTGGCTTTCAAGTGTGTGACCCAAGATGACCTTCGTGGCTAAGTTAGCCATCGGCACATTCGTAATTTTACTTAAGAATGGAACGGTTCGGCTGGAACGTGGATTTACTTCAATCACATACACTTCTTCATTGCTGATGACATATTGGATGTTCAAGAGACCGATTATATTCAAGCCTTTTGCCAACCGGGTCGTATAATCAATGATTACTTCTTTTTGTTTTTCCGTTAAGTTTTGTGGCGGATAGACTGCAATCGAGTCACCTGAATGGACGCCGGCGCGCTCAATATGCTCCATGATCCCAGGGATAACGACCGTTTCGCCATCGGAAATACCATCCACTTCGATTTCCTTACCTGTTAAGTAGCGGTCTATCAGGACAGGGTGATCCGGATTAATTTTCACGGCATTTTTCATGTAATGCAGCAATTCTTCTTGTTTATAGACGATTTCCATCGCTCTTCCTCCGAGGACATACGATGGCCTTACTAGAACCGGGTACCCGATATCTTCAGCGATGACGATCGCTTCATCAACCGATGTTGCAGTTTTACCCTTTGGCTGAGGAATGCCTAAATCCTGAAGTGCTTTTTCGAATTTATTGCGATTTTCCGCCCTATCCAGGTCTTCAAGTGAAGTACCTAGGATTTTCACTCCTCTTTCAACCAGACCATCTGCAAGGTTGATTGCTGTCTGTCCGCCAAACTGGACGATGACCCCTTCCGGTTTTTCCAAATCGATGACATGCATGACATCTTCAATAGTCAATGGTTCGAAATAAAGTTTGTCGGAGATACTGAAATCCGTCGAAACTGTTTCGGGATTGTTGTTGATGATGATCGCTTCATATCCCGCTTCCTTAATGGCCCATACCGAGTGTACGGTCGCATAATCAAACTCTACTCCTTGCCCGATCCGAATTGGGCCTGATCCCAGAACAATGACACTTTTCTTGTCAGTGACGATGGATTCATTCTCATCTTCGTATGTCCCATAAAAATACGGAGTTTCCGATTCGAATTCGGCAGCACATGTATCAACCATTTTGTAAACAGGGATGATTCCTTGCTGTTTCCGGTATTCATAGACATCAATTTCGGGAACTCCCCATATTTCCGCGATCGTTTTGTCAGAAAACCCTAGTTCTTTAGCCTTTTGCAATACTTCACAATCAAAAGAATGTTCTTTAAGCTGCTTTTCAAAGTCGATTATCTTTTTCAACTTATGCAAGAAGAATAAATCGATCTGGCTCCATTCGTGGATGGTTTCGATCGTTTTTCCCCTTCTTAACGCTTCACCGATATAGAATAACCGTTCATCTCCGGCTTTTCTGATCCGTTTCTCTATCTTTCCATCCTCAAACTCGTCATTCAAATTAAGGTGGAATATACCCGCTTCAAGGGAACGGACAGCTTTTAAGATTGATTCCTCGAATGTACGGCCGATTGCCATGACTTCTCCGGTCGCTTTCATTTGGGTACCGAGCCTACGGTTGGCGCTTTCGAACTTATCGAAAGGCCAGCGCGGAATTTTCGTAACGACATAGTCCAGTGCCGGTTCAAAGCTGGCATAGGTTTTGCCAGTGACAGGGTTCATCATTTCATCGAGCGTCAAACCAACAGCTATCTTTGCTGCTAGCTTTGCAATTGGATAACCAGTCGCTTTTGAAGCAAGTGCCGAAGAACGGCTGACCCTTGGGTTCACTTCAATGACATAATATTGATAGCTGTTTGGATCTAGCGCAAGCTGAACATTACATCCACCTTCAATTTTCAAGGCGCGGATAATCTTCAAAGACGTATTTCGAAGCATTTGATACTCTCTGTCACTTAATGTTTGGCTTGGTGCCGCAACGATTGAATCGCCTGTATGGACACCGACAGGATCGAAGTTTTCCATATTACAAACGACTATTGCATTATCATTGGAATCACGCATCACTTCATATTCCACTTCTTTGAAACCGGCAATGCTCTTCTCAAGCAGACATTGGTGAACCGGGCTGCTTTTCAGGCCACCCTCAACGATCTCGATAAGCTGCTCTTCGTTATCACAAATCCCACCGCCTGTTCCGCCAAGCGTGAAGGCTGGACGAACAATGACCGGGTAGCCGACTCGTTCAACGAATGTATAAGCTTCTTCCAGGTTATGAATAATGTCGCTGTCAGGCACCGGTTCCCCAAGATCGTTCATTAGCGTACGGAAAAGGTCACGGTCTTCCGCTTGTTGTATAGCCGAAAGTTTGGTCCCAAGAATTTGGACATTGCATTCTTCCAGAATTCCTGATTCGGCAAGCTCAACTGCCATGTTCAAGCCAGTCTGTCCGCCCAAGGTAGGTAACAGTGCATCCGGGCGCTCTTTACGAATGATTTTGCTGACAAATTCCAATGTGATCGGTTCGATATAAACCGCGTCAGCCATTTCAGTGTCTGTCATGATTGTCGCAGGGTTAGAGTTAATCAGGATCACTCGATAGCCTTCTTCTTTTAAGGCTATACACGCTTGGGTTCCTGCATAATCGAACTCGGCGGCCTGTCCGATGACGATCGGACCGGAACCAATTACTAGGATGCTTTTTATATCATTGCGTTTTGGCATGTTTTTTCCCCCTTGTTGGTTGCAGCTTCAATCATTTGTAAGAATTCATTGAATAAGTAGTTGGCATCTTCCGGACCTGGTGATGCTTCCGGGTGATATTGTACGGTGAAAGCCGGATACTTTTTATGGCGCAGGCCTTCAATCGTATCGTCATTCAATGCTGTATGTGTCACAATAAGATCTGTACTTTCAATGGAAAGCTCTTCAACTGTATATCCATGATTTTGAGATGTGATGGATACCTTTCCGGTACGAAGGTCCCTGACCGGATGATTCGAACCTCGATGGCCGAATTTTAATTTTGCCGTATCCGCCCCGTTTGCAAGTGCGAATAATTGATGTCCTAAACAGATTCCGAATAACGGTACTTGCGTTTGGATTGTACGGATCATTTCGAGCGTCTCAAGAACACTTTTCGGATCTCCAGGGCCGTTTGAAAGCATTACGCCATCCGGATGGTATTGCATCACTTCTTCGGCCGTGACGTTATAAGGCACAACCACGACATCACAGCCGCGCTTCGTCAACTCACGTAAAATCCCATGCTTCATGCCGTAGTCTACAAGAACAACCCGCGGGCCTCTGCCCGGGCTGGAATAAGGTGCTTTTGTTGAAACCTGTTTTACCTGATTAGAAGGAATCACCGTTGCCTTCAATTGGGAAACCACTTCATTTGCATCTTTATTGATATTGCAAAGCGCCCCTTTCAGTGCACCTGATTTCCTGATGATTCTTGTCAGCTTTCTCGTATCGATTCCGCTTATTCCAGGTATGTTCTTCATTTTCAGATATTCATCTAGTGATAATTGGTTTCGCCAGTTGGAAGGAAGTTCTGCTGTTTCCTTAACGACGAATCCTGCTATCGCTGGATTGATGGATTCAAAGTCATCGCGGTTTATTCCGTAGTTCCCGATTAATGGATACGTAAGTGTAACGATTTGACCGCAATACGATGGATCGGATAGAATCTCTTGGTAACCCGTCATTCCTGTGTTAAAAACGACTTCACCTATTTTTTCTACGTCCCCTCCGAATGCTTCCCCAAGGAATACTGTCCCATCTTCTAAAATTAGCTGTCTTTTCATCCTTGAACACGTCCTTTTTCCCAAGCTATTTTTCCTTCTGCAATCGTCATGACTGGCCAGCCATAACATTTCTTTTCATTAAAAGGTGTATTTTTCCCTTTTGAAGCAAACTCTTCAGCATTGATTTCTTTTTCCGTTTCCAAATCGATGAGTACGATATCCGCAGTAGCACCTTCTTTTAGCTCTCCATAAGGAAGGGAGAAGCTTTCGGATGGTTTGATTGTCATGAAATCGATCAATTGCTTTAATGTTATGATGCCCTTTTTAACCAATTCGGTGTAAAGCAGCGGGAAGGCCGTTTCCAATCCTACTATTCCGAAAGGAGCCAGCTGCATTCCCTGCGCCTTTTCCTCTGCCGCATGCGGGGCATGGTCTGTTGCTATAAAATCGATGGTTCCGTCAAGCAATCCTTCTATCAACGCATCCCGATCTTCACGGCCCCTTAATGGCGGGTTCATTTTATAATTCGTATCAAGTCCCGGTATATCATCTTCACACAATAATAAGTGATGCGGTGTAACTTCGGCGGTGACACGGATACCGGCGCGTTTGGCATCCCTTACCGTCCTTACCGATTCCTTCGTGGAAATATGGCAAACGTGATAATGGCAGTCCGCCGCTTCGGCAAGAAGGATATCCCGGGCGATATGTACAGCTTCACATACCGACGGAATCCCATTGATTCCCTGTTCTTTTGAGAATCTTCCTTCATGTACGGAGCCTTTATTGATTAAGCTATTGTCTTCACAATGAGCAACAATGGCCATATCTTGAGCTGCTGCCCGTTTCATCGCTTCCAGCATCATCCCGGCTTCTTGAATTCCTACGCCATCGTCCGTAAAGGCGAAAGCACCCGTTTGTTTTAGTGAAGAAAAGTCGGTCAGCTCCTTGCCAGCTTCCCTAATCGTGATGGATGCATATGGGAGTACCCTGACATGAGCCGTTTCTTCAATTTTCCTGTTAAGCGCTTCTAGGTTCTCCACTGTATCAGGAACTGGCCTAGTATTAGGCATCGCCGCTACCGTAGTGAAACCGCCTCTTGCCGCTGCAAGCGTCCCGCTTGCGATTGTTTCCTTATGTTCGCCGCCCGGTTCGCGTAAATGGACATGCAGGTCAACAAGCCCGGGTGTAATCAGTAATCCTCCAGCGTCAACTACGTTACAATTTTCCGTCTCCAAGTTCTCGCCGATCTTTGTGATGACCTTGCCTTCTATCTCAATGTCCGCTTTTTTGAATGAGTTTTGATTATCTAGCAATACTCCATTTTTGATTACTGTTTTCATGAATGTTTCCCCCTTCGGTTTGTTCAAGCACATTTTTTAATACGGCCATTCTAATGAATACGCCATTTTCCATTTGTTTAAAAATTCTCGAGCGGCTGCATTCGACTAAATCACTGTCTATTTCAACACCGCGGTTTATTGGAGCAGGATGCATGATGATCGCATCCGGTTTCATATTTTTTTCACGTTGTTTGGTCAGGCCGAATTTTTCCAGGTAATCTCCATTTGCCTGATCGTATTTATCAATATGCCTTTCATGCTGTATTCTAAGCAGCATGACCACATCCGATGTAGCTACCGCATGATCGATGTCTTCATATCTTCCTAAACTGTTTGATCTGTCAAACCATTCAGGCGGGCCCGAAAATACGACATTCGCTCCTAAACGAGTCAGTGCTTCTGCATTCGATTTCGCAACCCGACTATGCCTTACATCACCGATTATCGCAATCTTAAGACCTTTGAAACTTTTAAACTCTTGTTTAATCGTCAATAAGTCCAGTAATGATTGGGTTGGGTGATTTCCGCAGCCATCCCCTGCATTGATTATTGGAATTCCGATCTTCTCATTCAATTCGTCAAAATAATTATCCTGTTCATGACGGATGATCAAGGCATTTACACCTATCGCTTCTAACGTTTTAACTGTGTCATATAAGGTTTCGCCTTTTAACACGGATGATGTACCCGCATCAAAAGGAATGACCTCAAGTCCCAATTTTCTTTCAGCCATTTCAAAGCTTGATTTTGTACGTGTACTTGGTTCAAAGAAGAGATTGGCAACTGTGGTCAGCTGCTTTGGAATCCAGCTGGCTCCGTTGGCAAAACACTCTGCCTCATGTAAAATCCCTTCAATTTCACTTATTGTCAATTCATTCATGGTCAATAATTTTTTCATCGATCCTGCTCCTCTCACATTTGTGATGCGGGGCATAAAAAACACCCCGCCATTAAGGACAGGGTGTAGGTCATAAAGATTGTGAGGACACGGATTGGTTTACACTTTTCCCCGTTCTCATTCATCTTTACAGCAACACCCTTTTAAGCCTCTCTGGACTTCTTTTAAAAGGTGATCTATTGTTTTGATGCAATATCTTATTTTCCAAATATATCTCCGGATATTTTTTCCCGGTCAGGAAGAATCAAGTTAAGAAGGATTCCGACGATGGCTGAAAGTGCCATTCCGGAAAGCGATACCGTTTCCGATAGTTGTACGAACGCCCCTCCGATTCCTAACACCAGGATGACTGAAGCTATCATCAAGTTTCTTTTTTTGTCAAAGTCTACCTTATTATCAATCAGCATCCTCAATCCACTTGAGGCGATGATACCGAAGAGCAAGATGGAAATGCCGCCCATCACAGCTGTAGGTATCGAGCTGATGACTGCTGAAATCTTACCGTTAAAGCCAAAGATGATTGCAGTCAATGCTGCCCCTCCGATGATATAGACACTGTACGCCTTCGTCATGGTCAGGACCCCAATATTTTCACCATACGAAGTCAGCGGCGGTCCACCGATGAAGGACCCAATCATGATTCCTGCGCCATCTCCTAAAATCGAGCGATGCAAGCCTGGCTTTTCCAAAAAGTTTCTGCCAACTACTTTGCTCAGTACCATCTGATGTCCGATATGTTCTGATAAAGTTACGATGGCAACCGGTACCATGATGGCAATGACTTCCCATGAGAAGGTAGGTGTATATGTTACATACGGAAACATGAATTCAGGCATTTCCCACCATTTTGCTGCCTTGATCGGTTCATAATCTATTATTCCTGCTACAGCCGAACAGCCGTAGCCCACTATGATTCCCATTAAAATGGGGATCAAGTTAATGAATCCCTTAAAGAACACGTTGCAGATGATGGTTACCGCTAAAGTGATCAGCGCTATAATTATATAAGTGACGCTATATTTATCTTGCGGATCATACATTGCCATGTCCACTGCCGTTCCGGCAAGGCTTAATCCGATTACGATAATCACCGGTCCCACCACAACCGGAGGAAGTATATTCATTAACCAGCGCAAACCGACTTTCTGGATGATCAAAGCTACAATCCCATATATGAACCCTGCCGCAAAACAACCGATCATGGCCGCTTCCGGACCTCCCAAAGCCTTAGCCGCGATAATTGGCGTAATGAAAGCGAAAGATGAACCGAGATAAGCTGGTATCTGACCTTTCGTTATCAGTAAGTATGAAAGTGTTCCCAACCCGCTTGATACCAGTGCTACCGCCGGGCTTAAACCTACCAGGAATGGCACCAGCACCGTTGCACCGAACATGGCGAACAAATGCTGGATGCTTAACGTAATCCACTGTCCAGCCTTTGGCACGTCCTCAACATCCAGTACGATGTCCCTTTTCGTTTCTTCCATTTCCGTATCCCCCTCATGAAAATTCCATCAAAACTGTAAAAACCCTCTTTGCTATATACAAAGAGGGTTTCTCAGAAGGTAAATGCCTATACATAGGGCACAGCTCTTCCGATTGACTCCCCTTTGCCAGCCTCTCTGGACTGTCTTTAAAAGGGTAATATGAAATTTTCATGGTGTTTAGTTTTCTAATATAGTAACTTGATCTACTTGATCTACTTCTGTTAAAGTAACTGTAATTTTTTCAGATTGTGAAGTCGGAACGTTTTTACCGACGAAATCCGCGCGAATCGGCAATTCCCTATGTCCCCTATCCACTAATACGGCAAGCTGGATCTGCGAAGGTCTTCCCAAATCCACCAGAGCATCCATTGCGGCTCTAACGGTTCTGCCTGTGAAAAGAACATCATCCACTAAAATCACTTTCTTGTCAGTGATATTGACCGGAATGTCAGAGCCTTTTACGATGGGTTCCCCATCATTGCTCTTTTTCGAAAGGTCGTCGCGATAAAGCGTAATATCCAGTTCACCCAGCTCTATTTCCTTGCCTTCTATTTGATTGATGCGCTTCGCAAGTCGGTCAGCGAGGAAAATCCCGCGTGTACGTATCCCGATTAAGACGCAATCCTCAATCCCCTTATTTTTCTCAATGATTTCATGGGCAATCCTCGTCAAGGCTCTGCTAATGGCCTGCTCATCAAGTACTATGGCTTTCTCATTCAACACGTCGGCCACCCCGATTCTTTTTTCTGATAAGTCCATTTCAACAAAAAAATCCTCATGCCAAGAAGGCATGAGGATTTTACCGCCGTGGGCATAATTATCCCACTTTGCGTATCCGTTTCCTTCTCAGTCTCTCTGAACTGTGTTAAAGGTTCTTATTAAGTTGTTATTATAATATATCAAAAAAGTGAATGTGTCAATCCTTACTTCTACGTAATTGATTAATTAGATTTTCAAACTCCTCCGGAATCGGAGCTTCGAATTCCATATACTCATTAGTACGTGGATGAATGAAACCTAGAAGACCGGCGTGCAACGCTTGTCCATCCAATTTCAGGGTCTTTTTCGGACCATATTTCGGATCTCCCGCCAGTGGGAAGCCAATGTATTTCATATGAACACGGATTTGATGTGTCCTTCCCGTTTCAAGCTGGCATTCAACCAAAGTGAAATCTTTGAAGCGTTCGATGACACGGAAATGCGTGACGGCATTTTTGGCATTCGAATCTGTGACAGTCATGCTTTGGCGATCTTTTTTATCGCGGCCGATCGGTGCATCGATCGTTCCGAAATCATGAGGGATCACACCATGAACTACAGCTTGATACTTACGGGTAACCGTTTTGTCAACGAGCTGCTGTACCAGTTTCTCATGTGCCATATCATTTTTGGCAACCATCAATAGACCTGATGTATCTTTGTCGATCCGATGGACGATTCCAGGACGCATGACACCGTTGATTCCAGAAAGATCCTTGCAGTGAGCCATCAATCCATTTACAAGCGTGCCAGATACATGTCCCGGTGCCGGATGGACGACCATACCGCTCGGTTTATTAACCACGAGTACATCTGCATCTTCATAATAGATATCCAAATCCATTTCCTCTGCTACCGCATCCAATACCTCAAGTTCTGGAATCGTCACTTCGATTGTATCGCCAGGAACAGCTTTGTAATTCGTTTTAATAACCGCGCCATTTACCAAAACATGATCTTCCTTGATCCATTGCTGGACCTGAGTGCGAGACCATTCCTCATTCAAAGTGGAAAGGGCCTTATCAATCCTAACTCCTTTTAGTGTTTCATCGATGCTGTATAACCTTTTATCCATTATCTTTCTCCTTAGCGTTTTTTTCTTCTAAAAACATATGAATCACGAGCAGTCCGACACCAATTGAAAGCGCAGCATCAGCAACATTAAATACCGGGAAACTGTAGCTGAAAATATAGGTATGAACGAAATCCACTACTTCCTGACGAGCAACACGATCGATGAAATTACCAATCGCACCGCCTAGCATGAGACCAAGTGCAACTCCAAGTAAAATGCTTTCCTTCGCCATTTTCTGAATATAATAGACAAGTCCAATGATGACAGCGATGGTGATGATGTAGAAAAACCACATTTGACCTTGTAGAATTCCCCATGCTGCCCCACGATTACGATGCGAGGTGATATATAGAAGGTTTTCAATAATTTCAATGCTTTCTCCGTACTCCATTTTTTTCACAATCATCCATTTTGTCAGCTGATCGAGAGCTATGACCAAAAGGGCAATCAAATAATAAAACACATTTTTTCCCCCAAACTAATCAAATCTTCACTTTTGAATTGTAGCATAAACTAGAAATAATGACTAATCCGAAAAACAGAAGTCCGCTAACTGCTCCTTAAGAATATCGGGAAGATTGGATAAAGGCAAAATTCTACGATTGGGGTTTTAGCTTTCATTCACACAAAAAAGCCGGCCCTTCATATAGGGACCGGCATTTTTGCAGGAATTATTGATTCACGTAATGTTCTTTCACAACTGTAGCACAACGCGGGCAAAGTGTTGGATGATCCTCCACTTGACCTACTTCCTTCGAAACATTCCAGCAACGTTCACACGTTTCACCTTCTGCTTTTGTAACAAGGATCGCTATATCCTCAAGTTTAACCGCTTCGGCTGGGGCACTTGCCACATCTCCAGCGATTTCAAATTCGGATACGATGAATAGCTGTTCAAAGCTTTCCTTGATGCCATCAAGCAGATTTTTCGTTTCTTCATTAACATATACCGTCACTTTAGCATTCAGTGATTTTCCGATGACCTTCTGGTTCCGGGCTTCTTCCAATGCTTTCAGAACATTATCCCGGACATCCATGAACGCCGTCCATTTTGCTTCAATGACTTCAGCATCTTCAATGGAAATTTCTTCAGGCATCAATGTCAACTGTACGCTTTCTTCCGTTACACCCGGAATGAACGCCCATACTTCATCAGCTGTATGAGAGAGGATCGGTGATACCAATTTGGTCAAGCTGACCAATGATTCGTAAAGGACCGTTTGAATGGCCATACGCTCTTTCCCATTTGGTGCTTCACAATAAAGAATGTCTTTTGCATAATCAAGGTAGAACGAACTTAAATCCTGTGTACAGAAATTATTGACCATATTATAAATGGTAGCAAACTCATAATTTTCATAACTTAGCTTCGACTGTTTGATCAGCTTATTTAATTTAACCAGCATGAATCGATCGACTTCAGGCAATTCTTGAACAGCCACTTTATCGGTCTTAGGATTGAATCCATCCAAGTTCCCTAACAGGAAGCGGAATGTATTACGGATCTTGCGGTAAACTTCCGAAACTTGTTTTAAAATAGGATCGGAAACCCTGACATCCGATTGGTAATCCACCGAAGCTACCCAAAGACGTAAGATATCTGCACCAAGTTGATTCATGACCTTGGATGGCAGTACGACGTTCCCAATCGACTTACTCATTTTACGGCCTTCGCCATCCAATGCGAACCCGTGGCTAAGTACACCTTTATATGGTGCTTTGCCTGTAACGGCAACGCTTGTTGAAAGTGATGAGTTAAACCAGCCGCGATATTGATCGGACCCCTCTAAATAAAGGTCAGCAGGGCGTTGCAAGTCGTCTCTTTCTTCAAGTACCGCTTGATGAGAAGAACCGGAATCGAACCATACGTCCATGATATCCGTTTCTTTCGTGAAGATACCATTCGGGCTGCCTTCATGTGCATAGCCTTCAGGCAGAAGATCTTTCGCTTCACGCTCAAACCAGATGTTTGAACCGTGTTCGCGGAATAGGTTTGAAATATGGTCGATGGTTTCATCCGTAATGATCGGCTCGCCATTTTCTGCATAAAACACTGGAATTGGTACGCCCCAAGCGCGTTGGCGGGAAATACACCAATCCCCACGGTCACGGACCATATTGAATAGACGCGTTTCGCCCCAAGCAGGAACCCATTTCGTTTCTTCAATCGCTTCCAGAAGTTCATTGCGGAAGTCCTTGATTGACGCGAACCATTGTGCTGTTGCACGGAAGATCGTTGGCTTCTTCGTCCGCCAGTCATGTGGATAAGAGTGTGTGATGAACGTCAAGTTCAATAACGCGCCTGCTTCAGTTAATTTTTCGGTAATCGGTTTATTCGCTTGATCATAAAATAATCCGGCAAATCCCCCTGCTTCTTCCGTCATGACCCCTTTTTCATCTACAGGACAAAGTACGTCCAAGCCATATTTTTGCCCAATGATAAAGTCGTCTTCACCATGGCCTGGCGCAGTGTGAACACAACCCGTTCCAGCTTCAGTCGTTACGTGCTCACCTAACATCACTAAAGATTCACGGTCATAAAGAGGGTGTTTGGCAACAGCACGGTCCAACTCGCTCCCTTTTACTGTTTTTTGGATGGACGGATTTTCCCAGCCTAATGTTTCCGTAACCGATTCAAGCAGTGCCTCAGCAATTAAGAATTTTTCATTTTCGACAGCCACTACTACATAATTTAATTGCGGATGCAATGAGATACCAAGATTAGCTGGAATCGTCCATGGAGTTGTCGTCCAGATGATGATCTTGACGCCTTCATCGATCACACCTTTGCCATCTGTGACTTCAAAAGCAACATAGATCGACGCAGAGCGTTTGTCTTGATATTCAATTTCAGCTTCGGCTAGCGCCGATTCACTTGAAGGGGACCAGTAAACAGGTTTTTTCCCTTTATAAATGTAGCCTTTTTTCGCCATTTCTCCGAATACCTTGATTTGCTGTGCTTCATATTCAGGCTTCAATGTGATATAAGGATTTTCCCAATCACCACGGACCCCTATTCTCTTAAACTGCTCCCGTTGATTGTCAATCTGGCCATAAGCATACTCTTCACAAAGCTTTCTGAATTCGGCAACGCTCATTTCTTTCCGTTTCACGCCTTTTTTCGTCAATGCCGTTTCGATTGGAAGCCCATGTGTATCCCAGCCAGGTACATACGGTGCTTGAAAACCGCTCATCGATTTAAATCGGACAATGAAATCCTTTAAAACCTTATTCATTGCATGGCCCATGTGGATATCGCCGTTGGCATATGGAGGTCCATCATGCAAAATGAATAAAGGACGTCCTTCCGTTTGCTCTTGCACTTTTTTATAGATGTTCATTTCTTTCCATTTTTCTTGGATTTCCGGTTCACGCTTCGGCAAATTCCCCCGCATTGGAAATTCAGTTTTAGGCATCAATAAGGTATCTTTGTATTCCATCATAAAATCCTCCATCCGTCTTTTAAAAAATTCATTCGAACCGATGACTTGATATCCGGCCAAAATAAAAAGCCCTCTCATCCCTAAAAAAGGGACGAGAAAGCTTTGCTTCCCGCGGTACCACCCTGGCTAGAAAGATTCACAAAAGTGAATCCAACCTCTCGAGCATTCGTAACGTGAATGAAACGCTTCATTTACTTACTGCAAAAGCAGGTTCAACTCAGAACTCAAGGGTGATCTTCAATTCTTCGCTTATTCCGGGCTTTCACCATCCCCGGTTCGCTAAAAATAAGTGTGTGAAGAATTTACTTTCCCTGTCATCGTCTAATTTCATAATGAATTGTATTGTTAAAAAATTATATGCGAAAAAAGTGTTCAAAGTCAAGGAATCGTTTAAATTTCCTCTTCCACTCTCTCATTTAATTCTATTTCAGTCGCATCCACTTCATAATCCAGAAGATGATCCCAATCGTCATTGTCCAGCAAATCCAGCTGTGCACCGACAAGCATTTTGAAACGTGTCCGGAATACTTTGGATTGCTTTTTCAAATCTTCAATATCCATCGCTATTTTCCTTGCTTTCACAAGTGACTCATTTACGATCCTGTCAGCATTTTTCTCTGCTTCCTTTATGATCAGTTTCGCTTCTTTTTGGGCATTGCGCCTTAATTCTTCGGCTGCTTCCTGTGCGACAATAATCGACTTGTTAAGTGTACCCTCAATTGTCGTAAAATGTCCCAAACGATCAAAAGTCTCGTTCAGTTTATCTTCAAGTTCCTTCTTCTCCCTCAAAATCAGTTCATAATCTTTAATGACCTGGTCGAGAAATTCATTTACTTCATCTTCATCATACCCTCGAAATACTTTGTTAAATTCCTTGTTATGTATATCTATCGGGGTTAAGGGCATTACGGCACCTCCAGAACGGTTTCTACTCTAGTATGTTAAAACTCTATATTCGACAATAAATTTATGATTCCTGCTTTTTCTTGAATTATTTTTGTCTGCCTAACGAGATTCTCCACTTATCCTTCTTGGTTTTCCCATCGATCGAAGCTATTTTACATCTGCCAAAACCTCTGATGGAAAGTGTGTCACCCTCACGGCATTCTTCCGAGACGTTTTCCGTTTGCTTGAAATTCACCTTTACTTTTCCTGACGTTATCAAGGACTGGGTTTTTTGACGGGACAAATTCAGGACGGCCGATAGTACACTGTCAAGCCTAAGAGAACTGACGGTGGTTACTTGCTCTTCCCATTTTTCCTTAACTTGAACGATATTCCCGATTGGAAGCCGTTTGATGGAAACGGAAGCATTACCTATTTTCTCCAGATTTCCAGTGAGATATGAATCCATCTCTTCGGCAGCTATAAATTGAATATCCTCTTCCGTCACTATTATATCACCAAATTTTTCACGTTTTACCCCTAGTGACATCAAGGTTCCAAGTATTTGCCTATGTTCAAGCGTTACAAATTTTTTTGGATAGGAGATATCGTATAAGGAGATATTGAAATCAGATGGTTCAGGAGAGTAATAATCAGGGTAAATGAGCACACGTTTTCGCTCTACGAAATCGCTCCCGCCATTAAATTGCAGTTTCGCTTCCGGATCATTCCCTATTAGGGAAGTAAGGATTTCCTGCTGACGCGGATCAAGAAAATCAGATAGTTTCGGAGCGTAGGAATGTTTAACCTGATCAATCCAATTCATGGCCTGGTCGATAAAATCTTTTTCCTCCGGCCTGAAATGCTGATAAATACTCATGATTGAATAAATGCTCCTTAGTTATCAAATTAATGGTCGATCATCTGGAATTGATTGAACTCATTCTGCGTTGCAACTACACAGCGGAAAATGTTCCGACTGTGTAGTAATATGCATGTCAGGTTAATTGTTGATCATCCAATTAATGTCTGTAAGTAATTGATTCCATAACCGCTGGCAAAATTAAGAACCAGCAAGGCCACAAGAGGTGAAAGATCAATCATGCCAAGTGGCGGAATGAACTTTCTGAACGGTTCTAAATACGGTTCGCAAATTTTTTCCAAAAACTGACCGATTGATGTCTCCCTTGCATTGGGGAACCATGACATCAATATGTAAACGATTAATGCCATTGAATAAATTTCAATTAAATAATATAAACCCTGAAGCACTAGACCCATTAACCATTACCACCTCGCTTCTTCGTACTCCTCTTCGGCGGCGAAGCCGGTAATATTACCGGAAACATCGACGTTGTCCGGGGTACATAAGAATATATCTGTTCCGATTTTTTGGATATCCCCGCTGATTGCATAGACAGTCCCACTTAGAAAATCGATGATTCGCTTTCCTTGGTCATGCTGGATCCGTTGAAGGTTCACGACTACTGCGCGCCTGTTTTTCAAATGATCAGCTACCTCCTGGGCTTCTGCATAAGCACGCGGCTCCAATAATACTACTTTAGAAGATTTTTGTACGCTTTGCAAACTTACGATATTCTGATTGGTATTATTCCCTGCAGAAGCGGACTGCTGCTGTTTAGCTGACTTCACGACTTTTGGTTCAGCCTCCTCTTCTTCCACCACTTCTTCCCTGTACTCATACTCATCATCCAGCGCGAAATAAGATTTAAATTTTGATACGAACGACATCTATAGCGTACCTCCTTAAAATTATTCGCCTACAAGTGCTGTACCAATCCGGATCATTGTAGCGCCTTCCTCAATGGCAATCATGAAATCATTGGACATACCCATGGACAATTCAGTACAGGGGGCATGCTTCAACTCCAAAGCTTGTATTTCAGCCTGGATGCCTTTCAGTTTCCGGAAGCATTCCCGCAAAATCCGTTCATCATCGGTCAATGGAGCCATCGTCATCAATCCTGCAACATTCACCTTATCAAAAGCAGATAACCCTTGTATGAAATCAATAGTCGCCTCTGGATTCAGACCATGTTTTGATTCCTCACCAGATACATTCACCTGCACTAAACAGTTTATCGGCTCATTAGCGCGTTTTTGAATTTCTTCTGCCAAAGAAATGCGATCCAATGAATGGATATATGAAATTTTATCGATGACATTCTTAACTTTGCGTGTTTGCATGGAACCAATATAATGCCAGTTTGGCTTGTCCTTCAGCACTTCATATTTAGCCAATAGCCCTTCGTCACGGTTTTCGCCTAAATCAAGTATTCCCGCTTCCAATGCTTCATTCGCTCTCTCGACCGAAACATATTTCGTCACTGCGATCAACTTTATCGCTTCACGGTCCCTTCCACTATTTTCACATGCTATATTTATTTTTTCTTCGATGTTTTTTAAATTGTCCACTACTTTCACTGTTACTCTAAATCCTCCTTCCAACCGATAAAACTCATCAATCTGCCTGTCTTCCCGTTATCACGGCGATGTGAAAAAAACAATTCATGATCACAGCTTGTACAGTATGATGTAACGTCGATCTGACTATTTGGAATTCCTGATTTTTGAAGAATCAATGCATTAAGTTGCTTAAGATCTAACTGATATTGTCCTTCACTGATTAAATTATAGGGCTTTTCGTCAATATCTACCAGCAAATTCTGCACTAAATCCATGACATAATCATCAACTACATAGCATTTTGAACAAATCGAAGGTCCAATAACAGCAAATATCTCACTTGCTTTTATACCCTCATTCAGCCATGCCTCAACCATCTTTCGTGCAATCCCATTAACCGTGCCCTTCCAGCCAGCATGTGCCACCCCAATCATACCATGTGCCGGAGCAAGAAAGTATAAGGGCACGCAGTCAGCATAGCAAAGGGTCAATAGAACGTTTGGGTCCTTCGTATAGAATCCATCTGTCGCTTTAAAGGCTGAATCATAATCCGCAGCACCTCTCCCGCAATCGCGGCTGGTAACCTGATGGATATTCGTTTCATGTGTCTGCTCGGCCCCTATCCATTCATTAAGCGGAAACATCAGCTTATCGGCTATAATCCTGCGGTTTCCCTGGACATCACCAAGTTTATCCCCGACATGAAAACCGGTATTCAATGTTTGAAAATCACCTGTACTGACTCCACCATTTTTTGTGGTGAAGCCCGCTACGAGCTGGAGATTTTTTTGTCTCCAGCTGTCAATGAGCATATATTGGTCTTTTATTAAAACAAATGGCTCTTTCATGCAATAAACCTCTTTATTTTTAGTCTAGTGTATCATATATTTGCGCCATGCACCTTTAAAAACGTTCATCTTTCAGTTCTCCTTGAAATACCGTCTGATGTTCAACAAGTATGACATCCGCACCGATCTTTTTTATTTTGCGCCATGGAATCACAATGTCTTGTTCTCTTCCAAAAAAGCCCATTAATCGGGTGCCATTTGAAACGACGATGGCCTCTATTTTCCCCGTGGCCGTATTTATTTCAAGGTCTGACATATTACCCAACTTCTTCCCATCCGCTATATTAACGATATCCTTTATTTGAAATTCTGAAATCCTGGTCACATCACTCAGCTCCTCAAAAATTCATCATAGATGAAGGTCCTATTCCTATGTATATGACAAGATGCGCTCAAGGATGAAGATTACGATAAATAAACGTCCCCGATTCACGATCCCTTCCGGAAGGGATTTTCAACAAAATAAAAAAGCCGCAATGGATAAGTAGCTATGAAGCGGGTATCGACATTTTTGCCCTGCCCGCTTCAGCTAACTTTTTCTCATGCTCAGCTTCTACTGTTGGATATTTTTATTCATTTGCTTGATTGCCGCTTTTTCCAAGCGGGAGACCTGTGCTTGTGAAATGCCGATTTCCTCGGCTACCTCCATTTGCGTCTTCCCTTGGAAAAACCGTTTGCGAAGGATCATTTTTTCCCGGTCATTCAACCGTCTCATGCCTTCATTTATAGCTATTTCATCAATCCAGGTACTATCTTTATTTTTTTCATCACTCAGTTGGTCGAGTACATAAATCGGATCCCCGCCATCATTATAAATCGGTTCAAAAAGTGAAACTGGATCTTGTATAGCATCTAGTGCAAAAACAATTTCTTCATGAGGTACTTCCAACACCTTGGCGATTTCTTCAGCTGTCGGCTCACGAAGGGTCTGGCTTATGAGCTTTTCTTTTACCTGCAAAGCTTTATAAGCGATGTCTCTTAAAGAACGGGATACCCGAATCGGATTATTGTCACGAAGATATCTTCTGATTTCTCCAATAATCATCGGTACAGCATACGTTGAAAACTTAACATTTTGACCTAGGTCAAAGTTATCTATCGACTTCATCAACCCTATACAGCCTACCTGAAATAGATCATCTACATACTCTCCCCGATTGTTGAAGCGTTGAATGACGCTTAGAACGAGTCGAAGATTCCCGTTTACCAGTTTCTCTCTTGCTGAAATATCGCCATCTTGCAGTTCTTTAAAGAGTTTTCTCATTTCTTCATTCTTTAAAACCGGTAATTTTGATGTATCCACACCGCAGATTTCAACCTTATTACGAGACAAAATTATTCCCTCCTCACAGGAGCGCTGTACAAAAAACAGTATTTCCGCGGGAGGAAAAAATATGCACATGGCTAGAACAGAAAATCCCGATTATTTTTCAATATTACTACCGAAGTATTGATTTGATTGACATTTAAGCACTTTATTTTTTTACACCATTTTATTAAATTCTTTACGAAGCCTCTTAATAATCCGTTTTTCCAAACGCGAAATGTAAGATTGGGAAATCCCCAGCATGTCGGCAACGTCCTTTTGGGTTTTTTCTTCTCCTCCTGCAAGTCCAAAACGGAGTTCCATTATCTGTTTTTCACGTTCCGATAACTGTGTAAGTGCTTTTGTCAGCAACTTACGGTCAACGTTTGCCTCAAGGTCTTTCGTGATAATGTCATCATCCGTTCCAAGTACATCGGATAACAGTAGTTCATTTCCATCCCAATCAATATTCAGAGGTTCATCAAAAGAAACTTCAGAGCGGATTTTGTTATTTCTGCGTAAATACATCAATATTTCATTCTCGATGCATCTCGATGCATATGTAGCCAGTTTTATTTTCTTCTCTGGATTGAATGTATTCACAGCCTTGATCAAACCTATGGTGCCTATGCTGATTAAATCTTCAATGTTGATACCTGTATTTTCGAATTTCCTGGCAATATAAACAACCAGCCTTAAATTACGTTCAATCAAGATCGAGCGTGCAGCTTCATCGCCATTTGGTAATTTATTGATCAGTATTGCCTCTTCTTCCTTTGAAAGGGGCGGCGGCAGTGCCTCACTCCCTCCTATATAAAATATTTCGTCCGTTTTCAATCCGAGCTTGAACAATAGTTTGTACCAAAAGTAAGTAAGCCGAAGAATGAATTTCTTCAAAATAATTCTCCCTTCTAATAAACGGATTATGGGTCAAATTCAAGAGTGAATCGATGGTTCAGGAGGCAGTTTGCACCGGTATGCCGGTTAACATCTTCGGGTGAACGATAGATTGATAGCTATTGTCGGGAGAGAGTTGTTGAAAGGTAAACGAAATGAGACCCTGCTTGACATGAAATTCTTTTTCTCCTTGAACGATTTTAATATAATCCGGTTTGATTGCGGTTAACAGCTGATGTTCATGACCTACGACTTTATAAGGGATGACACGCATTCTTCCTGTCCATGAATATTCGGGCTGCACTTCCTGGCTAATCAGGGTATCTGGGTTTTTAAAGAGCTCTAGCATATCATTCGGAATTCCCGTTTCCGCGCCTGAAAGAGAAATGATCATTACTGGGGAACGTGTAATCGGGTCATATAGTTGATTGCCGCTATCCACCAATCCATGAAACGTTCCTTCAAAGTCAGAAATTTTAACCGAGACCGAAACCATTTGTTCATGTGTAAGCTTGGTCATTTCCATCCCTTCTAATGTTCGCTTGGAAAATTGCCATGCGAGCGGGAACCCGATCATGACGAATATCCAGCTGACAGGGTCGCCAAAACGATTGATTCCGGCATATTGTCCAGGGTCCTTGGATACGATTTGGAATTCAAATAGGTAGTGAAGTCCCAGAAGGATTCCTCCCGATAAAAATGTCACAAAATATAAAGTGGCCACCGATTTCACGAAAAGTTTTAGCCTATTAAACCCAAAGGTTGCCAGCACCATGACCATGGATACTAAAATCTTCATGTATACCCGGTCGGCAATTGCATAAAAAGGAGTGAATGCCAATACGATAATGAAGGAACCAATCAGTCCGCCGATGCATACCCGCCAAAGAGCTACCCTTCGTTTGAGAATGATTGCGGACCAATATAAAAGGAGGCAGTCAAATAACCAATTCAATAACCAGATCACATCTAAATATAAAGTCAAACACCCTCCCCTCCTTATATGAACTAACCTTCCACTAGCAAAAAGTATAGCGTACCTGCCCTAAGAAAGTGTGTCACTTTTTGTACTGAAAACTTAAGAGTTTTTCAGTCATTTTTACCCTTTTTGTAGAAAATCAGCTATTGATATTTTCAATACTGTCTTAGAGACTATCCTGCTCCCTTTTACTGCTGTCGATTTATGTTATAAACGTTTAATAATTTCTCTCATCTTTTACATTAATGAATGGAAGTGAGCAAAAGATGGAAGCTCCCTTCTGCCAGGCAACATCCAGCACAATTCCGTCTAGGGATGCATTTTATTAACGACAAAAAACCGTCCCCAAAATGGGAACGGCATATGACGTCGTTATTAACGGCGTCTATTACGGTTACGGAGGAAGGTTGGAATATCCAAAGCCTCATCGCCTTGATTGGCATTACGTGCAGGCTGTTCATTGACTTCTTCCCTCTTCACTTCACGCTTCACGTTAGACTGTGGCGTTTGTTGTGTCTGAGGTCTTGATTGCTGCTGCTGTCCGAGTGTTGGACGTCCAGTAGGCCGAATTGAAGCTTCAACCTCGTTAAAGCCTGTAGCAATTACCGTAACGACGATTTCATCTTTAAGGTTTTCATTGATAACAGAACCAAAAATCATGTTGACGTCTTGATCGGATGCTGTAGCCACGATATCGGCCGCTTCCTGGACTTCAAAAAGACTTAGGTTCGTACCACCGGTAATATTCATCAGTACACCTTGGGCGCCATCAATCGATGTTTCAAGCAACGGACTGGAAATGGCTTTTTTCGCCGCTTCCGCTGCACGGTTTTCCCCGGAGGAAATCCCGATTCCCATAAGAGCGGAACCTTTGTTGGACATGATCGTCTTCACATCGGCAAAGTCCAAGTTAATAAGACCTGGAACAGCAATTAAATCTGAAATCCCTTGTACACCCTGGCGAAGTACATTATCCGCTTCACGGAATGCTTCAAGCATTGGCGTGCTTTTATCGACGATTTCAAGGAGGCGGTCGTTCGGAATGACGATGAGTGTGTCAACCGATTCCTTCATGGATGAAATGCCGCCTTGTGCCTGTGTTGCACGTTTTCGGCCTTCGAAAGTAAATGGACGGGTAACTACACCCACTGTAAGGGCCCCTAGATCTTTAGCAATGCCCGCTATGACAGGAGCTGCCCCCGTTCCCGTACCGCCGCCCATTCCAGCCGTTACGAATACCATATCGGCACCTTTAAGCGCTTCTTCAATCTGCTCTTTGCTTTCTTCAGCAGCTTTTTTTCCTACCTCTGGATTGGCACCTGCACCCAAACCGCGTGTAAGCTTCCCACCGATTTGCATTTTGATTTCTGCTTTTGATAGATTAAGAGCCTGTGCGTCAGTATTGACAGAAATAAACTCAACGCCCTGTACACCATGCTCGATCATTCTGTTTACCGCATTGTTTCCGCCGCCGCCAACACCTATTACTTTTATCGTTGCTAATTGTTCTAGATTAGAATCAAACTCCAACATGACAATCCTCCTATTTTGACGAAATTCCCGATTCTTAATGATTGTTATTCAAAAAAGTAACCCAGGATTTTTTTGAATTTAGATTCACCTTTTTCACCTTGTTTTTTAGCCGTGTTCTCTTTATTTTTCTGAGAAACCTTCTGGCTGCGCTGGTCGTTATCTTCTTGAGCTTGTCCAGCTGCTACAGGAGTTTTATTAGCGGTGTTTTTTTGCATTCTCTCTTTCTTGCATGCGTGTTTAATCAAACCAACAGCCGTGGTGTATTGGGGTTCCCTAACACCGATGTAATTGGGTTCAGCTGTCCTTACTCGGTTTTGGAACACATATTGAGCTAGCTCCAGGACACCCGGCATCTTGACGACGCCCCCGGTCAACACGAAACCACCCGGTATATCCTGGAAGCCAAGTCTCTTCAAATCATCTTGAATCAACTCGAATATTTCGGTCACCCGCGCTTCAATGATATCCGAAAGCATTAACTGGTTGCAGGTCTGTTTCTGATCGCTGCCGATGATCGGTATTTGGAATACTTCATCTTCAGACGCGTCATCATAATAGGCATGTCCATGCTTTACTTTTATTTTCTCAGCTTCTTCCATAGTCGTCCTTAGAACGATGGAAAGGTCCTTCGTAAGTGTTTCCCCGCCTATAGGTATCACAGACGTATATTGTAAATAGCCTTGTTCGAAAATTGCCAGGGTCGTGGAACCTCCGCCAATATCGACAAGTGCCACACCAAGTTCTTTTTCATCCTTGGATAAAACAAGGGAACCTGCGGCTAAAGGCTGAAGGGCGATATCGGTTATTTCCAATCCTGCCCTTTCCACACAGCGCAGCGTATTATGTAAAATTGTCCGAAGACCTGTGATTAAAATCCCTCTCATTTCCAACCGGACACCTATCATGCCCCGTGGATCACTGATTTCATCAAGTTCATCAACTTTGTAGTGAATCGGCACCACGTCGATGATTTCCCTGTCGGATGGTATCGTTATTAACTCAGCTGCTTCCCTGACACGGAAAACGTCATGCTCGGTAATCTCTTTATTGTCACTGGATACCGCTACTACCCCATGACACGGCTGAAGCGTCACATGATTTCCACTTATGCCGACGATTACCTTTGTTATCTCCATCCCTATCATCCGCTCTGCTTGCTCTATAGCCTTTTGAATGGATTGGACGGTTTCATCTATACCGACGATCGAACCCTTTTTGAGCCCTTCTGATTTAACATTTCCTACACCGATTATATTTAATGTGTCATTGACCATTTCCCCAATGATAACTTTTACACTGGATGTACCGATGTCAAGACTTACGTATATTTCGTTGCTGTTCATTCCATGGCACCTCCTTCAGTTTATACATGTATTAGTAGAATAACATTTTTATATCGAAGACTTATACATTATAGAATAACAGAACTGTTTACAACAACTGACGAATTACATAGATAAGCGTTTCATTTTGTATTTCCCGAACAAAACTCGTACTTTATGGTGCATATTGTTCGCTTCTCTACGTGACTGATTTACTAAAAAAACTAGATACTGCCATAAACTATTCGTCATTTATAACTTAATTCCCTTTAAAATTATAGATTTTTTTTCTGCTTTTTCCGGGAAATGGACCATTTTTCAATCAGGATCCTTCTGATCAGGGCAATATTTTGAAAGAGCCTGACACCGAATACAAAGATTGCGGCTAAATATAAGTCTACACCAAGATGTACACCTAGAAAAGCCAAACCTGCGGCTAAAATAATATTAAAGAAGAATCCTGTTACAAATACAACTTCATCATAAAGATTTTGCAAATGAGCCCGTATCCCCCCAAATAAGGTATCAAAAGCAGCAAGCACGGCTATGGAGAGATAATTTGAATATTCATGGGGAATATCAAAATCCACCAAAAAACCAAGGGTGATTCCAATCAACAGACCAAAAACTGAAAGCCACATCACGATTCCCCCCCATCCATAATGGGCTCCATATGTTCCACGTTAATAGCATTTTGGTAAGCCGGCAATGTCAACTTGCCGGAAGGCACCTTAATCTGCACTTCAAAATTGTCTATAAAGAAATCATCCATAAGTTCGGAACCTTCAATGCGCTGCTTCAGTTTCTTTGGATTAACGGTTATTGCCTGCATTTCGACCGGGTAATGAACCAGAGGATATCCGTCCATTTTCGGCTGCCCATTAATATCACGAATAACCGATGTTGATATATACCTTTGTCCTGAAATGGAAATTTCGTCAGCGCCATATCTATACATTTCATTAATGAGCCGAATGATCAATACTGGTGAAATATACTCGACCTTCTCACCAAGAAGGATATCGGCTTTGATAGGCTGTATAGATACGATTACCCCATTACCTCTTATTTCGGTCAAACCTGCGTCAGTCTTCAATTCGGTCAGGGTGTCACGCAAGACTTCTTCTTTACTCTCATTTTTCTTTGTTTCATAAGATGCTATTTTTCCCTCAAGCTTACTGATACCCTCTATTAATTCTGCCTGGGTCTGCTGTTCTTTCAATAAATCATTTTTCAGTTCCCACATATCCCTTGTATCGGATACGACAGGCTGATTCACCAAATTGAATTGAATAGCGAGCATGAAGCCAGCAATCAACGTAACCAAACTAAAAGAAAGCTTTTTTTTCATTTCCAGTTTCTCACCAATCTTTCATCGAATCCGGCGGTCACGATCACCCTCCAATAATTGGATCAAAAATGATATTCTTTTGCTTTTCCACTGTAAAGATAATATTCTCATTAACCAGCTGTTCCTTGATGCCACCCGGTAAATCCAGTGAAGCACCCAGGACTTCTGGGTCCCCTATCGCAGATATGATGAAGGGAGCAGGGTGCTGATGGCCATCGATTGTAATCACAGGCCCATTACAGATTATGTATGAATCATGATTTAACCTTTGGCCGTTAATCGCAACAGCCTCTGCACCTGATATGTATAATTCATTGACGACCTTGAAGACATGCTGTTCATGGACGAGGTAATTATTAACATTGGCTTCTGATTCCATATCTGTACCATCTTCAAGCGTCACCTGAAGGCCTGAGCCTTTCACTTTCACTTTTCCGAGAAACATTCGGTATTTTTCCGTTTCCTTTGCCAAATTGAAAAAAAGCTGCTTTTCCTGAGCTAGGTCTTTTTCTATTTGGGATACATTTTCTTGCTTCTGGAGGAGTTCCTTCTGAAGTTCCCGGTTCTGCTTCTCTTGTCCGATCAGCTGCTGCCTGAGCTCATATTCCTGGTCCCAGGCTTTGTCCTTCCCTGCACCTTCACCTTCTTTGGTCAGATTGTAAGAGAAGGCAATCATGAATCCGAGAACCACGCAAACCAGGGGTAAAACCACCCGGTTGCCATTAATTTTCCTCATTGGTGTCTTCCTTTTGTTCAGCGTCTTCATATGCTTTAAAATAAGAACCCACTTCCAGATCGATGACTCCCTTTACATTTGGATCCAGCTGGCTGACTATCGATGGATAGTGAATCATTTTCTCGTATAAAGTCCGGCTTGTCGCACTTACTTCAAACCCATCGTTCATGAACATGACGATATGGTATTCATCGGTTTTTGTAGGAGCATAATGAATTTCCGAAATGGCATTCTGAATCTCGTCAGGAAGCTTGTCCAGCTCTTCTAAAAGCAACTTTAATGCTTTACCCTCTTTGAAACCAATTAAAACAGGGGCAAATACTGGAATTTCTCCTGTTGCTAACTCCTCTAAAACGGACCCGTTTTCCAAAATGGGTGCAAACTTTCCATTATTGGACAGATATGCCATCCTGTTATGTTCCGAAACCGTAATTTTAATGGAATTAGGAAATACCGGTGTCACCTTAACGCTTTTTATTTCTTGATTTTTTTTGATATTGGCTGCCGCTGTCCCTGTATCAACCTTCCAGATGCTTCGATCCTTCTTCACCTTACTCAATTTAATGATCTGTTTGGAAGTAATATAACGATTCCCCTCTACCTGCACGGATTTCACATAGCTCAACGGGGATAGGAAATATAGCACACAAGCAACAAGAATGAAGAAAAGGGACAGCAAAAGAACAAGTCGCCTGTTTGCTTTGCTTTTTCTTAATTGTTTTAATTTCGGGATGCGGTCCTCAATGGAAACGATTTTTCCCTTTTCCATCCCCTTCACCTCTTCCTGAAAAAATGGATGGTTCTTGACAGTGCGAAATCAAGACAAACTCAATATTATGTTCTTAACAAACTTTAAAGGTAACACATTATATCACAATATTTGGATATAATGAATCCCGTTATTTTCTTCCGATAATTTCCACTTCTGTTTCCATTTCAACTTCGAATTTATCATATACAGTATCCTTCACATGCTGTATCAAGGCTTGAACATCCGCTGCACTTCCATTACCTGTGTTAACGATGAAGTTCCCGTGCATCGGTGAAATCTGAGCTCCGCCAATAGAATGTCCCTTCAGGCCTGCATTCTCGACCAATTTACCAGCATGGTGTGGAAGTGGATTCCTAAATATGCTCCCGGCACATGGAAGATTATACGGCTGGGTATCTTTACGATAATTCTTGTTATTTTGCATTCTTTCAACGATTTCGGTTTTATCCCCCTCTGTCAATTGAAAAATTGCTTCCAGTACGATACCGGGTCTTTTCTTCTGAAGCAGAGAAGTTCGATAAGAAAACTCCATTTCCTCTTTCGAAAGCCAAGCTAGAGTTCCATCTTCAAAAAGAACATGTGCCTGCTTGAGTATTTCACTCATATCGGAACCATGTGCACCAGCGTTCATATAGACCGCTCCGCCGACGGAACCAGGAATCCCACTGGCAAATTCCAATCCTGCATATCCTTTTTTACTGATTTGTACGGAGAGGCTGACAAGTGATACCCCAGCTCCTGCTTTGATCTCCGTCCCATTTATCTCGAGATGATCAAGTCCTCTGCCCAATTTAAGCACGGCACCTTTAATTCCGCCATCACTGACCAGCAGGTTCGAGCCCCTGCCGATCACCCTCCACGGCATCCCATTTTCTTTGATGACCTGCATCGTTTTTTCTATATTTTCAATGGATGACGGCACGATGAATAAATCAGCCGGCCCCCCAATTTTCATAGTTGTATGATTTGCAAGCGGTTCCTGTTCAAGAACTTTGCCGATTTTCATTTCAGTTAATTGCTTTATCACATTATCCATGATAAACCTCCTTGTTGTTCCAAAATTCCAAGTTATAATTTTCATTTCCTCTTCCATGAGGTCACTTTTATTACAAGATTAATAACGCCTTTTTAGCAGAAAAATGAACAGAAGCAAGCCTCAGTACGGCCTAACCCTCTTATACTATAGTCTAAACAAAGACGTATTGCCAATATTTATTGTGGATTCCCCAACATTCATACATGGTAATATTTAAGCGGCATTTCATTTATTTCTAATTTTCGGCAAGCCCCCCAAAAAAATCGTTTTTCCTGGAAGGGTTTTCAACGTAAAAAAGGGAAGCCCTGCGTTCAACAGGACTTCCCTTTTGCCAAACCACATTTTTTTCTTATTTCAGAACCTCGAATATCGGCTAATATTCAGGAGCACCCCAATCGCCATCAACATGAGCGTCAGCGATGAACCGCCATAACTTAAGAGGGGCAAGGTGATACCCGTAACCGGCATAAGTCCCGTTACCACCCCTATATTGATCATCACTTGAATGGCGACCATTGCAATGATTCCTACCGCTACAAGGCTCCCGTATAAATCAGGAGCACCAAGTGCGATCCGAATGCCCCGCCAAAGCATTAGCGCAAATAATAAAATGACAAGAGAGCCCCCGATGAAGCCAAGTTCCTCGGAGAGTATGGCAAAAATGAAATCAGTCTGCGGTTCGGGTAAATAGAAAAACTTTTGGCGGCTTTGCCCGAGCCCCAATCCGAACAATCCCCCTGGCCCGATTGCATAAAACGATTGAATCATCTGAAATCCACTGCCCAAAGGGTCTTCCCATGGATCCAGAAAAGACGTGATCCTTTTTATCCGGTAGGGCGCTGACAAAATCAGACCGATAAAACCAGCTACCCCAATTAGCCCCAAGCCGACAAAATGACTGATTCTTGCCCCGGAAATAAAAATCATGACAATGCACGTTCCAACCATTACCGTTCCCGTTCCAAGGTCTGGCTGTAACATGATCAAACCAAATGCCAAAAACACTAAACCCAAGGATGGAAGCATCCCTTTTTTAAAGGAGGTGATCAGCTTTTGCCGTTCTGATAAAAACTTAGCTAAAAAAGCGATCATCGCCAGCTTCATGAACTCAGAGGGTTGGACCGAAAAAGCACCTACACCAATCCAGCTCCTCGAACCATTTCTCGCCATCCCTATACCTGGTACAAGCACAGCCAGTAACATAATGAAACAAATGATGATAAGGATTTTGGCCCATGTCCGCCACGTCCAGTAATCCACATTCATGATGAAAAACATGGCTATGACACCGACGCAGGCAAAAAGCAACTGCCTTTTAGCAAAATAAAACGAATCATCAAATTTATATGTTGCCCAAATGGCACTCGCGCTGTAAACCATGATTAATCCAACAGTCAAAAGACTTAAGGTGACGATAATGAGAATGAGATCAGGATTCGATTTTTTTAATGGCACGGACATCCACCTCTAGGAAGTTTTTAGCCTACGAATATAAACATCAGTGCTGATTGCTTGTCAGCACTTTAGTCAAAAAAAAAGCGATAACGGCTCATTATCGCTTTTTTTCATGGTGTCAACGTAGAAGCAGGTTCACTTCTCTCTGCGAAAGCTCTTACTTAAGTTTATGCACGGCCTCCATAAACATGTCTCCTCTTTGCTCAAAAGTTTTATATTGATCCCAGCTTGCACAAGCCGGGGAGAGAAGAATACAGTCGCCTTCATTTGATAATTCAAATGCAGCCGGTACGGCCTTTTCTACATTATCGACACGTTTTATATTCGCTATTCCTATTTCTTTGGCTACCCGTTCAATTTTTTCCGCCGTTTCGCCAAAAGTTATCACGGCTTTGACATTTTTCATCGCCGGTTTCAACTCATCAAATTCATTTCCGCGATCCAGACCGCCTGCCAATAAGATGACCGGTTCCGTAAAGGATGTTAACGCTTTGGTTGCTGCAAGAATGTTCGTCGCTTTCGAATCATTATAAAATTTACGGTTATCGATCGTTGCCACGAACTGCAGACGGTGCTCCACACCATAAAATGTTTTCAATACAGTCTGAATGGCTTCATTAGCTACACCCTTAAGCTTGGCCGCTGAGATGGCGGCGAGTACATTTTCCAAATTATGCTTCCCGGGAAGGGCTATCTCTGAAACTTCAATGATTTTTTCCCCTCGGAAACAGGCGGCACCATCTTCCACATAGGCTCCATTCTCATGTTTCACTTCAGCTGAAAAAGGTACAAGTTGAGCCTTAGTCTCTTTCGCCATGGATAAAACAAGATCTTGATCTGCATTATAAATCATGAAATCTGATGCTATTTGATTTTTCGTGATGGCAGCTTTTGCTTCGACATATTCCTGTTTGGAACTGTGATAATCCAAATGTGCATCATACAAATTTGTCACGATTGAGATTTCAGGACGAAATTCGTCTATTCCCATTAACTGAAACGATGATAATTCTATGACGATCGAGTCATCTGGTTTTGCATGTTCAGCAACACCAGAAGCCACTGTCCCGATATTACCGGCAATCAGCGGGGATTTTTCACCGGACTTCAACATTTCGTATATCAATGTTGTCGTGGTCGTTTTCCCATTTGTACCAGTGATTCCTATGAAAGGTGCTTCACTTATCTGGTAGGCCAGTTCAACTTCCGTGATAACAGGAATCCCTTTTTCCAATGCCCCTTTTACGATAGGGTTCCGATAGGGGATTCCCGGATTTTTCACGATCAGCTCGAACCCCTCATCCAGAAGCTCGATTGGATGACTGCCGCAGATGACTTTGATTCCCTGTTCAAGAAGTCCTTGAGCCTCAGGATTTTCCGATAATGGCTTCATGTCATTAACCGTCACGAAAGCACCTAATTTATGTAGAAGCGAAGCTGCCATCACTCCGCTTTTTGCCAAACCCAATACTAATATCTTTTTCTCTGAATACTTTGCAGTCTCTTTCACTTATATCCACACCTCTAAATAGATTCCGAGTACCGCACACAGCAGCCCCACTGTCCAGAAAGTGACGACGACACGCCATTCCGACCAGCCGGAAAGCTCATAATGGTGGTGAAGCGGACTCATTTTAAATATACGTTTACCAGTCGTTTTAAAAGATCCTACCTGAAGGATGACCGAGAGCGTTTCAATGACGAAGACTCCGCCAATGATTACCAGGAGGATTTCAAGCTTCGTTAACAAGGCGATGGTTGCGATCGCTCCCCCAAGGGCCAAGGAGCCCGTATCCCCCATGAAAACCTTTGCCGGGTGTGCATTGAATACCAAAAATCCGAGTACTGCACCGACAACCGCCACCGAAAAAATGGCGACATCATATTGTGACTGACTCCAGGCCAAAATGGCAAAAGCACCAAAGGCAATGGCTGATGTCCCTGAGACAAGTCCATCAAGCCCATCCGTCAAATTGACGGCATTCGAAAAGCCTACCAGCCAGAATATAACGATGAACAGATAAAACCAGCCAAAATCAAAAGCAAAGTCAGTGCCTGGAATCGTCAATTCAGGATTAAAACGGTCTGTTTGCTTGAAGACGAAGTAAAAGATGACCGAAATCACAATTTGTCCAAGCAGTTTTTGCTTGGAAGTCAGTCCCAGGTTACGCTTCATGACCACTTTGATGAAATCATCAAGGAAACCTAATAAACCAAAACCTAAAGTAACGAATAATAATAAATACGTTTCGGTTGAAGGTGCCGAAAATTTCAAAGTCATGACTAGTGTAGCGATGGTAACAGATAATAATATGACCAAACCGCCCATGGTGGGTGTTCCCGTTTTTTTCAAATGCGATTGCGGGCCTTCTTCCCTAATACTTTGCCCGAATTTCAATCTTCTTAAAAACGGGATGAAAATCGGCGAAAGAAGAACGGTTACTAAAAACGCCACCAAAATCGTATAAAAAATCACTTGTTCCAACATTCCTTATTCCCTCATTCCTAACACAATTCAAATATTAAATTCTGCTTGATGTCTTTTCCTATTTTGTTGCAGGGCAATTTCAGCATTGGTTCAAACTGAACCCAAACGACTTTGAATCGCCTTTTCCGCTTCCTCACGGTCATCGAAGTGAAGCACTTCGTCACCGACCAATTGATAGGTTTCATGACCTTTTCCAGCAATTAATATAACGTCGCCCTCTTCCGCCTTGGAAACTGCGTAAGCTATCGCCTGCCTGCGGTCTTCAATAACCGTATATTCTTTGCCTGCTACACCAGCTTCCATATCCCGGAGGATCTGGGCAGCATTTTCACTGCGTGGATTATCCGAAGTGAAGATCGGGTCAGTCGCCAAGCTGCATGCAATTTGCGCCATGATTGGACGCTTTGTCTTGTCTCGGTCCCCGCCGCAGCCCACTATCACGTAAATTTTCTTTCTAGCAAACTCACCAACAGTCTTCAGAACATTTTCCAAACTGTCCGGAGTATGGGCATAGTCAACAATGACCGGGAAGTCCTGATTCGCTGAAATGAGCTCAAAACGGCCTGCAACACCTTTTATATCCTCGATGGATCTAATTGTCTCATCCAGATCGTTACCGGCGCACAAAGCAGCAGAGATGGCAGAGAGTACATTATAAACACTGAATTTACCAATTAGCTTCAGCTGAATGTATCGCTCTTCTTTACCTGCTGTCAAGGTGAACGATGTGCCATTTGCATCAATTTTTATATCTTTGGCCCTGATATCCGCTTCATTGTCTATGCCGTATGTAACGACTGTAGCGGCAGTCGCCTTAATGAAATCGGCAGTTGCCTCATCATCAGCATTAAGCACAGCATATTTAGGGCGATTTTCTATGTAAGCATTGCCAAGCTGTGAGAAAAATAAGGATTTTGCCTGCCTGTATCTGTCCATGGTTTTATGAAAATCCAAATGATCCTGTGTGAGATTCGTAAAGACGGCAATATCATAATCACAGCCATGGACGCGCCCAAGCTCAAGTGCATGCGATGAAACCTCCATAATGGCCGTGGAGACGGATGCTTCGGCCATTTCATGAAAAGCCTTCTGCAGTGTAACGCTATCTGGCGTCGTATTCTTGGTTTCATATACCGTATCGGCGATTTTTGTATACATCGTGCCAATCAAGCCTGTTTTTTCATGTCGATCCTCGAAAATCTTTTCCAATAAGTGACTGGTCGTCGTCTTTCCATTCGTTCCTGTAATTCCGATCAAGCGCATCTTTTGAGTCGGATGGCCATAAAATGCATCGGCAAGAACCGCCATCGCCCTGCTCGAATCCCTGACTACGATCACGGGAACATCGAGGTCAAGCGGCCTTTCGGCAATGACTGCTGCAGCTCCATGCTCTACAGCAAGTTGGGCAAAATCATGACCATCGACTGTATAACCTTTTATACAAACAAATAAACTTCCGTCTATGACTTTACGGTTATCATTTTCAATGGAGGTGATTTCAGGATTTTCTCCTTCATACGTAAATAAGGAGTGTAAATAAGATAGTAATTTGTGAAGCTTCATTTTTCCATCCCTCTCAACTTAATTTGAGGATTCATTATATGTGATTAGCCTTGGCTTGTCGAGAAACCAATTTCAATTATACGGGGTTATCCCGACTCCGTAAACAAAGCGGCTGATGAATCTTCAGCCGCTTTAACTATTCATATATTATATTATACTTATTCTGTATTTTCGCCAAGATAAATTCTTATTGTAGAGCCTTGTTTTACTTTAACACCTGGATCTGGGGCTTGATTTATGACTTTATCCCCATTTCCGGCAATATCAAGCTTAAGGTCGATGAGCTGGGTTTGCAACTCTTTTTTGCTGAGACCCACGACGTCTGGTACCTCGACCATGACGGGATCCGTCCAGACCGTCTCCTTCTCAATCTGGTTTTTCCTTGGCTTGACGCCCATGGCCCTAAGTGAATCCTCCATGATATTCCCAACGATCGGTGCGGCAACGACCCCGCCGAATTGTACCGTTCCTTTCGGATTATCCACAGCTATATAAACGACGATTTGCGGATCATCCGCTGGAGCGACACCAATGAATGAAAGAATATAATTATTTTCAAGGTATCTGCCATTTTCAGCTTTTTGGGCTGTACCCGTTTTCCCGCCGACGCGGTACGACTCCACGAATGCTCCTTTACCGCTTCCTTGGGCGACAACGGATTCAAGCGCTTCCCGGACTTTCTTCGAGGTTGCTTCTGAAATCACCTTTTTCTTCGCCTGAGGGGTCTTTCGCATCAGCACTTCCCCATTTTTTGGATTCACGAGTTCCTTCGCGATATATGGTGTATACAAAGTCCCGCCATTCACGGCTGCCGATACCGCTGTCACCTGCTGAATGGGCGTTACGGCTACACCTTGTCCAAACGCAGTAGTTGCCTGCTCTACCGGACCCACTCGATCCATGTTGAACATGATTCCTTTTCCTTCTCCTGTTAAATCAATTCCCGTCTTTTGCCCAAAACCGAAATCATTTATATATTTAAACAGCTTGTCTTTACCAAGTCGGTTCCCTAATTCTACAAAACCCGGGTTACATGAGTTCTCGACCACTTCAAGAAAAGTTTGATCCCCATGCCCTCCGCTTTTCCAGCAATGCAGCGTTGATCCTGACACTTCCACATGTCCGGAATCATAAAAATGTTCCTTTTGTAAGTCGACCTTCCCTTCCTCAAGCGCCGCAGCAAGCGTGATGATCTTAAAAGTCGATCCTGGTTCATATATACTCCAAACTGGTAAATTACGATTATACACTTCCGAGGGGACATTTTGAAAATTGGCAGGGTCGAAGGTTGGCCTGCTGGACATTGCCAAGATTTCCCCAGTGTTCGGGTCCATTGCAATGGCAATTATACCATCAGGATCATATGTCGCCTCCGCATTATCGAGCTCCCTCTCCACAATTGTCTGGATTTTGCTATCGATGGTCAGCTTCAAATTATCACCATCAACAGGGGGCTTATAGTCATCGGCCATATTCTCAAGCCTTTTCCCTTTCGCATCGGAGTAAAATTTAACGAATCCTTTTTCCCCGCTTAGTTCCTTATCATAAGACAATTCAATACCCATCAACCCTTGATTGTCAGAGCCTGTAAAGCCAAGAACATGTGAAAGGTATTCACCAAATGGGTAATGGCGCTTTGAATCTTCAGCGATGTATACGCCCTTTATCCCCAATGCTTTAATTTCCTTCGCCTTTTCGTGAGATATCTTTCTGCCTTCCGGAATTCTGACGCTCATCGCCTGTTTCGTTAACCATTGATAAGCCTTTTCCTTTGTCATATCCAATATTGAAGCAAGCTGTTCCGCCGTCTCCCCAGGATTCTCAATCTGTCTAGGGATGACATAGACTGTTGGCGCAGATATATTCGTTGCCAGCTCGACACCATTCCGATCAAGGATTTCTCCCCGTTTGGCTTCAAAAGGAATATTCCTGCTCCAGGAATCTTTAGCCAGCCCCGTCAACTTATCCCCTAGATAAAACTGTACAATTCCCAATCGGATATCAATGATAAAAAAAACTACGATACCGATCGCCAATGCGATTGCCAGCCGTTTTCGGACAGTAACATTCGAAACACGCAAAAACAGGCACCTCCATTTCATACATGCTTCAATATATGCTTGTCTACTCGATGCTAGACTAGAAACTTTGAAAGAAACAAAGAGGGAATCCATTTGGATCCCCTCTTTATCTTCACTCTGTTTTCTCTTTTGTCGGTATATCTTCACCAGCCCCATCAGGCTGGGATAATTCAATATTGAAGGTTTCCCCTTCATTTACCTTTTTCCCGGCCTTAAGACTCTGTTTACTCACGTATCCAGTACCTTCGGTTTTCAGATCCAGTTTTGCAACCTTAGCCAATTTCATGACATCGCGTAAAGACCATCCCTTCATGTCAGGAACTTTCATTTCGCCTTCCGTCCTGAGGATTATCTTTTCACCTTGTAAGAGTACACTCCCCGCTTTCGGGGATTGGTCGAGCACTTTACGTCCACTTCCGATCATACTTACATCATAACCAAGTTCCTTCAGTTCTGTAACAGCTGAACTCTCGGTTTGATTCGTATAGTCTTTGATTTTATTCGCTTTTTGTTTTTTAACTTCAGAAGGTTTTATGTTTAGATATTGCAGGCTATTTTGCATGACAGGATTAAATATCTCTGACAATGGATCAGCCCCAACATAAGATACACCTAACTTGGGCTGCTTGACCGCCACATACATGACCAACTGCGGATCATCTTTTGGAGCCATTCCTAAAAAGGAGAACACATAGTTATTTTTCCCTTCTAAATATCTACCCGTCGGACCCGCAATTTGTGCAGTACCGGTTTTCCCCGCTACTTGATATCCATCAATGGCATATTTTTTCCCTGTTCCTTTTTTCGCGGAAATTACCGTTTCCAAATAATCACGTACTTGTTTTGCAGTTTCTTCCGAAATCGGTTGCCCTGTCACTTTCGGCTTGGTCGTTTTCAAAATTTTTCCGGTATCCTGATCGGAAATGCTTTTTATCACGTACGGCCGCATCATTTTTCCGTCATTGGCTATTGCGGATGCAGCTTGGATTTGTTGAATCGGTGTAACGGTCGAACCCTGTCCAAAGGAGGTAGTCACTTTTTCAAGCTTATACTTGTATTGAATTTTACCGGTTATCTCGTTTGGCAGGTCAATTCCCGTTTTTTTATCAAATCCGAACTTAGTCAAATACTCACGGAACGTATCGGCTCCTATTTTATCCATTGCAAGTGTGGCAAAAGCGACGTTCGAGGAACGTTGAACCCCTTCCAGAAAGGTCATGCTCTTTCCTCTTTCGATTCCGCTATGATCCCCGATTTTTCCCGATCCGGCTTTGTAGGTTCCTGCAACAAAGCTTTCATTCGGATTAAAGACCCCTTCCTCAACAGCCGCGGCAAGGGTGAATGTTTTCATGGTTGAACCCGGTTCGAAGGTTTCTTCAATTGCCAGGTTACGCCATGTATCCGTTAGCCCGACTTTCGTTGTCGGATGGAAGGTGGGCCTTTGCCCCATCGCCACAATCTCCCCCGTTTTGGGATTGGAGACAATCGCTATGATTTGTTCGGGATCATATTTTTCCTGCACTTTGCTCATCGAGTCTTCCAAGAATGTTTGTATTTTCTTGTCGATCGTAAGCATGACATCATTGCCATTATCAGGTGCAACGACCTTTTCCTTCTTATCCGGTAAGAGGAAACCCCATGAGTCACTGTCATATGTCAGCTTCCCATCCGTTTCCTGCAATTCTTTATTGAGATACCTTTCGATGCCGAACTTACCAGCCATTTCTCCCGTTTCTTCATCCTTTTCTACATAGCCAATCAGATGGGAGGCGAAAATCCCATTCGGATAAAAACGTTTATTCGTCCTTCCGAATGTAATTCCCGGCAGTTCCAATTTTTCTATTTTCTGCTTGACGACCTGAGTCAAATCCTTGCCGGCACTGCCAAACTCCACTTGGTATGCCCCTTTTTTCGTAAGTCTTTCATAGATGTCCTGTTCATCCATGTCGATATATTTAGCAAGCTCATTCGCCGTCTTCTCCGGGTCCTTGACATGCTCCGGCTCCTTTTCACTAAGTACTGCCCTTAAGATATAGGAGGAAGTATCTTCGGCGATGACTTCACCTTTTGTATCGAGTATGCTTCCCCTCTTTGCTTCTATGATCTGTTTTTTTTCATATTTCTTGTCGATTTTCGAAGCCAGTACCTCCCCGCCAGCTGTACCAGTCACCTGAATATACAAAAAGCGGCAGACTAAAACAAAAAAGAGCAGGCCGAATAAGAAGAATAATCCGGCTGCCCCATGCTTCATATTTTTTTGTTTCTGCATTATCACTGCACACCCTTCACATTATTCTCATTTAACTTGAACCCTAGCGCTGCAGCTTTTTTCCAAATTCTCTCGTATGTACTAAGTTCAGCAACCTGCACTTTCAAATCATCATTCACTTTACCCTGTTCTTCAATCGACGTTTCCACTAGCTGGATCTCTTTATTCGTTTCATAGATGGCCGCTTGATTAGAGACTATTTTCACTCCCATGAAGGTAACCATGATAGCAAGGGCACAGAGTAAGAAAACTTCACCAATGGATATCTTCGCTTTACGGATGACCACTGTTTGCTGTGCCTGTTGCTGCTGTTGGTCTTCATATTGCTGTTCTTGTACTTTTTTGGCTATGGAACTCATTCATGTTCCCCCTCACTGATATTTTTCTGTAATCATTGCTTTTCGGCGATTCTTAGCTTAGCCGACCGGGAACGATTATTCCCTTCCAATTCTTCTTCTGAAGGTAAAATCGGTTTTCTCGTAATTATTTTCAAAGTTGGTTTGAATTCATCCGGGATAACTGGAAGTCCATGCGGAAGATCCGGCATGCTACTGGCCTTTTTAAATACCGTTTTACAAATTCTATCTTCGAGCGAATGGAATGTAATAACAGATATTCTTCCCTCTTTATCCAAAAGCGAAATGGCCTGCTCCAGGGAATCTTCAAAGACACCAAGTTCGTCATTCACAGCGATCCTTATTGCTTGGAACACTCGTTTCGCAGGGTGTCCGCCTTTACGTCTTGCCGGGGCCGGTATCCCATCCTTAATTAATTCCACAAGTTCGAACGTCGTTTCAATCGGTTTTATTTCACGTGCCGCTTCAATTTTCCTGGCAATTTGTTTCGAAAACTTTTCTTCTCCATATTGGAAGAAAATTCTCAGTAAATCATGGAATGACCAATTATTCACGACATCATAGGCAGAAATGGCTGCACTTTGGTCCATCCTCATATCCAATGGTGCATCATGGTTATAGCTGAAACCACGCTCCGGTGTATCCAATTGCGGGGATGACACACCTAAATCATAAAGGATCCCGTCCACTTTCTCGATTCCCCGGGCATTCAACTCTTCTTTTAAGTATTTAAAATTATTAGGAACAAGAACAATACGTTCGCCATAGCTTTCCAATTTTTCCTTAGCATTCCGAATCGCCGTTTCATCCTGATCAAAAGCATAAAGCCTGCCCTTGTCAGAGAGCTGTGAAAGTAAGTATTCGCTGTGACCGGCTCCTCCTAAAGTACAATCCACATAAATTCCATCAGGTTTGATGTTCAATCCATCAACCGTCTCTTTTAATAACACTGTCGTATGTTGAAACATGCTAGACATCCTTCCAATCGGTTATTGAGTGACTCTATTTCTGAGGGCAGCCTTAAATATCAAAGCCAATCATATTTTCTGCTATCTCAGCGAAAGAATCCTCCGAAGCTGAAAAATAGTTTTCCCAAAGGGATTTGCTCCAAATCTCAATACGATTGGTAACACCAAGAATTACACATTCTTTTTCCAATTGGCCATATGAAGTAAGCGGCGTGGGGATATTAATTCGCCCTTGTTTATCAATTTCGCATTCTGTAGCTGCAGAAAAGAAAAAACGGGTAAAGGCTCGGGCATCTTTTTTTGTTAAAGGCAGGGCTTTCAGCTTTTCTTCTAGCAGCTTCCACTCTTCCATAGGGTAACCAAATAAACATTGATCAAGTCCGCGGGTAAGGACAAATTGCTCCCCGAGATTTTCCCTGAATTTCACCGGGACTATCAAACGGCCCTTTATATCGATGTTATGATGGTACTCTCCCATGAACATACCCACTACCCCCACATTCTAATCTCAATGTACCACATTCCCCCACCTTTCTCCACTTGTTTTTACTTTCTCCTTCCAAGTAAAAATTACCTTCTTTTCTTATTAAGTTTATTTAGCCAAATTATTCAAAGAAACGTGCATTTCCCTCGAATGCACTCAAACTTAGACGCAGGCCCACCATTACTGTCGAAGCCCCGCCTGACAAGTACTCAGGAAACAGAAAAAAAGACAGGCTTTAGCACCTGTCTTTTTTCACATTTCAATCCCTCCATCAGGATTGGTTTGTGGCCACCGTATTCAAAATGATCTACCCGCCACTTTCCCCCAAAAAGGGATGGTTTTTCTAAATGAAAATCAATTTATGCTGATTATTGAAGCGATAGTCCAGTTTCATCATATCCCTTACGAGCTCTGGCCCATATTGATTCAAGTAATAAAACACATTCCAAATCCTCTCTTGGGGTGATTCGAGAGGGTACAGCGAATTTGCTATCCGATCATATTTTTTCAAGATGACCGAATGTCGTTCCTTTGTACGGTCACCGATTTTGCCATACATGAAATTCAATTGCTTTTGAATGAATTCAATGTTCTTGTTCAACATCGGCTCGAGCCCCCTATCCAAAGAGACAGCGTGGACAAAAAGCTTTTCATGGTTCTCTTCAAGCTGTGATTTCAGCGTCCCGAACAGGGTGTCAATCGTTTCATCTTTAACGGAATCAAGGTAACTTTCCACAGCATTAGCGGTTCCTTCAGTCAGAACAGTTTCCAAACTGAGTTCCATTTCTTCAAGGTCGCTTTGGATACTCCGCTCCACCAGCGTGATATTCAACCTAGGAATGATTGGCGGCATCTTCATGGAAAACAACTCAAACACCTTTTTTAATTCTGCCCAATAGGCTATTTCCCCTGGCCCAGAAACGAATGCCAATACAGGGAAAAGCATTTCCTGCATGAGCGGGCGTGTAATGACATTGTTGCTTAATCGTTCTGGATGATTTCTGGCTATCTGCAAGAGTTCTTCCCCGGTAAATGATACCTCACCGTTTTTTCCGCTGAAACCGCCTTCTACACGTTCGAGTAAACATCGATCTTTTTTTTCTGGATCATAATAAAATAAATTAGCGGCGCGTTTATCCATTTCAATCATTTTTGCATACCCTTTCGCATGCATGAATGATTGCTGTTCCTCGACCACTTCAGCAATCCGTCCACTTTCATTGACCATCGATTCAAAGTATGCCTTCTCAATTCGCCTTAAATCCGGATCTCCGGCATCGACTAGTAAAAGGCCATATTCTTTGAACCATTCATGAATCAGCTCGGCGAAGAAATCGACGAAGGTATTCGATCTCTTAATGGTCTCCTTCATATCAATCAGGAGTTTGTTCGTAAATTCCGTTTCTCCATAAGTTTCAATGATTTCCTCAAGCCACTTCTCTGCCTTTTCCGTTTCCAGCTCCACATCAGAAACCATTGTTTTATATGGCTGGTAGGAAGGATAGGTTTTTTTATCGGGTTTTCCGTTTTTCATAACATAAACATGATTGACCTCAGCCAAATCATGATCTTCTCCAGCTATCCAAAAAACCGGAATGACTGGCTGCCCCAGTTTTTTTTCCTGTTCTTCCGCAAGCTTAATGATCGATATCACTTTATGAATGGTATACAGCGGCCCTGATAATAACCCAGCCTGCTGTCCTCCAATCACAACAACGGAATCATCCCTGCGCAGCCTTCCAATATTACCCTTAACTGCCTCACTGAATGAAAGACGAGACATGTATTGTTGTATGTAATCCGACAATTCATCACGTGAAAAAGAGCGGTTCATCAATTCTTCATATCTATTGTGATAAATGTCAGGCTTAGACAAGTCATAGTGAAAATAATCCTCCGTTTCAAGACGGTTTTGTAAATAGTCCGATGCAAAACGGTTTAAAGATGGTAACGCGAGATCTTTCATCTCCATTTCTGTTCTCCCTTTCTCTGCAACTACAATTCTTTTTAGAGTATAACATTCCGGTTTAAGAAAACAAAAGAAGTTGCCCAGCAGCAGAAAATTGATGCGATGTTCTATGTTATGTAGTCAATATCTTCGTAATACTTGTAATTATTCCAATGGAAAACAATAGAAGGTAAGCCACGAAAAAAAAGGCGAAGTTCACTCTCCAAAAACCCTTTAATACCTTATGGAAAATGATTTCTTCTTTTACCTTGTAATGGACAAGAACCACCACGAATGCGTTGATGAGCATGATGAGCATGATCACCCAAATAATTTGCATATCCCAGATCGTAATGATCAAATAATGGACGGACAATACGAACAGCAGCGTACTCATGTCCATTGCAAATTGAACGGAGCGCCGATGGTTTCCAGTGAATTGTTTGGCACCTATAAAAAAAAGTATATACCCTACGAAAGGCAAGGTAATAAATATCGCGGCAAGGCTTGAAACTACGTACGGCACATCCTCATCCCCCCTGAGACTCTTTTCCTTTGACCATCTTATATAGAGAAGACGTCAGGCAATCACTTTTCCCTTTACTCTTTGCCTCCGAGAGGATATGACCCAAAATGGCATCAATTTCCGTTTTACGGCCATTTTCTAGATCCTTTAGCATGGAAGATCGATTTTCCGCAGTTGCGATGCAAACGGCTTTAACATGTTCAAATGACTCATCCTTATTTTGAACTTCCAAAATACCGGAGATTTCTTCAAAAAGTTCTTGAAATAATTGGTAGTAAAAAGAGTTAGTGATTAAACCGCCATTTTCCACACCAAGTATCGCCGTTAATGGATTTATCACCGCATTGACGACAAGCTTATCCATCAGCATCGAGTGAAAATCTTCACTCTTCGTAAAAGGAAAATGATCGATCCTTTCATTCACTAGCGATAGTTGCTCAAGTTCCCCGCTAAAGGAAGCGATTCTTGTCATGCCCAGTCCCGTATGCTCCACGGTATTCCCGTCATGTTTCAATGCTCCATGCTCCACTACCCCCACATATATGGTCGGGGATTGAAGCTGCTTTAAATAAGAAATATGCCCATAGCCATTCTGCAAGAATAGCAATGGAACCTGAAAATCTTTGATCCTAGGCAGTATTTGCGGCAGGTGATATTGCTTGACGGCCACTATAAGAAGATCCACATCCGATATCCCTTCATCCAGCCCCTTGGACATGATGCCCGTCTGCAGTCGGCTTTCACCATCCGCAATAAGACGGATTCCATCACGTTGGATGATGGACGCCTGATCCGCAGTATGGGTATAGAGAGTCACATTATGCTTTTCACTTAAACGGGACGCAAACAGCAGCCCTATGGCCCCTCCGCCAATGATTCCAATTCTCATGATAACCTTCCTTACTTTTTGAAATATATTTACTATTTTATCACATTATCTTTTTTAGCCTGCACGAATTTTCCCATCGTTGGAAAACACAGCCATTCCGATTGAATGAAACGATGGAACTGCCATTAACGATGGCTCGTCATAAAATACCAACGGAAAGAATGTTTAATACGCCATTGAAGATATAATATTTTCTTCTTTAAGTGTTAATTTAATGGTATATTAGATACGAAAAGCTTAGCCATTTTGAAGACTTTACAGGAACAAAATATAACTCCAAACTCACCCCAAAAGAAATTGAAGGGAAAAGGGCGGGGAATAAAAGGCTATAAGCATTTAGTAAGCTAGGATAAGTCGATGATGTCATACTAGATTTAACCTAAGTTGAAATTCCACATGGCAAAGATCAGTGGGATGACTTTCAAAGGGTACTATCGGAAGAGGTTTATCAGAATTAAGGGGGAGCTTTTTTATGGAATACAAGGTTGAACGATTACTTGTAAATTTTAAAACGCTTGAGGAATTCAAAAAATTCAAAGAATACGGGATACAGGAACTGTCCATGCTAGATGATTTAGAAGGTAACATCATTGAAAATGACAGCCAATCACCTTTTTACGGAATCTTTTATGGCGATAAACTTGTAGCTCGAATGAGCCTTTATAAAAGAAGCGCTAAATTCGACCAGTATTTTGACAATTCCAGGGATTTCCTTGTTCTTTGGAAACTTGAAGTCCTGCCTAACTATCAGAAAAAAGGGTATGGAAGAGCTTTGGTCGAATTCGCCAAAAGCCTGAACATGCCTATCAAAACTAACCCAAGAGTCCATTCACAAGACTTTTGGAAAAAGATGGGTTTTTCTGCTGTTTCCTATGATTTGGACAGGGACCTCGGAGAAAACCCGCTGATTTGGAGCCCATTTGACGTACAAGATAAGAAAGAAATAGATACACAAGAATAAGGAAGCATCAAGAAAATGCGGGCGGATTTTCCCACCCGCATTTTTTATTTATTGACCCTTTCCAAATTACCATTCTTATCCATTTGGAAACTCACCTTCGGATTCGCCTTTTCGTCCTCCTGGACACTAAGTTTTCTTGCGCGCTCCATGATCTGCATTAACGCACGATAATCTTCCTCAACAGCTTTCAGGTTTTCCTTAAGCAGGACATTCTCTTCCAGTAATCGGACATTTTCCCGTTCAAGAAATAGGGAACGCTCAGAAATCCGTTCTTTTTCCTTATTATCAAGCTGAAAGAATTCATCCATTTTGGTTAAATATAATATAACTTCCTGAAGGGTAATAGATTCTTTATCTTCATGCTCGGGCGTTATTTCTTCAATCGTGACATTTTCGACCGTTGCAATCGAATCCCTTTCCACTTCAGGATTATTGACTACCTGTTCTTTCCTTTGTTTTTTCGCCAGCTCTATCCCTGATTTATATTGCTTCCTAACAAATGAATTCCAACGGAACCCACAAGCAGCAGATGTCCTCGATAACTGTTTCCCCACTTCTTCAAACGCCTTTAATTGTGTACTGCCTTCCCGTATATGCCTCAGTACCACTTCAGCCAACAACAGATCCTCATCATGAGTCCATGCATCTTGTCTCGCAATCGTCATCTCTCTACCTCCTTAGCAAGTTTTAATTCATAATATGCACATGCTAGGAAAGATAGAAGATATATAGAGCGTGTAATATTTATTTTTTCTTATTTAGAAAACGCTCGACTGCAGCATGATGCTCATCACTCGCCCACAGTTTGGAACATTCCCGGATTTCCGCATCCATTCTTCCTTTAAGCCCGCTATCCTGCCATTTATGTACCAGCAATCGTTTATAGGCCATCAATACCCCTGTCTCATGGCGAAGAAAATCTTCCGCAAACCATTCCCATCCATCCGTACCTTCTCCGACTATCTCATCTACGAAACCAAGTTCCTTCGCTTCCTCAGCTTTATGTACTTTTGCATCCAATAATAGCTTTAGCGCTTTTTGCTCTGGTATTTTTTCAAGTAAAAGCGAAGCTCCGCCCCAGCCAGTCGTTATTCCTAGAGTACCTTGTACAAACCCTAGCCTAGCTTCCCTCTTTGCTAACCTGAAATCACAAGCTGTCGCTATTTCGCATCCGCCGCCGAAAGCACTTCCATTGATTAGCGCTATTGTCGGTTTTGGGAAAACTGCTAGTTTATACAGAATTTCACCCATTTTCGATAACATAGCAAAGGCCTCTTCTTCTGTATGCAAATCCTGAAATTCCCTTAGATCCCCGCCTGAACAGAACGCCTCAGAGCCCGCCCCGGTCAGGATCAGCAACTTAACTTCATCATCGCATGCAGCTTCCGATAATATCGACTCAAGTTCATCCATCAGCTGATAATTCACGGCATTCCTTTTCTCCGGTCTATTAAATAGGAGCTTCATGAAACCGCGTTTACCCTTTTCAACTTCAATCACCTGATCCATGTATACACCTTCTCCAAAATCATCGGCAAACGCGAATGATTCAAAATATTCTGCCAAATAAATTTGTAAAAAAAGCACAGAGAAAAATCCCTGCGCTTTGATTAGCGTGTTGCATCAAGAGAGCTAAGCTCTCAAGTAGGTCAAGAAATTATTTTGCGACAACTTCTTTTCCTTTATATGTTCCACATTCTTTACAAACGTGATGTGAAAGAGTCATTCCACCACAGCTCGGGCATTCTACCATACCAGGTACTTGAAGCTTGAAGTGTGTACGACGTTTTCTTTTTACAGTTTTCGACGTTCTTCTAAAAGGTACAGCCATTATTCCCACCTCCTTAAAAAATATAAAAAAGCTGGAAAAATCGGATTAACGATTTTTCGTTCCAATCAAGATTCTTTATTGTTGTCAAAAAAGTCGGCAAGCTTTGCAAATCTCGGATCAACCTTATGCTCATTTTCCTCTTCGGAAATAACAGCCCAGTCTTTCCCAGATTGAGGAGCAGCTTCATTCGAATCGACATCCTCACAAAAAACCTGCATCGGAATTTCTAGCAATAAATTTTCTTTAATTACCGGTATTAGGTCTACAACGTCGCCTTCCACAACAGTGACATCATCTCCGTAGAAATCTGTGCCATCTGCCTTTAAAAGAAAGGTTTCCTTTGTATCAATATCAATCGGATATTTAACGTCTACCAGTGTACGGGAACAAGGTAATGTTAATTCACCTGAAAGATGCAAGTGAAAAGTAATCTCGGTCGAGCTGATATCAGCTCTTCCTTCTACTCTGATCGGAGAAACATCGCGAATTTGCGGGTCTCTTTCTCTAATGTCCAAGACATCCACCAGTTCATCAAACCGTAAATCTTTGTCCCGAATTTTTTGAAGTTGACTAATCGTCCATTTCAAATGAAATCACCTCAAGGCAACAAAAATAATTATAGCTTTCAATTATAAGTTTGTCAATATTTTTTCTTTACACTATAATGTAGTCATCCTAACTGATTGTCTAAGTTTTATGAATCATTTCTAACAAAAAATCCAGACGATTACTTATAGTAATTTTACTTGAAATACTATTTTAGCACTAAGTTGATAAAATACAAAGTTTTTCTCTGAGGTGAACGAATGAAAGCTTGCGGTTTAGTAGTCGAATATAACCCTTTTCACAATGGACATGTTTTACATGCAAGAGAAAGTAGAGAAAAAACAGGGGCAGATGTCGTTGTCGCTGTTATGAGCGGGCCCTTCTTACAGCGTGGCGAGCCAGCTATCGTCAGCAAGTGGACACGCGCCGAAATGGCCTTGAATGGCGGCATTGATCTTGTCATTGAGCTGCCATATGCTTTCGCGACACAGAAGGCAGAAATATTTGCAAAAGGATCTATTGCTCTTTTGGAATCGCTAGGCTGTGACTCTTTTTGCTTCGGAAGCGAGGATGGCAAAATTGAACCATTCATCATCGCCCACAAAATCCTTTCGGAAAATTCCGCTGCATTCGATGCCGCAATCAAATCGGCCATGGATGCCGGTAATAGTTATCCGTCAAGTGCTGCCCAGGCTTATCGTTCAATCATCCATGGTGATGCGGCATTGGATTTGACGAAGCCGAATAATATCCTTGGAAAAGAATATGTAAGTGCTGCCCTTTCAAACGGCTACTCCATTCGCCCTTATACGATTCAAAGGGTCGCTGCAGGGTACCATGAAACAAAGTTGTCCAAAGACCCTATTGCCAGCGCAACGGGGATACGTAAAGCCATCCATGAACACCAGGAATTACATTCTGTTTCCAGTTATATTCCTCAAGCGACAATGAGTGGCCTTGAGCAATATTTAACGCGCTACCATGCCTTGCATGACTGGGAAATGTACTGGTCCATGTTGAAATACCGTATCCTTTCTTCCTCTTTAACCGAATTGGCAGGAATATACGAAGTTGAGGAAGGCATAGAGCACCGAATGAAGGAGATGGCCAAACAATCTTCGAGCTTTTCTGGATTCATGGCAGCGCTGAAGACAAAACGCTACACATGGACACGGCTGCAGCGGATGTGTGTCCATATATTGACGCATACATTCAAGGAACAGGTAATTCATAATGACCAACCGGCCTATATCAGACTTCTTGGCATGAATGGCCGGGGGCAAGAATATCTTCGTTCTGTAAAAAAAGGCTTGCCCCTCCCTCTCATCTCTAAACTTTCGTCCTATCGGAAGCAGGACATCGATTCGGACTTGCGAGCAGCACAGGTGTATGCCCTGGGCTTGCCCGAGCCGCATCAAGCTGCATTGATGAAACGTGAATATGAATCTCCCATCATTTTCAAATGAAGAAGGATTCAAGATTGGCCGTTTCATCCTTAAGTGTAAAAAGCTAATCATGAAAAAAAGCGCAGACAGTAGATGACTGCCTGCGCTTTTTTTCATTTTCCTTTTCCATTTAGCTTCGTTAAATAGGCTACTGCATCTTCAAAGTTGTCAACCGGCACGATCTTCATGTCAGTGTCAATATCCTTTGCTGCAATGAGTGCATCTTCATAATTCGAACCCGCTGCTCCGTTTTCATTCGGGGCAAAGAATATCTCGGCTCCAGACTTATCGGCTGCAACAATTTTCTGTTGGATTCCGCCAATTGGACCGACTGTCCCATCATCAGACATCGTGCCCGTACCCGCTATGTCATATCCACTTGTAAGATCGCCTTTCGTTAATTGATTATAAATTTCCAACGAAAACATTAAACCAGCCGAAGGACCGCCTATATGTTCTGAATCTATGGCAATTGCCGGTTTTGTGTTCACTCTTCGATTGTCATCCAGCGAAATGCCGATTCCTACCCTATTTGGATCATTTTTAAAAGGCTGCAATGAAAGAACGGCCGTTTTCTCCGTCTCTTCCCGCTTATAAACGATTTTAACTTCATCTCCGGCCTTCTTTTCGTTAATATAATCCATGAATTCCTGTGCAGACTTGAATTTAACATCATCAACTTGAATGATTTGATCGCCCGCTTTCAGCTCTTTTGCTGCAGGCATTCCTTTTAGCACGTCCAAAACATATACACCCAGGTACTCGTATTCGACTTCTTTCCCTGCTTTTTCATATGCGATCTTAATGGCATTATTTTTAGAACCATCCATTAAGTGGAGCTGCCTGATATTATATTCTTCATCTGTTTCATCTTCGCTTCTGATGGAGGATTCCGGATAAAGCTCCTGATATTTGCTCCACTTCGCCATCATGTAGGAATATATATTTGCCCGGCCCATCCTTACAGTGGTTAACATAAAGCTTCCTTTTGCTTCATCTCCCCCGGATACCTCAATGATTGGCTCCAATTCTTTAGCCATTCCTGGTTTCGATACATAAAAAGGTAGGGAATAAAGGGCTGATGCTATGAGAAGTATAGCCACCACCAGGAAAGTGCGTACATACGTTTTACGGCTCATCTTCAAAGGACTCCTTCCAAGTAACAATGCTCTGCTTAATTTGATCAATCTTACCTCTTGCTGCTTCTTCTCCAATACTAATTATTTCCTGTACGTTTGTAAATGATTTCGAGCTGTATTTCTCAACCCTGGGGCGTATCATGACGTCTGAAGCAAACTCCCTGCTTTTAACTAGCTCCATTTGCAGGATATCGAGGCTTTGCATGATGACGTCATATATGGAGTTTATCTCCATATCCTGTTTCACGTGAGCTACATCCACACCAATTATGATGTCTGCCCCCATATCCTTTACAACTGAAACAGGAACCCTGTCAACTACGCCGCCATCAACAAGCAGTCTGTTTCCGATTCTTTCGGGAATGAAAATCCCGGGAATGGAGATGCTTGCCCTTACAGCCGGTGCGATGGGACCTTCCTGAAAAATGACCTTTTCCCCCGTTTTTATATCAGTGGCTACCACCGCCACAGGAATATCAAGTTCTTCAAATTTCTTGCCATATGTAAATACCCTGATTAAATCCTTTGTCCGCTTACCCGAAATGAAGCCCATCTTAGGTATGGTGAAGTCCAAATAATACTTCCGCTTAAATGCACGGGACAACTTATACAGCCTCTCGATATCCGACCCCGCTCCATAAAAGGCTGCAACCATTGCTCCCATGCTGCTTCCAGCAATCATATCTATCGGAATGCCTTCTTGCTGCAATACCTTTATCACGCCAATATGTGCAAACCCCCTAGCTCCTCCTGACCCAAGTGCAAGCCCGACTTTTGGTTTCGACAAAGATATCCCTCCCGCTTTAACTAGTGCAAAATATTGAAATAACACTCATTCAAAGTTATGGTCTTAAACGGATTTATAGAAGCATATTATTTATATTGACAGTGAAACAAGCATGGCAGATATATTCCATTGAGCGGATCATCCCTCTTTACATGTCGGTACAATCCTTATTCCATCATGCGCTTACTTTTCGAGAAAAAGAAGTTCATATTTTATTATATACGAAACGAACTGCCCTTATTTAGTAACCTTCAAGAGGAGGCTGAATTTTGCTAAAATCAAAATCTAAAACAGTACTGTTAGCTACCTCCGTCACGATGATGGCAGTTGGCTTGATCATCTTCCCCCAAGAATCCTTTGAAGCTTCCAAAGGCGGACTGAATATTTGGTGGACAATTGTTTTCCCTTCACTTCTGCCTTTCTTGATTTTCTCGGAGTTATTAATCAGTTTTGGGGTTGTCAGGTTCATTGGTGTCATGCTCGAACCATTTATGCGTCCCCTATTCCGTGTACCAGGAGTGGGAGGTTTCGTTTGGGCGATGGGACTTGCATCAGGGTTTCCAGCCGGGGCGAAATTCACTGTAAGGCTCCGTCAAGAAGAACAATTGACCCGCATTGAAGCTGAAAGACTCGTTTGTTTTACTAATTCATCCAATCCATTGTTCCTATTCGTTGCCGTTGCCGTTGGTTTTTTCCACAACCCTCATTTAGGGATCATCCTTGCCCTTTCCCACTACCTAGGAAATATTTGTGTAGGCATCATCATGCGTTTTTACCGTTGGAAAGAAGAAAAATCCCATGCAAAAGTAATGACCAAGCTCCCCTCCATAAGACAAGCCTTTGGTCAAATGCATCGTACCAGAATAAAAGAAACAAGGCCATTTGGCAGTTTACTTGGAGATGCGGTACTCTCATCCATCCAAACCCTATTGATGATCGGGGGGTTCATCATTCTCTTTTCTGTGGTGAACAAGCTTTTATTTCATATGAACATCACCGGATTGCTAGCATCTGGGGTCGGAGGAATTCTACATATTTTTAATTTCCCGGACTCCTTAAGCCTTCCCTTCATATCAGGCATGTTTGAAATGACTCTAGGTTCAAAATTAACCAGCACGGTCGAAGAGGCGACACTCTTTCAGCAAACCGTGATGACAAGTTTCATCTTAGCTTTCAACGGGTTCAGCATCCAAGCGCAAGTTGCCAGCATCATTGCCGCAACGGACATTCGTTTCACTCCCTTTTTTCTGGCCAGGATTGCACATGGCCTTCTTGCATCCATTATCACCATCCTGCTTTGGGAACCTTTCTATAAAGGCAAAATGTACAGCGGCAGCCCGATAAACGCATTCCCGGTCAGCGGATCCGGTGAACACGCGAATTCCCTATATCAAAGCATGCTTGATATAGGTCCCATTCTAACACTCGTGTTTTTAATCCTATACATCATCATATTTACCAAAAGGCTATTCAAAGGCCTTTCGTAAACCAAAAAAGAGCATTGCCCGTTGGCAATGCTCTTTTTTCTATCCTTTCAGTTCTTCGTATTTTTTGGCCAGAGCTTTCTGGACGACACTTGGCACTAGTTCAGAAATATCCCCGCCATACTTCGCAACCTCTTTCACGATACTTGAACTCAAGAAAGAATATTGATTTTTCGTCATGATAAAGAATGACTCTATTTTATTGTTAAGGAATCGGTTCATCGAAGTTCCCTGCATTTCATATTCAAAGTCAGAAGTCGCCCTCAATCCCCTGATGATGGCATTCGCGGAAACGCTTTCAGCATAGTCGACCGTCAATCCCTGATAGAAATCCACTTTAACATTCGGCATATGGGCAGTCGCTTCAGTAATCAGTTCCAGTCTCTCTTCCACTGTAAAAAGAGAATTTTTCGCTGAATTGTTCACGATGACCACATATACCTCATCAAAAACATTCGCTCCCCTTTGAATGATATCAAGATGACCAAATGTTATTGGATCAAAACTCCCCGGACAAATCGCTATTTTGGACATTCATAGTTCCCCCTGTTCGTGTACGTTTCCCCATTGATAAATCGTAACGGCAATGACGCCATAAACTTCTTTTCTCTTAACGGTAAAGTCACCAACTTTTTCTGGCAAAGTAACATCATGGCCATGCTCACAAACAATGTATCCCATATCGTTCAGCAATCGGTATTTATGTATTTCTTCAAGAATCTCGACTAGCTTTTGTTTCTTATAAGGTGGATCAAGAAAAATCAATTCAAAAGTCATTTCCCTTTTCACCAAAGCCTTTAATGCACGTTCTGAATCATTTTTATAAACTTCTGCACGGTCTGAAAACTTGCATAGTTCCAAATTAGCCTTAACCGTTTGATTTGCTTTAAAATCCCGGTCGACAAATATGGCTTTATCCATGCCTCTGCTTAACGCTTCAATTCCCAGTCCACCGCTTCCGGCAAATAAGTCGAGGACCAGCCCTCCTTCGAAATAAGGACCAATCATGTTGAAAATGGATTCCTTGACTTTATCAGTAGTCGGCCGGGTTCCTGTACCCGGTACAGCCTTAAGTGGTCTTCCTTTGCAAATTCCGGAAACGACCCTCATCATTCTCACCACATTTTATGACAAATTTCTGTTACTTTCCTATCCTAACATATTAGAAAAAGCTAGCCAATATTTAAACCCATTTGCCCTCATTTCCATGATGAAAAGAACATATCATTTCGTACCATGGATAGAAGATATCCATTCTTTTTATAAATCTTTTACATCTTGAATAATAAAAGGGTTTTTGGCAATAATGTGAATAACAACATTCCTTTTTAGGTGTTGTTGCCAACCGCGGAGAAGGCTTACGTTTCCCCATAAGTTCTTCCTCCGGTTTCTCCTCTCCCTTTGCCTTCTGGTCCTTAGTTAGACATAGAAGGACCCTGCATATTTTTGCAGGGCTTTTTTTTATTGATAAACCACTTATTCCCAATTCCCTTTGTCATCATTCGTCAATGAAGTTGTCCTTCTCTTTTATGAGGGATAATGATAAAGTAATGAATAATAAGTTAGTTAGGAGAGGTTTAATTGATTCAACGTTTTATTGAAATTGGACAAGGATATTCCGATATATATGAGTTGCTGGAAGTAGGCCGCAATCAGAAACATCGAGTTGCAAGGCTATTGGCCATGCATACTACCATAAATGATAAAAAGGTAACGTCATTGGTCATCGTCATGGAGCCCACAGATCCCGGGAAATTCCAGCCGCTTTACATTTGCCGTGAAGGTATCCCTAACCCACATGCAACCAAAAACAAACGCTATGAGCTTTTTGAGAACTTGGCTGAGGAACTGGATAGGCCAATTATTGAAATCGAAGTGAAACCTTCGGTGCTCTTTGCAGAAAGCGAGTTGTACTACCAGCACTTAATCGGCATTTTGCGAATGAATAGATATCTGCCGCCATTAGGCTGAAAGATGTTGCTGCCCTGAAAATGAAAAAGCTGACTCCGCATGAGTCAGCTTTTTTCAAATTCCCATTTTATAATCATATTCTTTCGCTTTATCCGGTTTGGAGTTTTCGTACTCCACCTTCAAAAAAGGCTTGTAAGAAAGGTCCACCTTTTTAACGAACGAATAATTATTCAGTTTTTCCACAAGTGGTTCCACTTCATCCATATTCGTATAAAGCACGACATATTTCAACTTTTTTGAAACATAATGGATATTTCCAAATTTCCTAAGCATTTTGGCTTGTTTCAATGTATGTAAATAGACGATGATTCCCTGTCTCGCTCCAAGCATATCAATAACTCCCTTTTATAAAGGTTTTAACTAAGTGTAGCATAGCAGAATCTTTACTTTCAACCAAGAAAAAAAGATTATAAACAAAATTCTCTCACTATTATGAATATACACACTGTGAAGGGAGCCAAACAAACGATGGATTTAAACCAAATTTGGCATCAATTTATTGTGCATCTATTAGATAATGATGAAATTACCCAAGCTTCGATAAAAAAGTTCACAGGAATCCCCTTTATATATATCCATTATCATCCGGCACCAAATGATGATGGTAAGCTTTCCCTCTTAATAAAAAAAGCCGCAAGCCTTTCAATGCGTGGCAAGCAGCTTCATTGTGAAACCATTTTCGTACGGCAGGAAGAACATTTATATGTATTCCGGCATCGTTTTTATGTGCCGCAGAAAAAGATGTTTTGCTGCGGCAACCTTTGTCCGGATTGTATTTTATATCGCAGTTAATCGCTTTTTGCCACGTGACCGAAATATGTAAGATAATAGTTCATGCATGGGGTTCATGACCATGTCTCGGCGAGGTTCCAAACATGACACAGCCACCGAACTCCGTAGTAATGTCGAATTTCGATGGCTGCATGTTATATACCGGCACTGAATGGTCCCATTCTGGCCTTTACCTTAAGCAGAGCACCCGCAACTTCCCCCGGTTCCGCAGCTTCCCGTTGAACATCCGCCGGATGAAACAAAAAATGGATTCCCAGCCGGGGTTTTGACCTGTTCAGAAACCGCTCGGCCAATTCTTCCGCTTATTTCATCAAGAACGGATTGCAATTCTGTCTCCGCCCGCTTAAACCTTGCAACGGCAGGATGCATGTCCATGTCCCGTTTAGCTTGCCTCGTTTCTAAATTGATGCGTTTATAATCCGGGTGATATTTACCGAACCTTTGAACATCTTCAAATAGATCCTTGAGCGAAGAAAACTTGGAAATAATCCCCTGGGCCTCTTTGTCGTTTTGTAATTTATATAAACTAAGGAGATATTCTTCTCCTATTTCAGAATGAAGGATCATTTCAGCTAATCCATCAGCCTGATGTAAAATGTCGATGATTTCCATAGTAGCAAGCATTAACAAGCTCACCTCCACAATCATTTTACCATTTCTCTCTTTTAGATGCTAATGGTTTGATTAAATCGAGGAAGTGATATGTACCTCAAGCTCTTTTTGCAGCCCTGTTTTTTCACCTGCACCGTTCAAAATCTCCAGCTTTATTTTATGCATGCCATTCGGGACATCCTTTACGATAAATGCTGCCGTTTTCATATCGACTTTCTTTTGATTATCAATAAATACGGACACAGTTGCCAATTGTTCAGGATTTGATTCAGAAAAACCATAGTTTTTCAAGTAGCACTCAACATAGACGGAGTTGCCTTTTACAAATGTTTTTACCCGAAAGTCCTCATCTGAGTTTTGGATGCTCGATACAGTGGTGGCAGCCTCTAGTGTAGAAACACCTTGTATGGCTACTCCTGAGTTTTCAGGTTCAGGTATTTTCTTGCCACAACCTGTCGCTGCCATCAACACTGTTAGAGCCAATATCAACTTTCTCATTCCATCGTCCCCCTTTTGCCTTTATTGTTCGCCAAAAGGAGTAATTTACTCTTACTTTCTTCATTCACTTGGAGCATTCATCGCTTGAAACATATGAAGCATCATTGAGGCAACCTGAACGCTTTCCGAAAATTTAGAGACCCGATGTGGAATCGACTTCTCAAAATAATATTTAGCTTCGGTTTCAAACACATCCACTTCATGTGGATTACGCATTAATCTTTTGTACCATGCAGGCTGAACCCTCAAATAATTTCGCATATCTTCGTTTGTTTGAATGAATTCATATATATTCTGGCGCATGAAAAACCCTCCTTAATCTTTGGTGAATAAAAAAGGGTTAGCTCTCTGCTCTTTTTCTTTTGGAGGAGGACTGGTATCACCTGATTTATTCCCTTGGAAAGCAGATAGCACTCCTTGGATTGCACCGATGGCCTGATTGGCATTCGTAATATATTGTTGAATCTGCCCCATATCCATGTTTTTAACGGCATTCATTAACGAACCGATCAACTCAGTGCTTTGGTCTCCCTTTTCAACCGGCGGTGATTGAGATCCTGTATTCTCTTTAGGCTCACCCACACTGCCGTCAGCCTGCCAGCGTGGATGATCTTCTCCGAGTAAATACCACTCTTCAAAAAGTTCCTGCCATGTTGCTTGTTTGCTTCTCACTTCATTCACTAAATGAGGATGTTCCTTTACAAACTCCCGAAATCCATCCACGGAGGGCCGCTTTCTTTTTGCCATTACTCTCACCTCACACTTAGACATCGCCTATTGCACCATATGCTAAAGGTAGATAAAAAGTGCATAAATTCCTTTACTAATGGAATGAGGCGTGACTGAGGAATTCAAGTTCGTTACGTAAAAACCTCCATTGGCAAACGATCCTCATCGAGGGGAATGCAAATGGTTGGGACCTTTTAAAATATGATTCACAACAAGAAAACGGACCCAAATCGGGTCCGTTTTTTTATCTCTTTATGAAATTCTGGGTGTAATAATTTTTATATACCCCGACGCCCAGACCTGTAAATTCCTCGTTCAGCATCGCATCCCGATGTCCTTTGCTATTTAGCCAACCTTCCATGACAGCAGCTGCATCCACATAATGGGCTGCTATATTTTCACCTGCCGCCCTGTATTTCACATGACCTGCATCAAGACGATTTTCCAAATCCCCCTTTGTTTCAGAAACATGGGTTCCTTCAGGGGTGTCCTTCATTTCCCGGCTATGAAGGTAAGCAACCTCCGCAGTAGCGGCATCCCATTCTAAAGGCTTCAAATCAAATCTGCTGCGCATGATATTCGTAATATCGAATATTTGCTGCTCATTTCCATCTTCCACTTTCGCCATGTCCTCATCTGAAAGGTCCTTAACTGTCACAAGTTCACCATGATAGGTCAACTCATACGGCTTTTGTTTCAATAGGGCGGAATCATTCAAGAATCGGATGCTTGAAACAGTACCAGTGAACTTATCCAAATAAAGCTGAACATTAATATTCCCTAAATCAATTAACGGCCTCATGTTCATATCTTCCTCCGACAATTCAAAACGATAGGAACTATGACCAACTTCAATATCAACAGTTGGTTCCACATATAAACTGGAATAGATGGCATCAATCGATTGTCCAATTTTAAAAGGAGCGACATTGACCTCATCACCGATTCCATAAGCAGATACCACTTTTTCATTTTCAACGGCTAATTGGAAATAATGATTATAGTCCTTTTTATAAACCCACCATTCATATCCATAGGCAGACAAATCAATTCGATCCGGCTTACCGTATTCCCTTTCTATCTCTTTTGCATTTTTCCCGATCGTTACTGCCAGACCTTCTGTCACTTCAGTAACCCCTTCCTTTTCAGAGGAAGTGCTTCTTTCATTTATATGTCCATTGGGGTTAACACCTTTGTTACCATCAATAAGGGGGTTCCCTTCATCTTCATCGCCGATATTAAGATAAATACCGATTACGAAAAAAATAATGATTAACACCAACACCTTACCTAAACTGCGCAGAGGAACACTCCCTCTCTCTATCTAATTTATGTATCCAATGCAAAAACCTTTCTTTCCTGATTATATCACTGTTCAATCATATTTTTCTAATTTACGTTAGACTGCCCCTTCATTAAATTTATTTTAAAAATGGAACTTTTGTGAATGATTAAAATACCATGGTTGAGTTCATTGCAACTTCCACCATTTCGTACTATTATAAAATATAGGATAAAATGGTATATTATAAACATACTTGGAGATTTTTAATATATTCATGTACATAATATTTTCCCGGTATGTCATTTTAATTCTCAATAGTAAACATAGGAGGTACTACTCGTGAAATTTGAAAGCTTTGGAATCGAAAACATCACAGCCGACTTAAACCGATTAGATGACCTAATGCCGCAATATGGTTTAATACGAGCAGAACAATGGGATTACGAAAGAGTAAGTTACGATCGTAAGTTCGAATTAAAAGAAGGCACGTTTTACCTGAGAATACTTGGCTATGCTACAGAGGGCGATGTTGGCGCTCACAGGGCCGTCATCAAATTAATGGTTCCTCTATTAGGAAAACATTATTATCCACACGGAGTTGAATATGGTGAAGGGGAGGATTTTCCTGCATCACTAGTTAAACAAAGTGAAAAAATCCTCGCTCAAATCAAAGAAGAACTTACGCAATTCAACGGCCTATAAAAGCCGTCAGCGAAAAGTGGTACAAAGAGAGAGGATCATGTGTGATGCTCTCTTTTGTGTATCCAATACAAAAGCCTGATGCTTTTTTTGCACCAGGCTTTTTTGTCACTTTAAAATCCTAGGATCGCCTTTATTAAAGATGTTGTTTCGCCGCCATGATAAATCACATAAAGCAGGATGTAAACAGCTACTCCAGTAATCCCAGTGAAAAACCAAATGATGCTTGTCGCCGGCCCGATTTTTTTATGAATGGCGAATTTACCTTTAAACCCAGTGGTAAGCATGATGATCCCCAAAACAGCTCCAGTTGTTGCAAGCGTTATATGGAAAATCAAAAAAATCGTATAATAAATTTTTATGTCATCGGGTCCGCCAAACGACGTACTACCAATGAAGACCGTCCGAGAAAGATATATAGTGAAAAAGATCACCGCAAAAACCGCAGCTGCCATCATGGTTTTTTTATGGGTCTCGATTTTGCGCTGTTTAATTTGATACCAGCCTATTGCAACAGTGATGGCACTTAATACAATGAAGGCTGTACTTATCGTTGGAAGGATTGGTAAAGACATATGAAATGTAGTCCTCTCTATATTTATTAATCAACTACCATTTTATAAGAGGCAATCATAAAATTCAATAAAATCAAGGATTATTAACAGAATGCTCACTTTTATAGAATACCCAAGTCAAATTACTGGCTATTTGCTTTAATTCGAAAATCAGGTAAAGTCAGATAAAAGACTTGTCCGCCCCAAGACAAGTCTTTTATCGTACAATTATTCTGCAGTCTGAAAATCCGAAGGTATAGGATCGATATCATTTTGGCCGCCATTCTCCTTTTTGAACCAAGCAAAGAAAATGACACCCAATACATAGCCTAATACGATTTCTTGAATCACTTTCATCAGAACCCCGCCAAGCTGTTGATCCTCAAGCAATGGCAGTCCATTGAACATTTCCGGACCACTGAGCGTTAAACCGGATAGTGCGGAAGCCGGAACGCAAAGTTCCATGGCACTGGCCCAAGATTCCGCATTGGTGAATGTATCATACATCGGATCATTAGCAAATATGATTAAAGCACAGGCAGGGGTCATTAGAATGCCACTGCCGAATATATAAGCTACTTTTTTCACACCTGATAGACTTTCACGTTCGGGCAGTTGATTGACAAGCGGGAACCACATCAAAACAGCGGTCGTAAATAAAAGGACCGTGTATCCGGCATGAATCCACATCCCCGTTTTGATAAAGTCGAATACTAACGGGATATGGTACAACGAGAAAAGAACGTTAAATAATAAAAGGGCGATAAGAGGTCTCGTGAAAAACTGAAATAACGGCTTCACTCCCCTTGAATTTATGAGTGTTCTCATAAGCCAATCTGGAATCGCAATGATAAATAATGGCGGAATCACGAGATAGAGCAGTGCCATTTGAAACATGTGGGCACTGAACATGATATGGCTCAATAAATCCAGCGGCGATCCTTTTACCACATAAAGAAGGAACATGGCTATCAAAAAATAAGTTGCCTGTTTGACGGAAAGCGGTGAGCTGCCCGGAAACTTCCCCCTTTTTTTTGTCACCAGCCAAAAATAGCCAACGGTAATAAGTACGAGGGCGGCAAAATAATAAGGACTCCACAAAGCGCGAAATCCAAAAATATCAATAGACAAAAAAATCACCTCGTTCATGAACTTTTTCTTACTATCCATTATACCTAAAATGAAACATTGTAACAAATATAGATAAACTTGGATGAGAATCACCACATAAAGAAAAACCGGCTATCATTCAATAGCCGATTTTCTTTATGGTTTATATCCAAACAATCGTTAGGAACACTAGGACCGTTATCAAGCCCACTGCAAGGCCGGAAAATAAGAACAATGCAATGGTGCCATGCCCTTTATGCTTCATGTGCATGAAATAATACAATTGGAAAATCACTTGTACAACTGCCAGCAGCAAAATGACCGGTTTAATGAACCAATGTGAAAAACCCTCAATTCCTACTGCAGCAAAAGCAAGTAATGTAAAGAAAATCATTAGTGTAAATGATATTACTTGGTGTTTCATCTCTTCAGCATTTTTCTTACGGCGATATTTTAAATCGACATTCGGGTTCGCTGAATTTGATTGTTCATTCGCCATCAGTTATCCCACCATTCCCATTAAGTATACGACAGTAAAGATAAATACCCAGACTACGTCAATGAAATGCCAATATAGACTCGCAACAAAAAATTTAGGAGCGTTATACAAATTCAAGCCCCTTCCTGCATTACGAACCATAAGAGAAATTATCCAAACCAAACCGAAAGCAACGTGTCCTCCATGAAAACCAACTAACGTATAAAACGCGGAGCCGAAGGCACTGCTCGTAAAGGTATGATGGAATTCATGAACATAGTGATTAAATTCATAAATCTCGAGTCCAAGAAAACCAAAACCAAGTGCAACCGTAATCACAAGCCAAGCTTGCATTTGTTTAAAGTGGTTATTTTTCATATGGTACATTGCATACACACTGGTCAATGAACTGGTCAGTAACAGCATGGTTGCTACAAAAGTAAGTGGTAATTCGAATAAATCTTTAGCTAAGGCTGCATCACCATTTGGAACTTTATCCTTCAATGCTAGGTAAGTTGCAAATAGTGAGGCGAATAAAACAGTCTCTCCACCAAGAAACAACCAGAAACCTAAATACTTATTTTTACCTTCTAAAGTCGCTTTCTCGGGAGAAGCAGGCCAAGTGGCATCCGTGAATCTTTCATCTGTTTGCATTATGCCTTACCTCCCTTGTCTTTATCGTCCATAAGATCTGCTTTATGAATATGGTATCCATGATCGTCTTTAACTGAACGGATAAACATTGAACCAAATGTCACCAAAAGTCCTACTATCATTATAGGCAGGGTCCATGTCTTATCATCCATATGGTATAAAGCACCAAATGCAGCGATAAATAAACCTGAAGCAATCGTTAATGGAAGAATAGATGAATTTGGCATATGGATATCCCCAAGTGGTTCTGCAGGGGTCATTTCCTTTTTCCCTTCCATTTTTTCAACCCAGTAAGGATCTAATCCGCGGACTAACGGCAGTTGTTTAAAATTATAAAAAGGCGGTGGTGATGGAATTGCCCATTCTAGCGTACGGCCATCTCCCCAAGGATCATTGCCGACCTTTTCATTCTTCACAGATGTAATGATGATATTGATGACCATAACCAAGACACCAAATGCCATCAAAAAGGCTCCCACAGTACTAATCATATTACCTGTATTAAAGCCTTGATTGTCCAAGAATGTAAATACGCGACGAGGCATCCCCATCAAACCTAAGAAATGTTGAATGAAGAATGTTAAATGGAAACCGATCAAGAACGTCCAAAATGTGATTTGCCCCAATTTTTCGCTTAACATTGTTCCAAACATCTTCGGCCAATAGAAATTGATCCCTGCCAATAAACCTAATACAACCCCACCGACGATTACATAGTGGAAATGGGCAACAACGAAATAACTATCATGGTATTGATAATCAGCTGGTGCAGATGCGAGCATGATACCAGTCACGCCACCCATTGTAAATGTAGGAATAAAGGCAACTGCATAAAGCATCGGAACCGTGAACTTGACGCTTCCTCCCCACATCGTAAAAATCCAGTTGAATATCTTTATACCTGTCGGTACAGCGATAGCCATGGTCGCCACGGCAAAGATTGCATTTGCGATCGGACCTAGACCAGTGGTAAACATATGGTGCGCCCAAACCATGAAACCTAAGAAACCGATTAAAACGGTTGCAAATACCATCGATGAATAACCAAACAATCTTTTTCTGGAGAAGGTAGCGAAAATTTCAGAAAAAATACCGAACGCTGGAAGAATCAGGATATACACTTCCGGGTGACCGAATATCCAGAATAAATGCTCCCAAATGATCGTATTTCCCCCTGCCGCTACATCAAAGAAATTCGCACCAAACATCCGATCGAACATCATTAACACCAATCCCACGGTAAGCGGAGGAAAAGCGAATAATATCAATGCAGAAACAACGAAAGTTGACCAGGTAAACAGCGGCATACGCATATATGTCATACCTGGCGCTCGCATATTAATGATGGTTACTAGGAAATTGATCCCTGCCATTAGTGTTCCAAAACCTGATATTTGTAGTCCAAGGACGTAAAAATCAATGCCATGGCCTTCGGAGTGAAGGGATAGTGATGCATACGATGTCCAGCCTGCATCGGGAGCCCCCCCTAAAAACCAGGAAAGATTTAAAAAGACTCCCCCAAAGAAAAACAGCCAAAAACCTAATGAGTTCAAAAATGGGAACGCAACATCACGTGCCCCTATCTGTAATGGCACAACCGCATTCATAACAGCAAATACCAATGGCATGGCCGCCAGGAATATCATTGTCGTACCGTGCATGGTCAAAATTTCATTATAAAATCCGGCACTAACGAAGTCATTATTTGGGATTGCAAGCTGGATACGGATAAACATCGCTTCCAAACCGCCGATTACAAAGAATAACCCGCCAGAGATAAGATATAGAATGGCGATTTTCTTATGGTCTACCGTCGTCAGATAATCCCAAAGCGTAGCGCCAAATCCTTTTTTATTAGCGTAGGTACTCACGATTTAACCTCCTTAATCAATGTTCTATTTGTCTTCCACCTTAAGCTCTAATAGATAAGCTGCCAGTGCATTAATATCTGAATCCGAAAGTTCACCGTAAGTACCGGTCATCGTGTTGCCCGGTTTATACTTCTCAGGATCCTTGATCCATTTCTTCACATTCTCTTCCGTATGATCCAATACGCCAGCAACTTTTTCACGCTCACCGAATGTAGCCAGATTCGGAGCCTGACGAGCAGCTTCAGGCCTGCTGTCATTCGGCGTCACCGCATGGCAGCCTATACAACTTTGATTAAAGACATCTTCACCCTGTTTGGCCAGATCGCCTTCAACGACAGGTTCCTTCGAGGCTTTCATATCTTTAGTCCATGCTTCAAAATCACTTTTAGACTTCGTTATGACCTTAAAATCCATCAAAGCATGTGAAGGACCGCAAAGCTCAGCACATTTTCCGTAGAATACGTTGTTCGAATCTTCTGCCTTTTCACCATCGAATTCTAAGAAAAACTGATTGACCCCTTCTGTATTTGTATCCATCTTTCCTCCGACAGACGGTACCCAGAATGAGTGCTTAACATCTGAAGCAGTTAGATTGAAGTACACTTTTCGATCTGTCGGCACAACCAAATCCTGACTTGTTACGACGCCAAGGTCTGGATATTCAAACTCCCACCAATAAAGGTTTGCCCTAACATTCACGACAAGTGCATCCTTCGTCTTTCCATCCTTATCTTTCTTATCCATTGCCTTTGTGTCGGCTAAGTCAAAAGTCGTGACGACGGTTGGAACAGCCAGAACAATTAAAAGAAGGATAGGAATAACAGTCCAGATAATTTCGAGTTTATGACTTCCTTCAATTTGTTTCGGTATTGTTTCGTCGCCTTCCTTCCGACGGAAGCGTAGTATAACTACAACAAACAAAATAATCACAACAATAATAACCAGTACCATGATTAGTGTACTCAATATCAGTAAGTCATACTGAGATTGCGCAACATCGCCAGCTGGCTTCAGTGCGGATAGAAATGGTTCGCCGCAGCCCGAAAGGACAAGTCCTACAATTCCCAGCAGAGCAATTAGGCGCCATTTGTGCAGCCTTTTTTTCATAGCTTCAGAAACCCCTCTTTCGTCAAAATTTTCTCACAAAAATAAAAATGGGCGCAATTGCGAATATTCTCTCTATGTCAATTTCTAAAAAGAAAGAATCCCTAATCTAAGGAATTATTAAGTTGATTCATGTAACCGCTCTTATGTATGCCCCTGTTGGTTCCGTTAATATGTATGAATGGCGGTCAGTGCTTTATTTATCAGTAAACTGGAGGCCTGTAAAAGAACAGGCCGCCAGTTTATTTAAACCAAAACTAGATCAGTGTGACAATAACCATCGCTACAAATAAAATGGTCATATAATTTAGCGAATATACAAACATGGATGTTGCCCATTTAACATCGTCTTTCTTTTTATACCCCTTAATCCCCAAAATAAGCCAACCTGTGCTCAATAATGCAGCAAGAATAACTAGCGGTGTTCCTAATGGAGTTAAAAAGAAAGGAATGAACATTAAACAGATGATCCACAGCATAATCGATCTTTTTGCAGCCTTGAAACCTTTTACGACCGGAAGCATAGGTACTCCAGCTGCACGATATTCTTCGACACGCCTCATTGCAAGTGCATAAAAATGAGGAGGCTGCCACAAGAACATGATCGCGAACAGGACCCAGGCGATCTTATCAAGGCCCGGGTCGACCGCAGCCCACCCGATAAGCGGAGGCACCGCTCCGGATATACTGCCTATTATCGTATTCGAGACAAATCTACGTTTGAAAACCATAGTATATAAAACAACATAGGCGAAGACGCCGAATGCTCCAAGTATGGCAGTTGTCATATTAGTCAATGCAAGTAAAATCAGCCCTGCAGCAATTAAGCCGAAACTTAACGCCAATACCTTTGAAGGCTGTACTTTCCCGGTTACCGTTGGACGGTTTTTCGTTCTTTCCATTAAATGATCGATATCACGGTCATAATAATTATTGAAACTGCAAGATCCCGCCATTATGAGCGCCGAACCAGCAAGTGTATAAAACACTACATCTAGATTGCTTAAGAAGCTAAGCCCCGAAAAGTGAAGAGCTAACCACACGCCGGTAAAAGCTGTAATTATATTTGAATTGACGATCCCCACTTTTATAAGTGCGAGAAAATCCTTCCAAGCTGTTGTTTCAGGTATATCCGATTGAAGGGCGGCTTTACTGTCCTCCATGACAGCTTCTGACAAACCCCTTGTTTCTGACATTTGTTTTCCTCCTTTAAATCATTCAGCACAGACGCAAATGCAAAAAAATACTTACATATGCTATAGAACATTATTTCATACTTTTTGATATTTGTAACCAAGGAAGCGTAAACAAAAAGTAAATTATTTACCAATGACTGTCGTCAATGGAATCCATCGAGAGCTATCATTCTTAATATCATGCTTAATAACAGTAAAATTTAGTAAAATCATTTCTTCAATATATTAAAACACATTTTTGGAAGCTTTTGTGAAAATTTTTCGGATATTTTTGACCAATTTGTGTCTCAATAATTTACTGCTCTTGTAAGATGTTCATCAAGAACATGAATAGTATGCTTTTATCATCATCCCCTAGGCTTATTCCCTATTTTGCTCCTACTTGTAGGTTTACACTCCCTTTATTTCTATCAAAGTCTTTTGTAACTTTCAACTATTTCAGGCATTTTAATTAATAGTTATAATATTAACTGAACTTGTAAAATCATTCTATTTTGTGTAATATCGAGGAAGTTCGACAAATATTATGAAAAATCTTATGCTATTATTAATTTTATGGAACAATCCTAATTTGCTACAGAGAAAAAGGTGGGACTACTAGTGAAATCGTCTCTTAAATGGTTTGCTGTTTTAACAACGATTGTAATGCTTTTCATCTTACTTGGCGGCGCTTTAGTCACGAAGACGGATTCCGGCATGGGATGCGGCAGGTCCTGGCCATTGTGCAATGGCCAATTGATCCCGGACAAAATCACGATTGAATTGGTCATTGAACTTTCCCATCGTCTCGTTTCAGGTGCTGGAGGATTCTTGGTTTTAATTTTATCGTATATGTCTTGGAAAAAAATCGGCCATATCCGTGAAGCACGTTTCTTATCCGTCCTTTCTTTTGGTTTTCTGTTACTGCAAGGGTTAATCGGGGCCGCTGCCGTCATTTGGTCACAATCCGATTTTGTCCTTGCCCTTCATTTCGGCATATCGCTCATTTCCTTTGCTGCCGTCTTTTTACTGACATTGTTGATTTTTGAAGTAGACAAGAAGTTCGAAGCCGAAAAACTTATAGTTGACAAACGAATGAAATTCCATATCATTGGCGTATTGATTTTTTGTCTCGTAGTCGTATATACAGGTGCTCTTGTAAGGCATACAGAATCAAGTCTTATCTGTAAGGATTGGCCTTTATGTGTAAATGACAGCCTTGCACTCCCCTCTAACCTTTATGAATGGATTCAGATGGGACACCGTGCAATCGCAGGCGCCATTTTCATTTGGGTATCGTATGTGGCTTATATCGCAAAAAAACATTACAAAAATCAAAAAGTGTTATATGGCGGTTGGATGGCTGCATTCATTCTCGTATTTTTACAGGTTACCGCTGGAGCCTTCATCATTTTCTCAAGGCAAAACTTATATATCGCATTGACACACGCATTATTCATTGCCTGCTTTTTTGGTGTAATGAGCTATTTGATGCTATTGACATCAAGAAGCAAAAAAAATGCACTGGCCAAGCAAAAAAGAAACTCCACGCACACAGTCAAAGGACAGGATGAAAAGGACATAACACCAACAGTACCCGCCCGTTAATTTCTGATTGTTCAATCAATAATATAATAGGACAAAACAAGAACCACCATTCCCTGGGGAATGGTGGTTCTTGTTTTGTCTTAAGATACCGTGGATTGCCTTGAATGAGGGTGTAGGGCAGCTTGAAACCTCAAGCATACCCCATATACCCTAAAACATTCAGAAGGTCACAGTCAGCGATATTACTTAGTTATTTCAATCAATAAGTCCCCAGTACTGATCGCTTCTCCATCTTTTACATAAATATCTTTGATGGTCCCGGAGAATGGTGCTTGCACGGTGGTTTCCATTTTCATCGCTTCCGTAATGATCAGGTGATCACCCTGCTTGACCTGATCTCCTTTCTCGACCACTACACGAATTACCGTACCTGGCATTGTCGCACCGATTTGTTCTTTATTTTTTGGATCAGCTTTTACTTTTGATACAACGGAAGATTTAATGTTTTCATCCTTGATGATCACTTCACGTGATTGACCATTCAACTCAAAATACACAACCCGTGTTCCATCAGCCAATGGCTGGCCGATTGAAACCAATTTTACGATAAGCGTTTTACCCTTTTCGATTTCAACTTCGATTTCTTCCCCTAGCCTCATACCATATAAGAAAGTCGCGGTATCGAGGTTGGAAACATCTCCAAACAGCTCAATCGTTTTATTGTAGTCCAGGAATACTTTTGGATATAGGGCATATGCAAGCACATCGAAATCAGTGACTGCCCGTCCCAATTCCTTGAATAATTCTTCTTTAAGTGCTGCAAAGTCCACTTCTTCCAATAACTCACCCGGTCTTACTGTTATAGGTTTCTTCCCTTTCAGGATAACTTCCTGAAGCTCTTTAGGGAATCCCCCAACTGGCTGACCTAGATAGCCTTCGAATAACTCTATGACTGAATCAGGGAAATCGATGGATTTACCTTTTGTCAGAACATCCTCTTCAGACAGGTTATTTTGTACCATGAATAAAGCCATGTCCCCAACAACTTTGGATGACGGAGTCACTTTAACGATATCACCGAACATTACATTGACGCGCTGATACATCTCTTTCACTTCATGCCAGCGGTCCCCCAGCCCAACTGCTTTGGCTTGCTGCTGCAGATTACTATATTGACCGCCCGGCATTTCGTGTTTGTAAACCTCGGTATGAGGTGCATTCATTCCGCTCTCGAAGTCATGATAGAATTTCCTGACCTCACCCCAGTATTCTCCTAAACGCTCTAGTGAATCGACTTCCAACTTAGGCTGTCTGCTTGAACCCTCCAATGCATAATGAAGTGTTTGTACACTTGGCTGAGAAGTCAGTCCAGCTAAAGAACCAATCGCCGTATCAACGATATCCACACCGGCTTCAATCGCTTTAGAATACATGTAAATGCCATTTCCGCTTGTATCATGAGTATGCAGATGAATCGGAAGGGATGTCGATTCTTTCAGTTCCGAGACAAGGCGGTAAGCAGCATCAGGCTTCAAGAGCCCGGCCATATCCTTGATCGCTAAAATATGGGCACCAGCTTGTTCCAATTCCACCGCCATATTTTTATAGTAGTCGATATTATACTTGCTGCGTGTTGGATCATTCAAGTCCCCTGTATAACAAATGGCAGCTTCTGCAATTTTGCCGGATTGACGGACTGCATCAATAGCCAATTCCATCCCTTTAACCCAGTTTAAACTATCGAAGATACGGAAAACATCAACGCCTGCATCCGCTGATTTCTCTACGAATTCACGAATGACATTATCAGGATAATTTTTATAACCAACTGCATTTGAAGCCCTTAAAAGCATTTGTAATAGGACATTCGGTGCTTTTTTCCTGAAACTTAATAGCCTGTCCCACGGATCTTCTTTCAAGAAACGATAGGCGACATCGAAAGTTGCCCCGCCCCACATTTCCATTGAAAATAAATCAGGAAGCAGTTTTGCTGTAGGTTCTGCGATATCAAGGATATCTTTCGACCTGATTCTCGTCGCCAATAAAGATTGATGTGCATCACGGAAAGTCGTATCAGTGATCAATACCTCTTTCTGTTCTTTGATCCAATTGACCAGTCCCTCTGCTCCTTGCTCTTCAAGTATATTTTTTGTACCCGAGATAAGCGGCAAGCCACCAACATTCGGAATCGGTGCTGGATCAAAAACAGGTTTTTTCTTTTTCTCGACTCCCGGGAATCCATTCACGGTCACATTTCCGATATATGAAAGCATTTTTGTCCCACGGTCTTTTCTAATTGGGAAGCTAAATAATTCCGGTGTTGAATCAATGAATGATGTATCATATTCCCCATTTATGAATTTTTCATGTTTTACAACATTTTCAAGGAAGGGGATATTTGTTTTAATACCACGAATCCTGAACTCCTTAAGGTTACGAACCATTTTGGAAGCTGCCTGCTCAAATGTAAGCGCATGAGTAGAAAGTTTAACGAGAAGGGAATCATAATATGGTGTGATGACCGCACCTTGGAACCCATTCCCTGCGTCCAGGCGGACACCGAATCCCCCACCGGAACGGTACACCATCATTTTCCCGGTATCAGGCATGAAATTATTCAATGGATCCTCGGTCGTCACCCTTGATTGAATCGCATATCCATGAGTTTTAATTCCTGCTTGTTCAGGAATCCCGATCTTCTTGCCATGGAGCTCATGCCCTTCAGCCACCATGATTTGAGATTGGACGATATCAATGCCCGTAATCATTTCAGTGATCGTATGCTCAACCTGTACCCGTGGATTGACTTCAATAAAGTAAAACTCGCCATTTGCGACAAGGAACTCGACCGTACCAGCGTTTACATAATCAATATTTTTAGCCAACTTGACGGCTGCTTCACAAATCCTTTCCCTTAAATCTTCGGAAAGGGAAACGGAAGGTGCCACTTCCACAACTTTTTGATGCCGTCTCTGAACGGAACAGTCACGCTCATATAAATGGACGATATTCCCATGAGTATCAGCCAAAATCTGAACTTCGATATGCTTCGGATTTTGTATGAATCTCTCTACATAGACTTCATCATTACCAAAAGCTGCTTTAGCTTCTGATTTTGCGCGATCATAAGCCTCTTCAACTTCTTCGATTTTTCCGACAATTCGCATTCCGCGTCCGCCGCCGCCTAATGAGGCTTTTATAATAATTGGAAAACCGTATCGTTCACCAAATTCCTTGACTTCTTCAACACTGGTCACCGGTCCATCGCTACCAGGGATAACCGGAATATCCGCCAGTTCAGCTTGTGTTCTGGCTTTTACTTTGTCACCAAACATATCTAGGTGTCTTGATTCTGGTCCGATGAAGATTATGCCCTCTTCCTCACAACGTTTCGCAAATTCAATATTTTCTGAAAGGAAACCATAACCGGGATGAATCGCATCGACGCCACTCATTTTGGCAATCGCAATTATGCCTTCAATATCCAGGTATGCATCAATCGGCTTTTTGCCTTCCCCGACCAAATATGCCTCATCCGCTTTATACCTGTGATAAGAACCATAATCTTCCTTTGAATAGATTGCAACTGTGTGAATGTCTAATTCCGTACAAGCCCGAAAAATCCTTATCGCTATTTCCCCGCGATTTGCCGCAAGTACTTTTTCTATACGTTTCCCCATTGCTACCACCCTAATCAATATGTATTTTTATTGAATATATAGAAAAAAAGCGTGAAAGATTTCCACCACTTTTTATTCATGAATTGATTTCCCAAATAAGGAGTCCAATCTGTTTAGGCTCATTTTATCGCTGATGTAATTATTTCGATATATTTTATATTTTCGTTTTTCACATCCGATAAAGACAAAAAAAGAGCCATATATCATTCACAAATTAAAATTTAGCTATAATAATATATTATCAATTTGATTTAACATTCAATTAATATAACAATAATACTAAAATTAACTGAATACAATAAAAAAATAAAAAATTACATATATTCGTATAAAAAAACAGGGAATTAGATCTGACTCCCAGTACTATCGATCCATTATTGATCAAAGCCATATGACCGGAAAATCCCACAGGGAATATTTTAAAATCGGAAGATGACCATTGAACTCAGAAAGAATTCAAAAGAATAAGATAACTCAAATTGAACTTCGCGAACTAATTAGTATGTCACTTTTAAATATAGTATAACATTATTCACTTAATTGTGTATATAAATAAAAAACTCAAACAATCATCGAGATTTGTTTGAGTTAGTATGTTTTATCTATTATTTTTTTAACGATGCTTCATGCAAAACTGACAATTCCTGTTCAAGGGTTTCCAAAAGGGATTTACCCTCGGTCTCTTCTACCAAACCTAAGCGTACGGCAAAATCAATTTCTCGTGATAGGCCGAACATTTGCGTATCAAGTACCTCTTCATATAAAGGACATTGAGGCATAGTGAGATTTTCCATTTGAACTTTAATCAGTTTTAGAATCTTGTCAGCATCTGCTTTTAATAAAGCATAAGCTTTTTCTCGATGATTGACAAGCATATCAGATGCCATGTTAAATCCCCCCGCTCAGAGCGATTAAATCTTATCTCTAAATTCTACCTTTAGTTTTGTGAAAAAGCAAGGACATTGACGAACAATTTGCCATTGAAATATCACGATCACCTCTCAAATGGATATACCCAGTCATGGAATTTATTCAACATCTTGAAGATGTGACATTTCTATTATAATTGATTATAATCATTAAAGAGCAACAGAAAGGAATGAGATATTTGGAACCCATCGTATTTATAAATGGAAAAGTGAAATATCCAATTACGCTAGATCCTGGAGTATGGATTTTTGATGACCGTAAAGTTGAAATCGATACATATTTCCACGCTGAAAGAGTCCAAGTCAATGAATTAGAAGAATATACGATTGCCGCCTCCAAACATTGGCAAAAAGAAATACAGGAAGGCGCAATAATGCCACCCACAATAAAAACGGAACGAAAGTTCGAGAAGCAAAGATTGCTGGAAGGGACTTTCGGCATCCCTTTTGAACCGTTTTTAAAAAACGCCGAACCTGAAAATGGGGTGACCGAAGTCATCGTTACAACCGATGATGAGGAGCTTACATTCCCGTTGGCAACGGCACTTGAATTTTTCCTGGGCTTTTCCAAGGATGGAAAGCCGCTTAAAATATCCGAAGGCGGCCCTCTGGAAATTTATTTCGGAGACGCTTCCAACATCAATGATCCGATAAAAAATGTACGGTCTTTCACCGTTAAATAAGACTGCGTTCATCCTTGCCAAAAACTTTGGCAATCGGCAAGGGAAACCCCTTGCCGATTGCATTATAAAAGTGTAGCTGCCAGTTGTGCCAATCCCGATCTTTCCCCTTTTATCAATTTAACATGGCCGGCTATACGCTCGGTCTTGAATTTTTCCACAACATAGGTCAAACCATTATTATATTCATCTAAATAAGGATGATCTATTTGCTCCGGGTCCCCCATCAAGACAATTTTGCTCCGTTCCCCGACCCTCGTCAAGATTGTCTTGACCTCATGTTTCGTTAAGTTCTGCGCTTCATCGATGATGATGAACTGATCCGGTATGCTCCTTCCCCTGATATAGGTGAGGGCTTCAACTTCGATCGAACTCATTCCTGCTAAAATCGCATCCAATTCCCCAGGTTTTTTCGTATTGAACAGAAATTGGAGATTATCAAAAATAGGCTGCATCCATGGTCTTAATTTTTCTTCTTTTTCCCCAGGCAGATAACCAATATCTTTACCGACCGGAACAATGGGCCTGGCAACCAAAAGTTTCTTATATTGTGACAGATCTTCAGTTTGCATCAATCCTGTTGCCAATGCCAATAAAGTCTTGCCTGTCCCCGCCTTACCAATGAGCGTCACAAGCTGGATATCCGAACGAAGCAACAAATCAAGGGCCATGGTCTGCTGCACATTTCTCGGTTTAATTCCCCAAATATGCTCCCCTTCATACATCAATTTCTTGACTAGCCTGCAGTTCTCATCCACTATCCCAATCGCCGAAGCTGAACTGCCCAGCGTGTCCTTCATCAATAGGAATTGATTTGGGTAATATGCATCTTTTGTCAGTTCTTCCAGTGAAAGAAAGCTTTTTTCATAAAACTTATTCAGGTTATCAATCGATACATACACTTCTTTGTGCCCAGCGTATATATGATCCAGTTCTACAACGCGATCATTTAAAAAATCCTCTGCCTCTAGACCGATGGCGTCAGCTTTAACCCTGACGAGAGTATCTTTGCTAACCAGAATGACTGTTTTTCCATCTTCCTTCGTCTCTTCTTCCAAAGATAAATTTTTCGCGACTGCCAATATCCTGTTATCATTCGTTTTCTCAACAAAAATTTCCTGAAGTTTGTGAAATGAACGGTGGTTGAGTTCAATCCTTATGCTGCCTCCATTATGAAGCGGAATGCTCTGATGCAGCTTTCCTTTTTCACGAAAACTATCGATCAATTTCGATACTTGCCTGGCATTCCTTCCGATTTCATCCATATACCTTTTTTTTGAATCCAATTCTTCTAATACGACTGCTGGAATGACAACTTCATTATCTTCGAATGAATAAATCGAATACGGATCCTGCAACAGGACATTCGTATCTAAAACATAGATTTTTTTCCCCAATATGACGCCTCCTGCCTGCTCTATAGGATATGTCTTACCATTTACTACACTCAGCAGTTATGTAGCGGACGAGACTGTTGATAAAATATATGTTCCTTTGCATAAAGATAGAAGAACATTTACAGACTATAAAGAAAACTTCCAGCAAAGAATGCCATCCCCAACATTGATTACACCCTGTTTCACTGCATGTAATAATGACAACAGACTTGGTCGGTGGCGGCCAGGCTGGAACCAAAGGACATTTAAGGAGGTTGTACATTGCAAAAAATCATATTGTCGCTCGCTGCTGTTCTGTTGATGTCAGGTTGCACAACGGATAATAAAAATGAAGTGTCTGAAAATAATTCGCAAAACAATATAACGAAAGTCAATAATACGACCATTAAGGAAGCAGACAGGAATACAGGTCAGCAAACTGCGGAAAGACTTACCAGTTTGGCTAAGTCCATTCCAGAGGTGAACGATGCCACCGCAGTCGTACTTGGCAAATACGCCATCGTCGGAATAGATATCGACCAAGATATTGAGCGTTCACAGGTTGGAACGATAAAGTACTCAGTCGGAGAAACTTTAAAACATGATCCTGACGGTGCTAATGCCATCATCGTCGCTGACCCGGATTTAAATGAGCGGATCAGGGAGGTAGCCAAAGATATTAAAGACGGCAAACCGGTAACCGGGATCCTAAATGAACTCGCTGACATCACAAGCCGAGTCATCCCGGAGGTTCCTGGTGATATTTTAACCCCAACACCATCTAAGAACATCGAAAAGGAAAAAAATAAACTTGATGATGATAGGGAAAGAAAAGAACTCGATAAAGAGCAAAATGATCAATCCAATCACTTTAAAGAATGAATTTACCCGACCCGAAATGAATCTTCGGGTCTTTTTCATACCCAACAATCAACGTTCAACTGTTAGTTTCACTTTATCCTCGTTTTACCATAAAAATATTGGTATACTTAAAAGCATATTCAAATTGAAGTGAGGTTCAACTAATATGAAGGTTAAATGTGTAATATGCGATCAAATTGAATCTATACCTGACGATAGCCCAGAAGCGAAGAAACTTCGAAACCGTCCTATACATACCTATATGTGCAATACATGCAACCAACGCATAGAAGAGCGTACGAACGAGCGGATTGCTACCGGTAACTTCCGTCTTTATCGGACGATCAAAAATGAAGATGAGTGGTAGAACATTTCATAAAGTTACTCTGATTGGCCTGATCAATGGACTTCTGCTTGGATGGATAATGAAGTGGGTCGAAATGCTATCCGGTAAACAAGTGTATAAGCTTTTATTGAATGTGGATTTCCTCCCCCTAATGGGAGCGGTTTCCTGGAGTGAGGAATCATTATTCTTTTTCCACCTCCTTTTCTCACTGGCAATTACGTATAGTTACGTTTATTTTCTACATCCTTTGAAAGTTTTCAGGAAATGGAACAAATACGCACTTGCTTTTATCACGATCATTCCAGCCATCATGCTTTACTTCCCATTATCGGCGCTGTCAAAAACAGAAGTTGTCCTTCCTTCTGATTTGACAGCTTTCTTTTTGTGGACAATCTTACATCTTTTTTATGGACTTTCCCTCGCTAAAGCAATATAAAAAGAACCGTGCGTAAATCGCACGGTTCTTTTTATCATTACTCGATATTTTTATACTTTTCTGGCTCTAACTGAATTTGGTCTAACATGATATCAATCAATTCAATCGGATAACGCTGCTTTTTCATTTCGTCTCCCAAAAGGTACTCGACGAAATAAAAAGGTTCTGTTTTTGTAACCGAATCGATTATCACCTGATGATCGTCTTTCAGCATCTGCATGAAAAACATTTCTGTATCGCGTGCAGCTGAATCATCAGGCCTTGCATCACAAACAACTTTGATCGTCAACCAATTGTATAAAGCATCCTGTAATGATTTCATCATATTAAGCCTGTTCTTCTTTTCTCGAATTATGAAGACGGATCCTATAAATCCCCAGAACAAGCGAAGCGATGACTAATGCCTCCCCCATAGGGAGAAATACCGCAAAGAAAGAAAGAAGGGTACATCCAAGTGCCATTACCACATAAATGACCACATTTTTTAGCAATGGTAACTTTTTGGCAAAACCTAACTGATAGACAAGGATGCATAATCCAAAGACCGTCAAATATAAATACCACATTCCTGCTTCAGGATTTTCATCCACTCTGTACAATGCTGCAAAAAATGATAATCGCTCTTGGATATCCAATCTTTTCTCCTCCTCTTGCTATTTATTTTTCTTCAATAGCAACTTTTTTTCTTTTAGCTGCTCTTTCACGCTCGTTTTTATCTAGAATTTTTTTACGAAGGCGGATTGAATCCGGAGTTACTTCACAGTACTCGTCATCGTTCAAATATTCCAGAGCTTCCTCAAGGGACATGATTCTTGGTTTTTTCATGGAAGAAGTTTGGTCTTTATTTGCTGAACGCATATTTGTCATTTGTTTCGCTTTAACGATATTAACAGTCAAATCGCTATCACGGTTATGTTCCCCAACGATCATGCCTTCATAAATATCCGTACCTGGCTCAACGAAAATAACACCGCGGTCTTCTACTTGCATAATACCGTATTGCGTTGTTTTTCCTGATTCCATGGATACAAGTACACCTTGGCGTCTTCCGCCGACTTGACCTTGTGCCATTGGTTGATAGCTGTCAAATGAATGGTTCATGATACCATATCCGCGTGTAATCGTTAAGAACTCAGTTGAATAGCCAATAAGTCCGCGAGCTGGGATCGTGAACAGTAAACGAACTTGACCGCTTCCGCTGTTGATCATATCCAATAATTCACCTTTACGGGCTCCCATTGATTCCATGATCGAACCAGTGTGCTCCTCAGGTACGTCGATTTGTACACGTTCAACCGGCTCACAACGGACACCATCAATCAAACGAACGATAACTTCCGGTTTAGAAACTTGCAGTTCATAACCTTCACGTCTCATGTTTTCGATCAGGATGGAAAGGTGAAGCTCCCCACGACCTGAAACAATCCAGACATCCGGAGAATCAGTATTTTCGACTCTTAAGCTGACATCAGTCTGCAATTGGTTTTTCAAACGCTCTTCAATTTTACGAGCTGTGACGAATTTACCTTCACGGCCTGCGAATGGGCTGTTATTTACAAGGAAAGTCATTTGTAATGTTGGCTCATCGATACGTAGAATTGGAAGGGCATCAGGATGTTCAGTCGGACAAACCGTTTCCCCTACGTTAATATCTTCCATACCTGAAACGGCAATTAAATCACCGGCAACGGCTTCTTGGATTTCAACTTTCTTCAAGCCAATATAACCAAAGATTTTCGTTACACGGAATTGTTTAACCTTTCCATCAAGTTTCATTAATGAAACTTGTTGACCTACATGCATTTTACCGCGGAATACACGGCCAACGCCGATACGTCCTACATAATCATTATAGTCAAGTAAAGCCACTTGGAATTGAAGCGGTTCATCTGAGTTATCAATTGGTGCTGGAATCGTTTCGACGATTGTTTCGAAAAGTGGGGTCATGTCTTCTTCTTGTTTAGCAGGATCTGAATCCAAGCTTGCAGTACCAGCGATACCTGAAGTGAAGACAACTGGGAAGTCTAATTGTTCTTCTTCAGCTCCTAGTTCGATGAATAAGTCAATTACTTCATCGACCACTTCATTTGGACGTGCAGAATCTTTATCGATTTTGTTCACGACAACGATTGGCGTGATCTTTTGTTCCAATGCTTTTTTCAACACGAAGCGAGTTTGCGGCATACAGCCTTCATATGCATCAACAACAAGAAGAACGCCATCGACCATTTTCATGATCCGTTCCACTTCACCACCAAAGTCGGCATGACCAGGTGTATCCAAAATATTGATTCTTGTATCTTGGTATTGAACTGCTGTATTTTTCGCAAGAATCGTAATTCCGCGTTCTTTTTCAATCGCATTAGAATCCATCGCACGTTCTTCCACATGTTCATTTTCACGGAAAGTACCAGATTGCTTTAGCAACTGATCCACTAACGTCGTTTTACCATGGTCAACGTGAGCAATGATGGCTATATTACGAATATTTTCTCTTAATTTCAAAAAATTCACTCCTAAAAAAGTTTGTGTAAAACGTATCACTAGTATTAACTTACATATTATATCACAAACATACTAGAAACAAATACAGAAATTATGTACAATAGATATATTAGGGGTGATATTCATGAACATTAAATGGAATTTCTTAATATTAGCGGTATTGGCAACATCATGCATTGGCTCCATTGGCATCTTCATTGCTGAAAAAAGCTTGATTGGAATATTAGCTGCAATCGTTATTCTTTGCGGAATCATGGGGTTCGGTTTCACCCAGAAGAAGAAATTACGTGAAGCCGGGAAGTTATAATATAAAAAACTCGCTGGCAGACAGCGAGTTTTTTTTGTTAATTATTTCTATCCGGGACTTTTATCATGGCCGCAATCAGTCCTTGATACTAACGGCTGGAGTTTCCTGATAAGTATTTGTCAAATACTTCTTTGTGCAGCCCTGGTTTTGATACGAAAAGTGAGTCGCCTTTTAAAAAATCCAATTTGTCACCTTTCATATTACTAACTTCCCCGCCCACTTCCTCGACCAGTAAAACTCCCCCGGCAAAGTCCCAAGGCATGAGTCTCATGGTTATGTATGCATCAATCCTCCCAGCGGCCACGAATGCCAGCTCCAACGCTGCCGAGCCATAAGAACGTGTTCCTCTTGCATCCCGGACCAGCGGTGCCAAAAGACTCGGGTCGATCCTCCGGTTTTCCGTTACCCAGCTTGCATTAATGGAAATGATCGCTTTGCTTACCGATGCATCTTCAAGAGATGAAAGCCTTTGATCATTCAGAAATGCTCCTTGTCCCTTAATCGCATGATATAATTCATCACTAAAGACATCATAAACCATGCCAATCTTTCCGATGCCATCCACATAAACCCCAAGAGAAATCGCAAAATTCCTCTGTTGATGAATGAAGTTCAAAGTTCCATCAATTGGATCGATGATCCACACCGTACCTTTTAGGTCTTTAATATCATTGCCCATTCCCTCTTCACCAAAAATGCGGTGTTCTGGAAAAGCTTCGCCGATTTTTTCGCAAAAAAACTTTTCTATCCCCTTATCCATATTAGTTACCAAATCATTCGGATTCGTTTTCATTTCAATATTCAACTTGGTTTTGAAGGACGCCCTTAGCCTATTACCGGCTTCTTTCATCCATAACTTCGCATATGTATCCATTTCCTTGACCGATGCCATTATAATATCCCCGTCCTTTATGATCAGAAACTACATTAAAATGATCCTCTTTTAAAGATTAAAGCAAATATAGCTTGCCTTCAAGCTTTTAACATCTTAAATTTTCCATTTTTTTAACTGATGAGGAAAGAAGTTTCCTTGACTGCCCATCCATTAATCGTAATCATGATTTAGCCAGCAAGAATATTCTCCTTACTTGACGTTCCCCTTCCTTATTAAAGGGACTCGAGACCAAATGAAATTCCACCTTATATATATTGGACATTTAATGAAAAACGGACACATTATTTTTTAATAAAATAAAGTGTCCGTTATCTATAATAAAATTCCTTGTATTGAAATTGATTCATTTCCTTAATTCATTCTCCTTCAAGGTCTCTGCAGCCAATCATTTACAAGGCTTTCAGTTTCAACAATTCCAAGCGGATTCGTTCTAGTCTTTGCTTGCATTGTGACCTCTTTTGGTCATTCTCTTCACCGATTGCTTCAAAAAGGGTTGCTAATTCATAGTCCATTTCCATTCTTAACACTGCAGCTCTATGTCTTTCAACTTCTTTAGCTTTTAATGCTTGGTTCATGACTTGTTTCATAATTAACATTCTCCCTTCGTTAATTAACGTAATTTTCTGAATTTATATTATCATATGACTTCCTACCTCAAATAGCAACTAATTTGTGTTATAACCTATAAGGAATTTTACATTGCCAACCTGAATCGTATTTTTAAAATTTTACTTTTACTTATGCTACAATATGTGCAGATATTACGGTAGGAGAGATGAAAATGAATATAGCAAGTTTTACAGCAGATGATTTTGATGTTTTTAATATTGATGGATTGGAACCGCGCATGGATGCTTTAAAAGAACGGATCCAGCCTAAATTACAAGCCCTAGGAGAGCACTTTTCTCAAAAGCTCTCAGTTATGACCGGCGATGAAATGCACCCTCACGTTGCAAAGCATGCTAGACGGACAGTGAATCCCCCTAATGATACATGGGTTGCTTTTGCTGCCAATAGCAGAGGTTATAAAATGATGCCGCATTTCCAAATCGGGTTATGGGAAACGCATATGTTCATCTGGTATGCCGTCATTTACGAAGCTCCTAATAAAATGGAAATCGGAAAGCATCTGGAGCAGCAGGCAGACCGATTGGTGAATAGCATTCCCTCCCATTATGTTTGGTCAATGGATCATACAAAACCTGATGTCATCCCTCATGAGGGTCTTGGAGTAGATGATTTGAATTCAATGTTCACCCGTTTGCAAACGGTAAAGAAAGCCGAAATCCTATGCGGTATAAAAATTTCCCGTGATGACGCTATTAAGTTAAAAGATGATGATTTCATTGAAACCATTCAAGATGCGTTTGAACATCTTTTACCCTTATATCAATTAAATTAAACACATTGATTCCTATTCGGATCCAACAATAACTGGATAATATAAAAGGAGAGCCAAAGAGCTCTCCTCAGACTGTAGGCAAACTCGATAATCATTGGGTTTGTCTACAGTTTTTTTAGGTTTTTAATAATTTGACCGTTGCCTCCAGGACTCGCTTTTCCGCCAGAGTCTCGTACACCCGTCCCAATCAACTATGTTTAAATTAGAACTCCTTTTGCCTATAAACTAAGGGCAGCCTGGGAGTCTCTCCATCCCTATTTTTGCACTAAACCTTTGCTTGCTTGAATCAAGTCTCTAATTCGGTCTTCCTTGCCTGTCTCGAAGCATTCGATGATCTTGCTGCCGACAATGACTCCATCGCAGTATTGTATGGCATCACGGATATGTTCTGGAGTCGATATGCCGAACCCGGCAAGAACGGGAACCGGACTTATCTCTTTTACTTTCTTTAAATAGCCTCCAAGTTCTTCTCCGAAGGCATCACGGGCACCTGTGATGCCTTTGACTGTAACTGCGTAGATGAAGCCCTCCGCCCCTGCGGTTATCTCAGTGATGCGCTCTTGCGGAGACGTGAGTGTCACAAGTCGGATAAGAACGATCCCTGCAGTTTTGATTGATGAAAAGATGGCTTCTTCTTCAATCGGTAAATCGGGGATGATGCACCCGGAAATTCCTGCTTGAAGACAGTCAGTCGTAAACTCTTTAAGTCCATAAGCCAGGATTGAATTCGTATATCCCATTAAAATAATGGGGATGTTCACATCATTTTTGATTTCCATTACTTTTTTCAGGACATCTTTTAAAGTTGTTCCATTTTTCAAAGAACGGATTCCAGCTTGTTGGATAACGGGTCCATCAGCGACAGGGTCAGAGAAAGGTATTCCTAGTTCAACGGCAGTCGCCCCGCTGTTTTCAAGGAAAAGAAGCTGGCTCTTTAACCGATCAAGACCTCCATCACCTGCCATGATATATGGTATGAATGCTTTTTCCTGCTTTGTTTGACATTCTTCAAGCGCATTTGTTAATTTATTCATGTTCACTACCCCCCATCAATGATTGGACCGTTTCAACATCCTTATCACCACGGCCGGACAGGCAAATCACCAGTCCTGTTCCTTTCTCCATTTCTTTAGCAAGCTTTAAACCATAGGAAATGGCATGTGAACTTTCTAAAGCGGGGATGATCCCCTCCTCCCTTGACAGCATCGCTAGGGCTTCCAAGGCTTCATCATCGGTTACTGAAGTATATTCCACCCGATTCGTATCTTTTAAGTAACTATGTTCAGGCCCTACCCCTGGATAATCCAGCCCTGCCGAAATAGAATGTGCCTCCTGGATCTGACCGTCCTCGTTCTGCAAAACATACATGAATGCCCCGTGGAGCACCCCAGGTTTCCCTTTCGTCAAACTTGAAGCATGCAACGGTGTATTAAGCCCATGCCCTGCCGCTTCCACTCCGTATAACTTTACCGTTTCGTCCTCAATGAAGGGATAAAACATCCCCATTGCATTACTTCCTCCGCCTATGCATGCAACTATTGCATCCGGCAGGGAATGAACCGCCTCAGAATATTGACGTTTTGTTTCATTCCCTATCACGCTTTGAAAATCACGGACAATAACGGGGAATGGGTGCGGACCAAGAACTGATCCCATTATATAATGGGTGTCATCCACATTAGCCACCCAATATCGTAACGCTTCATTTACTGCATCCTTCAGTGTCCCGCTTCCTTGTGATACAGATATGACTTTGGCTCCCAAAAGCTCCATCCTGAATACATTCAATTTCTGTCTCCTGATATCTTCTTCTCCCATAAAGATAATGCATTCCAACTTCAGCAAAGCACACACAGTCGCCGTTGCAACCCCGTGCTGTCCTGCACCCGTTTCGGCAATCACTTTTTTCTTGCCCATTTTCTGAGTCAGCAAAGCCTGGCCGATCGTATTATTTATTTTGTGGGCTCCAGTATGATTCAAGTCTTCGCGCTTCAGATAAATGTCTGCACCGCCAGCCAGTCTCGTTAAGTTCTCCGCAAAATAAAGAGGGGTTTCCCGACCGATATATTGTTTCAGGTAATAACTTAGCTGCCTTTGGAATTCTGGATCATTTTTAGATTGTTCATATACTTCTTCAAGCTCCGTAATCGCCGCCATTAAAGTTTCTGGAACGAAGCGGCCTCCATATGCTCCAAAATGTCCAGTTTTATCAGGCTGTGTATAAGTATTCATCTATTCATTCCTCTTTTCCGGCTGTATTTTTTGCCTCATTGATAAATGCTTTCATTTTTACAGCATCTTTTAATCCGTTTGTTTCAACACCACTTGCTACGTCAACTGCGAATGGTGAAACGGCATTAATCGCTTTTCCGACATTTTCCGGAGTCAGCCCACCGGCTAGAATTACCTTCTCCAGTGGCAGATCAGCTTTTCGAATCATTTCCCAATCCAAAGTATATCCCTTGCCGGATGCGCTCTTAGGAAGATCGACCAATAGATAATCCGCTGGGTATTCATGCAGGTTTTCAAGGTCTTTCTCTGAATGGATGGCAAAGGCCTTGATCACCGGCAGGGGCATTCTGCGGGCAAAGCTGGCAGACTCGTTACCATGAAGCTGAATATAATCCAATCCCGCAATTTCAGCACTTTTTATCACTTCTTGTTCAGTTTGATTGGCAAACACTCCGACCTTTTTAACATGACCAGCTAGATTCGCTCCGAAATCTCCTACTATCTCCGGCTCAACCTTCCTGCTGCTCTCGGCAAAAATGAAACCAATGAAGTCTGCCCCGGAACTAACAGCAGTCTGAGCAGCTGCCAAAGTCTTTATCCCACAGATTTTCACTAACATATTAATCTCCTTATATACTCATTTGCAGTTCGGCCATCTTGTGCGGAAGATTTGATGCAGTCATGAGTGTCTCCCCGACCAAAACCGCTTTTGCACCAGCATCCTTTACACGCATCACATCTTCTTTTGTTTTGATCCCACTTTCACTGATAATGATATGGCGTTTGGGATCAAGCAACTTTGCCAGTCGTTCCGTTACAGCCAAATCCACTTTGAAGGTCTTTAAATTCCGATTGTTAATCCCTATGAGCTCTGCATTCAGCTCTAGAGCACGTTCCAGTTCGGCTTCATCATGGACTTCCGTCAATACTTCAAGCCCTTTCTTTTTTGCATATTGATATAATTCATGAAGGCGTTCTTTAGAAAGTGCTGCCACAATCAATAGAATGATAGTCGCACCTGCTCGATGGGCCCGATCAATTTGGATTTCATCGATGATGAAATCTTTGCACAACCTGGGAATTTGTATAGCCTCGCTTACGTTTCTCAAATCTGCAATGGATCCTTTAAAGAAAACCTCATCCGTCAATACGGATATCGCTGCAGCTCCGCCACTTTCATATGAAAGGGCCTGCTCGATCGGATTTACATTGATTTTAATGTCCCCCTTTGAAGGGGAAGCCCGTTTTATTTCCGCGATGACCGCCATCGATTTAGCCGTTTTCAAATTTTCCACCAAAGATGGTCTGACTATGTTGATCATGACCGAATCATCTAAGGCACTTTCTTTTAATTTTGCGACTTCCACCTTTTTCTGTTCGATGATTTTCGTTAAGATATTTTCCATTACATGACCACCTTATTTCTATTGCCATAAGCAATCAGATTTTCTAACTTTGCAAGAGCCGATCCGCTATCAATGCTTTCTTTGGCCATGGAGATTCCTTTTTTGATCGTTGCTGCCGTACCATGTGCGTATAATCCCAATCCGGCATTTAATAAAACGGTATCACGATATGCACCTTTTTCCCCTTTGAGAAGCCTAAGCATGATATCGGCATTTTGTTTGGCGTCACCACCACGGATGGCATCATTTCCGTAAACCGGCAGATCCACTTCTTCAGGATGCAGCGTAAATGGGATAATATCTCCTTGCTCCAAAAGGACGAGTGAGTTTTCACCCTGCAGGCTCGCTTCATCCATGAACCCGGCACCATTTATCACGACTGCGCGTTTTCTGCCCAATTTATGCAGGACTTCCGCAAAAAGCTCAAGCATATCGCGTCGATTGATTCCCATTAATTGCGTGTCGAGCTGGACTGGATTTGTCAGGGGACCGATAAGATTAAATATCGTCGGGATTTTCAGTTCTTTTCTCACTTTCATTATCCTTGCAATATTAGGGTGAACAGATGGGGCAAATAAGAATGTGATCCCATTTTCCTCCAACAATTCCTTTAACATGTCAGGCTCCAAGTACAAATTAACGCCTAATGCTTCCAATACATCCGCACTTCCCGTTTTGCTTGAAATGCTGCGATTTCCATGTTTGGCAACCTTGACACCGGCCCCAGCAAGCACGAAGGCCGATGCTGTGCTTATATTGAAGCTTTGTGACCCATCTCCTCCCGTTCCGCAATTATCCATTACATTAAGGGAGCTTGTTTGTACACTTCTTGCTTCTTTTCTCATGACTCTGACAAGGCTTGCTATTTCACCTGCCGTTTCCCCTTTGGCTTTTAAGGCAATGATGAATGCTGCCATCTCGCTTTCGGAGATATCTTTAGAAAATAACGATTGGGCTGCTCTGCTCATCTCTTCTTCCGTCAATGTTTGACGCTCTGCTAACTTCGCTAAATACTCCTTCACCGCTAACTCCCCCAGTCGTTTTTTGTTTTATAGAATGGATTGTTCCTTCTCTGATTGAAAGGTACCGGCAATCTCATAAAATTGATGTAATAATTCCTTGCCGATTTTCGTCCCTATTGATTCAGGGTGGAACTGTAAACCGTAGAGAGGGAATTCCTGATGTTTAAGGGCCATGATTTCCCCATCATCCAGTGCCACTGCCGTCACAGTCAGTTCTTCTGGCAAACTCGCCCTTTCAACCACAAGGGAATGGTAGCGCATTACCGGGAATTGTAAGTCCTGTTTGGCAAAAACACCTGTTCCATCATGTTCGATTACCGATGTTTTTCCATGCATGATTTGTTTCGCCCCAACAACATTCGCTCCAAAAACCGCCCCAATGGCCTGGTGCCCCAAACAAATGCCTAATAGCGGAACCTTCTCATAAAAATTGCGGATGATCTCCATACTGATTCCAGCATCTTCGGGCCTGCCCGGTCCCGGGGAAATGACGATTGCCATTGGATTCAGTTCCTCAATTTCCGCAAGGGTGATTTCGTCATTCCTTTTTACTACGATTTCTTTTTCCACTTCACCTAAATATTGATAAAGGTTGTATGTGAACGAGTCATAGTTATCAATTAATAAAATCATCTAGTGTGAACCTCCATTAAAGCGCGTGCTTTATTTTGTGTTTCTTCATATTCCGTTTTTGGATCTGAATCATATACGATTCCAGCCCCTGCCTGTACATAGGCCTTGCCACCTTTAATGATCATCGTCCGAATAGCTAAAGCCATATCAAGATCCCCTCCAAAACCTATGTAGCCTATCGAGCCCGAATACATCCCCCGTTTACAATTTTCCAGTTCATTGATCAGCTCCATTGCCCTGATTTTAGGAGCACCTGAAACTGTTCCGGCAGGAAGGCAGACCGTCAGTGCATCTAAACTCGTGTACCCTTCCCTAAGCTTTCCGCTAACCTTCGAAGCAATATGCATGACATGCTGATATCTTTGAATTTCCATTTCCTCGGTAAGGTGGATTGAACCGATTTCGCAAACCCTGCCAAGATCATTTCTACCTAAATCAACTAGCATCTTATGCTCGGCAAGTTCCTTCTCATCCATCAGCAGGCTTTTTTCGAAGCCCTTATCTTCTTCATCCGTTTTCCCTCTCGGCCTTGTGCCGGCAATGGGATTAACATGAACCATTCCTGATGAAACACTGATTAAACTTTCTGGAGAAGACCCAATGATTGTATATTCACCAAATTCTATATAAAACATATAAGGAGAGGGGTTGGCTAATCGCAAACGACGATAGGCGTCGAAAGGCTCCCCATCAAAGTCCGCTTTAAACCTTTGTGATAAAACAACTTGGAACACTTCACCAGCTATGATCGCCGATTTAGCTTCAAGGACCATTTTCTCGAATTCATCCTGACTGAAATTCGAATTGAATTCCAAATATTCCGACGATATTTCCTTTGACGGCTTGCTTGCCTGATTTATTTTATCCTTCATTCCCAATAAACTTTTTTCACTATCTTCTTCAGCAGTCAAAAGATGGATCTTCTGCAGAACATGATCGAATATATACAGTTCTTTATAAAAAAGAAAGTGAGCATCAGGCATTTGCAATGAATCAGGAGGAATCGGACCAATATTTTCATAAAGACGAATGATATCATAGCCCATATATCCGATTGCGCCACCGTTAAATGGCGGAAGATGTGTGGGAACCTCTTCTATTTCCACTAATAATTCTTTTTTTAGAAACTCGATGATATTGATGTCCTTAACGATTTGATCACCTGTTTCAATGTCTTTCACATTTACTCGGTCAGCAAGCGATGTCACCTCCAAATAAGGTTTTGAACCTAGATATGAGTAGCGGCCGTTGTCATGATGCGAATTCGAACTTTCCAATAAAAACTTCTGGTCACCATCTAATTTCTGAAATATGGCAATGGGTGTATGGATATCCCCTTCAATTGTATCCATTTTGAAACGGAGTACTTTTTTTTCATCCAAATTATTCATCTCTTGATTCCCTCCCGATTCTTATGCGCTCTTATAATCCCCCGGAGGGAAAACCCTTTTGGCCAAATGACCAGGTCTTCATTTCCTCTGGATATTTTCTTTAAAAGGTATATATATTGAATTCCAATAAAAAAATCCCCTGCAAACACAAATATGTGTCTGCAGAGGACGGTATACCGCGGTGCCACCTCAAGTTGGAAAAATGCATCATTTTTCCCTCTCAAGCAAGAATTGAATTCTTGCGATTACCCTTTAACGGTGGCAGCCGAGTTTCCCTACTTATTTTCAAGAAACCACTCATAAGTCCATTCATCTTCTTATATCGTACCGGTTTCCACCTATTCCGGCTCTCTGTGACGCATCTAAAAAGATTACTACTCTCATTCATAGATTTAATTATCATTTTCAAAAAAAACGCAAAAAGGGCCCTCATCCAAAGGACGAGGAACCCGTGGTACCACCTTAATTAGCTAAATTAGCTCACTTTACGGCATTAACATGCCTATCTCCATTAACGATGAGATAATCGCCAAAGCCTACTCCGTTCATCCGTTTCGGTTTGGGGCTCGGAAGTCCATTCGCTTAATTTCGTTCACCAGTTTTCAGCAACCACTGGCTCTCTGCAGAACATCATTAAGGTACTCTTCTTCGTCACTGCCTTTATCTTTTTCTTGATTATTATGTTAAAACAATCTTTTCAGTAAGTCAATGGAGTTTTCAAAAAATTATATTTTTAATGTTTCATTTTTATCCATTCCCCGTCATCGATTCCTTTTGCCTTCTTAATGACAAGATAGGCTGAATAGGTGCTGACTGACTCGAACTCATCCGTATACTTTTTTTCATCCGCCTTGCCGGGGACTATTTCCTTGAATCTTCGGTAAGCCTTCATGAATTCTTCCTTTTGTATCTTATTTTCATAAGCCTTTTCTACTGCTTCAAAGAATTTAATCACATCTACGATTTCGTCAGTAGACCACTCAAGATCCATTGGATATTGATAATCCATATCCTAAACACGCTCCTTCTAGATAGTTTTTCATGTTGTCCGGCGGACCATGCATCATCAGTCTGCCCATTTTGAACGAATTGCTTCCGCCTGGTCGATAATCCGACTGAATAGTTCAGCAGTCGATGGTACATCATGAATCAGCCCCATCACTTGTCCAGCCCAGGCAAAGCCTTCACCTTCGACACCGTCATGAATATAACGCTGATTCGCTTTTCCACTTATGTATTCCTTCAATTGTTCATATCCGCCGTTTTCTTTTTCAATATCAAGAATCTTATCGGTCCAGCTGTTTGCAATTACCCTGGCTGGTGCACCAATGGACCGCTTGATGATAACGGTATCATTTTCCGTGCCGGAAACCAAGGCATTTTTATATAATTCATGTGCATGAACACACTCCTTGACAGCTATGAAACGTGTTCCCATCTCGATTCCTTCGGCACCAAGCGCCAACGCTGCCATCAAACCTCGTCCATCGCCAAAACCTCCAGACGCGATGACTGGAATTTTAACGGAGTCCACAACTTGAGGAATTAACACGGAGGTTCCAATATCATCACGCCCTAAATGCCCTCCGCCCTCCTGACCAACTACCATCACTGCATCTGCACCAAGCTGTTCAGCCTTCATTGCCTGCCTTCTTGCAGCAACAAGCACCAGTTTTTTCACTTGAGTGCCTTTAACGTAATCAAGAAAAGGGCCAGGGTTGCCGCCGGTTACGGAAACAGCTGCAATTCCCTCTTTCAAGGCTGCTTCAAGCATGTGTTCATAAGGCCTCCCATGCTGGCCGATCGCAAAGTTCACACCAAACGGTTTATCCGTCAATGATTTTGTTTTTCTTATTTCTTCTATCAGCTGCTCCGGAGTGTCCAAGGACATGGCCGTCACCTGCCCTAGCCCGCCTGCATTCGACACTGCCGCAGCCAGGTCGGCATATGCTAAATGGGCCAATCCCCCCTGTATAATTGGGTATTGAATACCTAACAAATCGGTCACACGCGTTTCCCACTTCAAACTCCTCATCTCCCTTTTCATTTGCTGGATTGTTTATTTAGCTGAATCCAAATCATTAGCTTCATTATGGCAAATATTGTTTACCCGTTCAATTTTTAACTCACACATACAATATAAAAAAAGAAGAATTCTTGAGTAAATCAAGTTAATACTAGAAAAATGGATATTTATAAACTGCTGATAATTTCATTGGGCTCTTTAAAGACAAAGACATATATAAATTGTTTAAGTCAGGACATTAAATCACTCTAGGCATTTATTATAAGACGTGCTATAATTCATATGTTTTATGTCTATCCACAAGCTTACTAACCATACAAATGGAATCGGAGAAACATACGATCATTAATAGAAAGGGAGTAAAACCTCCCATATTTCGTACCTATTTTACTGAAAAGGGGCCACAAAGAATTGTCACAGAATGAAACACCCTTATACACTGCCTTATTGGAGCATGCAAAAAGAAATCCCGTTCAATTTCATATTCCAGGTCATAAAAAAGGAAAAGGAATGGACGCTGATTTCCGTAATTTCATTGGAGAAAATGCATTATCGATAGATTTAATCAATATCGCTCCACTCGATGATCTCCATCAGCCAAAGGGGATCATCAAACAAGCTCAGGATCTTGCCGCTGAAGCTTTTGGGGCAGATCACACATTCTTTTCCGTTCAAGGAACAAGTGGAGCAATCATGACGATGGTCATGACAGTCTGCGGACCTGGGGACAAAATCATCGTCCCAAGGAATGTACATAAATCCGTAATGTCTGCCATTGTATTTTCCGGAGCTGTTCCCATTTTCATCAATCCTGAAATAGATAAGGATTTGGGCATTTCACACGGAATCACCGTTGATGCCGTTGAAAAAACTTTAAGGGAACATAGCGATGCAAAAGGGTTGCTTGTCATCAATCCCACCTATTTCGGCATTTCGGCTGATTTGCAAAAAATAGTGGAAGTTGCCCATTCCCACCAAATCCCAGTACTCGTAGATGAAGCACATGGTGTCCATATACACTTCCATGAAGACTTGCCGATGTCAGCCATGCAGGCTGGAGCGGATATGGCTGCTACTAGTGTTCATAAACTGGGCGGTTCACTAACGGGAAGTTCCATATTGAATGTTAAGACTGGATTGGTTTCCGCAAATCGTGTTCAAGCCATATTGAGCATGCTCACAACCACCTCAACCTCCTATATCCTTCTGGCTTCCCTGGATACGGCTAGAAGACAACTTGCGACAGTAGGCAGGGAAATGATCGATGAAGCGATCAATCTCGCAGGGTATATCCGTGAGGCCGTTAATGAGATTCCTTATCTTTACTGTGTCGGCAGCGAAATTCTCGAGAGCGAGGCAGCCTTTAGTTATGATCCGACAAAATTGATCATATCCATCAAGGAATTGAATATTACCGGATACGACGTTGAGAAATGGCTTCGTGAAAAGCATAATATCGAAGTGGAACTTTCCGACTTGTACAATATCCTTTGCCTGATAACACCTGGAGACACAAAAACAGAAGCGGACCTGCTGATCGCTGCCCTTAGAGACTTAGCGGATGAGTTTAAGGAAATGGCGGCTGAACATGAAAAGATCGAAGTCCTGCTTCCTGATACACCACCGCTGGCTTTATCACCCAGGGAGGCATTTTATGCAGAAACCGAAGTGGTTCCCATTGAGGAATCTGTCGGCAAAATCAGCGCTGAATTCATCATGGTTTACCCGCCTGGAATTCCGATCTTCATTCCAGGAGAATTGATTACTGAAGATAATATCAATTACATCCGGAAAAACATCGAGGCCGGACTTCCGGTTCAAGGCCCTGAGGACCCAGAAATAAAACATTTACGCATCATAAAAAATTGATTCTCCCATCAAACCAGAGCAGAGTACTGCTCTGGTTTTTTTAACCTTTTATTATTAAGCACTGGCTTCTATAAAAAGGGTGCTCCAGGTTACAACCCTGAAACACCCTTACATTCTATTAATCTTGAAATCTTTTTTCCATTTATTTTTCAGAGGCAGCTGTATCACAGCATTGGCAGTTGTGATTGTGTGTGTATAATACACTTACTTTCTCATCTTCAAAATGTTCAATCGTGCTATTGCAAGTTTGACATACGATAGTTCCCATTTTTACAACCCCTTCCCCTATATTGTATGCATCATTGATATAATGTAACCGCTTCAAATGAATTATAATATAACACATTTATTATTTCAAGCTAAAAAGTATAACATATATACTTTTTCTCACTTAATGAACGATCATGTTGAAAGAATTGGATTCCAATCGTTCGTTAGACTGATTCTTTTTTTTAGGCTCTTTTCATAAAGATTGTTGTTTTTAAAACGAAACTATTTAAGGTTGATTGGAGCGGAAGTGCGAGACTCCTGCGGGAGCAGCGGGACAGATGAGACCCCACAGGCGTTTACGCCGAGGAGGCTCACCGCCCGCACCAAGGAAAGCGAGCATCTGGAGGGGAAATCAACCACACCGCACTACTTGATAAATAGCAATAAAGTATGCGAAAACAACCTTTTTTAAAACACGGGAATTTATTTATAAAGGGCCCTGGACTCAGTGCATCACACTCCTTGCTTTGGGATGGCAAGGTGAAAAAGGAATTTCGCCTTTTCATTTACATATAGATAGGTATATAATACATCCATAAAATGTTAAAATATTCTTACATCTTATCGAATGAAGGGGGATCCACATGTCTGAAAATGCCTATATCAAACTCGTTCCCGAATCCGTGAAAGGAACTGTAACCATCGAAGACGTGAAAGAATTGCTGAACTATTATCAAATGATTACAGCGAAAACCGGAAAGCAATTGGATTGGGACTATGATAAGAAAGCATTTCCTTATGAAATGAAAGTACCGGAAAGAATGAAGGATAAGGCCATATATCTCCAAGCCAAAGAAGATCGATATCACATGATATTGATAGGAGTTGACCAAGAAGTAGTAAAGGATGAAGATGGATCAGATCGGATCCAATCCTATATCCAATTCACCCTCCCTGACACAGCAACTTTCGGTGATAAGGGAAAAGCTAATGAATTGTGCAAATTCCTTGCAAAGAAATTACGGGCGCAGCTGCATCTCTTCAATAAACGGGTGATGTATTATTATCCGAGGAAATAAAAAAACCTGCGAATGCCGAAATTGGCTCATGCAGGCGTTTCAATTAATTTTGGATCAAGGAACTCATAGCCTTTCTTTTGAAAACCTTTCACGATATCCTCTATCGCTTCACTCGTCCATTTCCGGTCATGCATCAGTAAGTTCGCCCCATTTCCCAAATAAGGGCTGTTCAACATGATTTCCGTTAAAGCTTTTTTATCTTGATACTCTTTTTCCCAGTCATAGCCGTAAGTCCAATTCATGACCAACATTTTTTCTTTCTCAGCGACTTTTTTTGAATGCTCGGTATTCGAACCAAATGGCGCCCTGAAGTACTTAGGGCGTACCCCTATTATTCCCTCAACCAAATTGTTCAATTTTACGATTTCCCGCTCTTGTTCCTTTTCGTTCAACTCTTTTAAATTTACATGGGAATACGTATGATTTCCTATGGAAAAACCCATTTCATGAATATCTTTCAGCATCGCTTTATTTTCATCATTTTCAAGAAAGTGACCGTTCACGAAAAATATCGCAGGTACTTCTAGTCGCTTCAGGATTTGGGCGATTGCCAGGGAATATTTATCAGGTGCATCATCAAATGTCAACAACACAACTTTCGGATTTGCATCCCCAATCGGTTTAAATGACCAATTCTCTTTATCCACCCGATATTCTGCCTTTACATTCCTTTCGCCAATCGTTTGTGACGTTTCTGTTTCCAAATCTTTCTCTTGCTGACTTTCATCTTGGACCGTTGTCGTCGTTTCGACACTTTTTTCACTCTCATTTTCAGTTTGATCGGAACTCGGGTCATTACAAGCCATCAATAAAAATGATACTAATGTAAATAATGCCACTACTTTGTTAAACATGATACCTCCGTGGTTTTATATGTCATCGAAGCTTACGTAAAAATTCAATATACGGGTACCAGCGTTTCCAAAAGGATTTGCAAAACCCCGTAACATAATAGACTTATCACGGTAACAAGCATGGTTCGTCTATTGGATTTTAAAATCATTTTACCAATGTAAATGGCTAGATAAGAAAAGACCAGAAACATGAATACTTTGAAAACGAATCGATCGTTAACAGACAGCCATTCAACTAATGTATACCCGCTCCAAACGATTAGTTGAAAGAGGATTACCAGATAATTTTTCAAGTGATCCACCCCATTTTAATATGAATATATCAGCCATGATCTTTTTATTGGCAAAAAATATTCTTTAACAAATCGCTCATCTTATTTTTTATCCTTTATGGCCTTTTTCAAACCCTTTCAAGGAAAAAAGTAAGAAGTCCTTTTTATAGCTTATGCCCTTTTTGTCCATTTCATTTAACTAGTGAGAAGAAATTCATGAATGGGGAGTCATCCTTCATTTTTTTAATCCGGCCAATAAAAAAAGCGTACTGCATTCAGCAGTACGCTTTTATAAATCTCAATTACTTAATGATGTGGATAGGAGTTCCAAGGGCAACTTCAGCAGCTTCCATTGTGATTTCCCCTAAAGTTGGATGTGCATGGATTGTCATCGCAATATCTTCGGCAGTCATTCCTGCTTCGATAGCCAAACCTAGTTCTGCAATCATATCAGAAGCGTTTGGTCCTGCAATTTGTGCTCCAATAACCAATCCGTCTTCTTTGCGAGTGATAAGCTTCACAAATCCGTCCGTATTATTTAATGAAAGAGCACGTCCATTTGCAGCGAATGGGAATTTAGAAGCAAGCGCTTCGATTCCAGCTTCCTTCGCTTCTTTTTCATTATAACCGACAGAAGCAAGTTCCGGTTCAGAGAATACAACAGCCGGAATAGCAAGATAGTCGATTTCAGATGAATGTCCAGCAATGGCTTCAGCTGCAATTTTACCTTCATAAGAAGCTTTATGAGCTAACTGAGGTCCAGAAACGATATCACCGATTGCGTAGATGTTTTTCACGCTAGTACGGCATTGTTTATCCGTTTCGATCAAACCGCGGTCAGTCATTTTGATTCCGACTTGTTCCAGGCCGATTTCAGCAGTGTTTGGACGACGTCCAACTGTTACTAAAACGTAATCGGCTTCAACTTTTTTCTCTTCGCCTTTTACTTCATAAGTAACGGTTACACCTGTATCAGTTTCTTCCACGCCTTTAGCATTTGCTTTAGTAACAATTTCAGCACCTTTGTTTTTAAGGTTACGCTTAACAAGTGCTGCCATTTGTTTTTCAAAGCCTGCAGAAAGGATTTCTTCGGTACCTTCAAGGATCGTCACTTTAGTGCCAAAGCTAGCGAATGCTCCGCCAAGCTCAGTTCCGATGTAACCTCCGCCGATTACCACGATCGAACTTGGAACTTCTTCCAAAGCAAGAGCGCCAGTTGAATTAAGTACGCGTTTCGTATATTTAAATGACGGAATCTCGATTGGCGATGAACCAGTAGCGATGATTGCGTTTTTAAAAGTATATGTTTGGGCAGAGTCTTCATTCATAACACGGATGCTGTTTTCATCAACGAAATAAGCTTCGCCAGTTACAACATCAACATTATTGCCTTTTAACAGGCTGCTTACACCGCCAGTTAATTTTTTTACAACAGTACCTTTCCAAGCTTGTACTTTAGAAAAATCAACAGTAACTTTTTCTGCAAAGATACCCATATCTTCTGAATGCTGAGCTTCATGGAAACGGTGTCCAGCCGAAATTAAAGCTTTCGATGGAATACAGCCTACATTCAAACAAACTCCGCCGATTGTTCCTTTTTCAACGACCGTTACTTTCTGTCCAAGCTGTGCTGCGCGAATTGCGGCAACATATCCCCCTGGGCCTGAACCGATTACTAAAGTATCTGTTTCGATTGGAAAATCTCCTACTACCATTGTTTACGCCTCCATTAACAATAATTCTGGGTCGTTCAATAACTTTTTGATATGATTCAATGCATGTTGAGCTGTTGCTCCATCAATCATGCGGTGATCAAAGCTCAGTGATAATGCCAGAACTGGAGCGGCGATAATTTCCCCGTCGCGTACAATTGCTTTTTCGGCAATGCGTCCAATCCCTAGAATGGCAACTTCTGGATGATTGATAACAGGTGTGAACCATTGACCGCCTGCGGAACCGATATTCGTAATGGAGCAAGAAGCACCTTTCATTTCGTTAGGAGCCAATTTGCCGTCACGGGCTTTCGTCGCTAATTCGTTAATTTCTTGTGAAATAGCGAAAGTTGATTTACGATCTGCATCTTTTACAACTGGAACGAGCAGTCCTTTGTCTGTGTCTGCCGCAATTCCGATATTGTAATAGTGTTTATGGATAATCTCACTAGCTTCATCATCAAATGATGTGTTAAGCATAGGGAATTCACGCAATGCACTTGTTAACGCTTTAACAACATAAGGTAGGAATGTAAGCTTGATTCCTTTTTGTGCAGCAATTTCCTTGAATTTCTTACGGTGAGCAACCAATAGCGTCACATCGACTTCATCCATTAATGTAACATGCGGAGCTGTCTGCTTGGACTTAACCATTGCTTTTGCGATCGCTTTTCTCATACCGCTCATTTTCTCACGAGTTTCAGGATATTGCCCTTCTGGAATTGAAACTTTTTGTTTTTCGGTTGTTTCCGTATCATTTTGTTGTGAAGCTTCACTTTGAGCTGCTGGTTGCTGTGGAGCGGTTTTGCCGTTTTTGAAAGCATCAATGTCTTCCTTCATGATGCGGCCGTTATCCCCAGAACCAGTGATCTCACGAATATTTACCCCTTGTTCGCGTGCATATTTCCTGACAGAAGGCATGGCGATAATACGGCGTGAAGGATCTGCCTCAACCTGTGGTTGTGCTCCCGCGCCCGTTACTCCGCTATTTTCTTGAACCGGAGCAGCCTCTTTCTTGACTTCCTGTCCAGCTTCAGCAGTTGCTTGAACCTGGGCCTCCGTATTCTTCTCGCCTTCTGCCTTCGCTTCTTCTCCATGATCCCCTTTAAACTGAAGATTTTCATAACCTGGAGCATCGAATGTTACAAGTACATCGCCAACAACGGCAACCGTTCCTTCTTGAACAAGGATTTCTTCAACGGTACCTTCCACCGGTGATGGGATTTCAACAACGGCCTTATCGTTTTGAACCTCGCAAAGCACGTCATCTTCTTGTATCTTATCTCCTGGCTTTACAAACCATTTCACTATTTCACCTTCGTGTATACCTTCTCCGATATCAGGGAGTCTAAATTGGAATGCCACTGAGTTCAACCTCCTATATTAAATCATACTTAGTGCTTTGAATAAAGTCCTTTATCTTGCATTACCGTTAATGCAAAATCACTTTCCCGAGCAGGACATTCATTCCATTACTTAAGATTGTTAAAACTTCAAGACTTTAGTCGCCGTTTCAATAATGTCTTTATAATTAGGGAGCCATACTGTTTCAGCTTGTGAAAACGGGAATACCGTATCAGCTGCCGCCACGCGCAGTACTGGAGCATCCAAGCTCAAAATGGCACGTTCGTTAATTTCCGCTACGACATTCGCTGCTATACCAGCTTGCTTTTGTGCTTCTTGAACAACGATAGCGCGTCCTGTTTTTTCTACAGAAGCAATGATTGTATCGATATCCAATGGTGATACAGTCCGTAAGTCGACCACTTCGACGGAATGACCATCCTTAGCCAATTCCTCAGCTGCCTTGATGGATTCCTGCACCATCGCACCATAAGTAATAATGGATAAATCCGTTCCTTCTCTTTTCACATCCGCTTTTCCTAATGGAATTGTGTATTCTTCTTCAGGAACTTCCTGACGGAAAGAACGGTACAATTTCATGTGCTCAAGGAAAATGACAGGGTCATTATCACGAATCGCTGAAATCAATAAGCCTTTTGCATCGTAAGGAGTGGAAGGGATAACTACCTTTAACCCTGGTTGCTGGGCCATTAAACCTTCTAAGCTATCAGCATGCATTTCCGGAGTATGGACTCCGCCCCCAAAAGGTGAGCGAATTGTAACCGGTGCACTGTAACGTCCACCTGAACGGTAGCGCATACGAGCAAGCTGACCGCTTACGGAATCCATTACTTCATATACAAACCCAAAGAATTGAATTTCAGGAACAGGACGGAAACCTTGTAAAGAAAGACCGACCGCTAATCCACCGATTCCAGATTCAGCAAGAGGTGTATCGAATACACGATCTTCACCGAATTCTTTTTGAAGATTTTCCGTTGCACGGAAAACTCCTCCATTAAGACCTACATCTTCCCCAAAAACGAGTACATTCTCGTCATTTTTAAGTTCTGTACGTAATGCTTCTGTAATTGCTTGAATCATCGTCAATTGAGCCATGGCTTACTTCGACTCCTTCTCTTTATAAATTTCATATTGTTCTTTTAAGTTATAAGGCATTTCTTCATACATATTATCAATTAGGTCTGTAACCTTTTGTTTAGGTTCTGCATCAGCCAATTTGATTGCTTCTTTAATATCGTCTTTGGCTTTCTCTATCGTTTCGTTTTCTAATTCTTCATTCCAAAGTTTTTTGCTTTCCAAGAACTTGCGGAAACGAACCAATGGATCTTTCAGTTCCCACTCGTTATCCATTTCGGAAGTACGGTAACGTGTCGGGTCATCCCCAGCCATCGTATGTGGTCCATAACGGTAAGTTAATGTTTCAATCAATGTAGGGCCTTCACCATTTATTGCACGTTCACGAGCTTCTTTAACGGCTGTATAAACGGCCAACGCATCCATACCATCAACCTGGATTCCAGGAATACCTGCAGCCACACCCTTTTGGGCCAATGTTTTCGATGCTGACTGCAAATCAACTGGTGTAGAGATTGCGAAACGGTTATTTTGCACGATGAAGATAGCTGGCGCTTTAAAGGCACCTGCAAAGTTAATTCCCTCATAGAAGTCACCTTGTGAGGTTCCACCGTCACCCGTATATGTAATGGCAACAGCTTTTTTCCCGCGTTTCTTCAACCCAAGAGCAACTCCGGCAGCTTGGATATATTGAGCGCCGATAATGATTTGAGGAGAAATTACATTGACGTCTTCAGGAATTTGATTTCCCTTAAAATGACCCCGGGAGAATAAGAATGCTTGCCAAAGCGGCAGGCCATGCCAAACGATTTGCGGAACATCACGATAACCAGGCAAAATGAAATCTTCTTTTTCCAAAGCATACTGGGAAGCGATTTGAGAAGCTTCTTGACCGGCAGTCGGTGCATAGAAACCTAATCTGCCTTGACGGTTCAGTGATATGGAACGTTGATCCAAGATGCGTGTATAAACCATACGGCGCATTAATTCTTGCAATTGTTCATCACTTAAATCAGGCATAGCCGCTTCATTCACGACTTCTCCCTCTTCATTTAAAATTTGAAAAGTTTCAAATTGTTCTTCTACTTTCTTAAGCTGATCCTGAACATTAATTTTAGCTTGTTTAGTTTTTTGAGCCATTTGGCACCTCATCCTTTCATTAAAAAGGTTTGCTATTATTATTCTATAAAGCAAAAATAGTTTGCTTTTTAGTTTCTGCAACAATACATTCTTTTATTTTTCCCTTAAGACCAATCCTCAAACGTGGATATGCTTAATATGTCTCAATCTTATTCTGTACCATAAAAAAAATCAAGGAAAATGATACAAGAATTTTTATAGATTAAGTTTACAAGATGAATTAACATCAAGTCAATCACTTGGAGTTCCTAATAATTTTGATTTAATAGAATTTCCAATACTCATACTTCTTCTCTGTATTAGTTTTCAATTTACAACTGTACTATTAACTTTCCCTTATTTATCAATTTAAGGATGGCAAAGGATAACATTTCAATTCCCCAGCATATCCCATCGATTCCAAAACCGCTTTAACTAAAGGCATTTGAGCATGTAAAATAATATACCGAAAAAATATTCAAACGCTTTCATCTAAGTCTGCTGTTAGATTTTTAATTATCGTTTTTTTTTAGTACAGGTATGAAAATTTAAATCAGGCTGGTTGCACAAAAAAAAGACCATTCTAAATTTTTTTTATTCCCAAAAGAACTGGATTGAAAAAAATATGGGCTGTGAGTGAGGATCACAGCCCATCATTATTTATATTAATTTGTTGAATCCGCCATTTCTATGCCGGAACTATCATAAAAACTTTCTTTTTTTTGATTTGATTTTTCCGTTAATGCATTAAATTCCTCATTCGCTTTCAAAACTTTTGTATAAGAGGTATTTATTTTCTCGATTTGCACTTGTAATTCATCCATTTTCAAATCCTCTTTTTTGAAAAGCTCATATAATTCACGATCATAAGCGAGACTTTGTTGATAGGCATCATATAAATCATCATAGGTGCTATAGCGCTCACTCATGATCTTTTTCATTTCAGTCGCTTCTTCTTTTATCTTTTCATCCTCTATTTTCCCGATTTGTTCATCTATTTGATTGAATTGTTCTTTTGAGGATTGCATACTGCTTTGTTCCTTTTCAATTATTTTTTCCCTTTCGTCGATATTCTTGGTTGCTTCATCTGAAAGCTCGACGATCTGTTCATAATCATCCAATCCAAGTTTAATGATTTTCTCATATTTTTCTTTTTCTTTTTTCTCCAAATCATTAAGCGGCTCTTGAGTCTCGGTGAAATCACTTTCCTTTTCTGCAGTTTTCTCCAGGATTTTGTGGATTCTTTCTTCCGGTGAACCATTAAAACAACCAGTCAAGGTCACTAAAGAAAGAAGTAAGATAACAAATGGACCAAAACGTTTCAACATAGACAACTCCTTCTGATAGTTCTTTGAAGATTCATGTTCCTCAATTCATTCTTAAGCCGCAGACATTTGTTACAATCATATTCCGAGCAGGTTTTTTTCATTACTGGGCGCTAGCCTACACCCTTTAAACCATACTGCATAGGCTGTAGGGACCGTTTCAAATTTGAATGGTCAGCATTTTAATAAATACAAAAACGGAGGTATGAAATTATGTATGGAGGTTTCAACCAAGAATGTTGTTATCCGGTTTCCGCTGCACCCAGCTATGGATATGGCGATGGTGGAGGCTGCGGCTTTGGAAGCGGCTTTGCCCTGATCATTGTCCTGTTCATTCTGTTAATCATCGTCGGCGCGTGCTTATGCTAACCAGGTAATTACTATTACCTTTACCCGAAAATGTTAACGATTTACCCTGATTCGCAAAAAATGATAATATTTTTTAAATAGACCAACATGCAAATAAAATAATGGCAGGGATAGGAAATCATCGACTTGATTCCATCCCCTCCATTTTTCTTTCATTAAACCATTCATTAACTTTCAGCCTCTTTTTTGTTAAAATAACCCTATACATATTATAAGAATTTTTATGGGGTGAAAGATTATGCTTACCATGGATGATTTTGTTAATGAAGACGATCCAATCTTAAGGCAAGTCGCGGTAGAGGTTCCGCTTCCGGCATCAAATGAAGATAAGCAACTTTTAGCCAGCTTGATGGAATATGTCCAAAACAGCCAGAAACCTGATATTGCTGCTCTATACGGGTTAAGGGCAGGAATTGGCTTGGCTGCACCACAGGTTAATGTTTCAAAAAGGATGATTGCGGTTCATTTAAAAGAAAAGGATGATCAACTTTATAGCTATGCACTTTTCAACCCTAAACTCGTTAGCCATTCAGTCGAAAAAGCATACTTGACATCCGGAGAAGGCTGTCTTTCCGTAAATCGGCCCGTTTCCGGCTATGTGCCACGTTATGCCCGAATAACGGTTGCGGGTACGGACCTGGAAGGGAAATCGGTTCAACTCCGCCTGAAAGGCATCGCAGCCATTTGCTTTCAACATGAAATCGACCACCTTAATGGTATCATGTTTTATGATCATATCAATCCTGAAGACCCCTATGCCATTCCGGAAAATTCAATTGCGGTGGAAAGGTAACGTAATAAGCAAAACCCCCGTCTGTTTGTTTGACGGGGGTTTATTTTTTATATCAGTTCAAGTTCCTTCAAACCAAAAAGTATGCCATCATCATCTACATCCTTCGTTACAAAGTCGGCCTCTTGCTTCACAAGCTGACCGGCATTCCCCATAGCCACGCCATAACCCGCTACTTTTAACATCTCTATATCGTTTAAGCCATCTCCAAAGGCGTAAACATCCTCAAGAGCAAACCCGACTTTTTCCATTAATATTTTAATGCCTTCAGCCTTTGAACCCCCGAATGGAAGTACATCCGTCGAATACTCATGCCATCTAATGAAGTGAAAATCATCATATTTCCCAACAAAGTTCCCTTCTTCAGCTTCCGAACAGAATAATAAGGCTTGGTATATATCATGGTCCTCATAAAAATCCGCCATATGTTCAGGGTGAGGAAACTTAAGGCTGCTCAATGCTTCTTCAATTCTGCTATGATGCGGAACACTCGATTTCATTGTCTCCTCATTCATGAACACGATCGGTATTTCATTTTTTTCAGCATGTTCGTGAAGGCGTTTTATCTCAGGTTTGCTCAAAGGGTTTTTATAAACGACTTTCCCTTCAAAAACAACGTATTGTCCATTGAAACTTACGAATGTATCGATGCCAAGCTCTTCCCTTAAAGACTCGAACATGAACGGAGCCCTTCCTGTGGCAATCGCTACAAAAACCCCGCTATCCTGCAGTTGCTTAATGGCTTCTTTTGTTGAAGCAGGTAACTTTTTTTCATGATCAAGCAATGTTCCGTCAATATCAAAAAATACGATTTTCACTTGCGATTCACTTCCAATTCATTCATTTTTTCCTTTTTAATATGTAACCATTTAATAATTGTCATCAAGATAAGTCAAGTAACTCTACCGGACCCAACTCAAAGTTACGTTTTTTCTTCAGGAATGGGCATATACTATTCTTAATAGAAACCAACTCAGGCTTTCCAGATTACACTTCTCCCTTCCTTCTGCCTCTTAAATCCCAGTTGTTTGTTTGAAAGAGCCTTTTTTTTCAAAAATGGGCCATGTACCTGTAAAGACGTATTTACATTATTGAATAATCCTATACAATAATAATTAAGGGAGCGTGATCGCCATGTTAAAAAAGCTTCGTAAAAAGCTTGTTAAACAGTGGAATGATCTTTTAAGAAAAAAATCTATCGCATGATTTGCCACTCATTCCTGCCTTGGCCGTCATCCATATGCGAATTTTTTTCGGACAGCCCTTCAAAAACTTGCGGAGGGCTTCTTCCTTGTTGTAAAGTTCTTGTTAGGCATTCTTTCTATCTTGGCTTTTATATGGTCTGGTGAATACATATTTCAATCAAAATATCAGTCGCTGTGTTTTCATGAAACGCTGCACACAGTGGTACTGTATTAATTTAGAAAGAAATCGTTTAAAAAAAGATCCCATGATTTAAGTTTTACACATGGCAAAAACGGATAGGATATAAGATAGAGGAAGCTACAATTGGATTGATACCAGATTCGGCCATCTATTTTTTTATATACTTTTAGACATTGGTATATTTAATTCATCAAACCCCTTCCGTTTTTATGGCGGAGCTGGGTTTATTTTTACATGATGTTGAAAAACATGAAAAAATTGTTGTTTTTATATATAATGAAAAAAGCAATGCAAACAAGTGAGGAGAGATTAAAATGGTTTTTAAGGTATACTATCAAGTAACCATATCAGAGGTTCCCATCAGGGAGAATACTAAAACAATGTTTGTCGAAGGTGAATCCGTTCGTGACGTTCGTTTAAAATTAAAAAAAGAACCTTATAACGTAGAAATCGTACTACCCGTAACCGGAGCATATTTAGAATATGAAAAACAAAATGAAGATTACAAAGTATTGGAGCTATAATTTATGAAATTCGTAAAAAACGATCAAACAGCTGTATTCGCCCTGGGCGGTTTAGGCGAAATCGGTAAGAACACATATGCTGTTCAGTTTCAAGATGAAATCATCATCATTGATGCTGGAATTAAATTTCCTGAAGATGAACTCCTCGGTATTGACTATGTGATTCCAGATTACAGCTATTTAGAGAAAAATGTAGATAAAATCAAAGGTGTCTTCATTACCCATGGTCATGAAGATCACATTGGCGGGATTCCTTATTTACTTAGAAAAGTGAATGTCCCTGTATACGGCGGGAAGCTTGCACTTGGACTGCTTCGTAATAAATTGGAAGAACATGGCCTTTTACGTCAGACAACCATGATTGAAATCAGTGAAGATGAAGTGATCAAGTTCCGGAAAACGTCCGTCTCTTTCTTCCGTACAACTCACAGTATCCCTGACTCATATGGAATCGTCGTAAAAACCCCACCTGGACAAATTGTCCATACAGGTGATTTTAAATTCGACTTCACCCCAGTGGGTGAGCCTGCAAACCTGACCAAGATGGCTGAAATCGGTAAAGAAGGTGTATTGTGCTTACTCTCGGATAGCACAAATAGTGAAGTGCAGAACTTTACTATGTCCGAAAGCCGTGTCGGTGATACCATTCAAGATATTTTCCGCAAGGTTGACGGCCGGATTATTTTTGCAACGTTTGCATCGAACATCCATCGGCTTCAGCAAGTTGTGGAAGCAGCCGTGGCCAACGGCCGTAAAATAGCCGTTTTTGGCCGAAGCATGGATTCAGCCATATCAATCGGACAAGATCTTGGTTATATCGTAGCGCCTAAAGATACATTTATTGATGTACAGCAATTGAATCGTATGCCTGCGAATAAAGTAACCATCCTTTGTACAGGCAGCCAAGGTGAACCAATGGCAGCACTGTCGCGCATAGCGAACGGCACTCACCGTCAAATTCAAATCATCCCTGGTGATACGGTAGTATTTTCATCTTCACCCATCCCAGGTAACACAATCAGCGTTTCCAGAACGATCAATCAATTATATCGTGCAGGAGCAGACGTCATTTCAGGTCCTCTGAATGACATTCATACTTCAGGACATGGCGGACAGCAGGAACAAAAGCTTATGCTCCGTTTGATAAAACCAAAATTCTTCATGCCAATCCACGGTGAATACCGTATGCAAAAACTGCATGCCCGCCATGCAGTCGATTGCGGCGTTCCCGAAGAAAATTGTTTTATCATGGATAATGGCGAAGTTCTTTCCTTAAGTGAGAACACAGCTCAAATCGCTGGTAAAATCCCTTCAGGTTCGGTTTATATCGATGGAAGCGGCATTGGGGATATCGGTAATATCGTTCTCCGTGATCGTCGGATTCTTTCCGAGGAAGGCCTTGTCGTTGTTGTGGTCAGCATCAATATGAAGGAATTCAAAATTGCATCCGGTCCTGACATCATCTCACGCGGATTTGTTTATATGAGAGAATCAGGAGACCTTATCAGCGATGCTCAATCCTTGATCACAAAGCATTTAAATAAGGTGATGGATCGCAAAACTACTCAATGGTCTGAAATCAAAAATGAAATTACAGACACTCTATCTCCATTCCTATATGAAAAAACGAAACGCCGTCCGATGATCCTGCCGATCATCATGGAAGTGCAATAAATAATAGAAGCCCAGCCATCATTTGGCTGGGCTTTTTTTGTTTAGGTTTGTAAATCCCCCCACCTTGAATTCCACTCCAGGCACTCACTTTCCCCGGCGCCTTAGAAGCCTGTGGGGCTCCCTTACACGTCTCCCGCAGGATCTCGAATACCCGCTCCAATCAATTTTCTTTTAAAAGTTAGATAGAACTCCTTTTGTCAACAGTCTTTCTTGTTTTAAAAATGGAAAGCTTCCGAAAGTAAACTGATAAGAAGCCTATTTTGTTGATTCCACACTGTCGAAGTGCCGGAAACACGAGTTTATCATGTACGCAAAAATAAAAAGGGAATTGAAAAATTGTCGATGAAGCTATTCTCTATAACTCCTTAAGATCCAATTAAAAACCAAAAAGGTTTCGGAATGAGGCCATTCCGAAACCTTTTTGGTTTTTAATTGATAAAAGCGCTGCTCGATTTTAGCAGGACGCTTACTTATTCCACAATTTTTTTTTCAAAGCGATTGATGTCCGAATCCGCGCCGATGACGATCAATATATCACCTTTATGTATTAAATCGCTCGCCTGTGGGGAAACATTAATTTCGTTCCCTCTTTTGATTGCGACTATATTCAGTCCATAGTGGGCACGGATATCAAGGTCAATTATCGAGTTTCCATTCATCTTTTGGCTTGCAACAATTTCGACGATGGAGTGTTCATCAGAAAGCTCCAAATAATCGAGAATATTATTGGAGACGATATTATGGGCAATCCTTCTCCCCATATCCCGTTCGGGGTGAACGACATAGTCGGCCCCGATTTTACGAAGAACCTTCTCGTGATAATCATTTTGCGCTTTAACCGTAACATTTCCGACACCCAATTCCTTAAGCATGAGAGTCGTCAATATACTGGCTTGAATATTCTCGCCAATCGCTACAATGACGTGATCAAAATTTCGAATCCCTATATTCCTTAGTACATTTTCATCTGTCGTATCCCCTACTACGGCATGTGAAGCTATTCTGGCAAATTCATTCACTCGATCTTCGTCGGCATCGATAGCCAGAACCCCTAATCCTTCTTCAGCTAATGTCTTGACTATGCTGCCGCCAAAACGGCCAAGTCCAATCACCGCAAATTCTTTTTTCACAATAAGCCCTCCAACGTCATTCGTTCTTTCTTTAGAGCATGTTCTGCACTGAAAATCATTTTTATGCTTCGCTTCCTTTAAACGTTATATAATCCGTTAAGTGATCGACCGCGAGTTCAATGGCTTTTTCGTCCGGGTTTAACTTGGCGTGATGCAATCCGTATTCCGATGAAACCCCCAGCCAGAACATGAATCCTGGAATCTCCTTTAACATATAACCAAAATCTTCGCCAGTCATTGCTTCAGTACATTCATGCAAATGAACAGCAGTTGACTTCTCTGTGAATTCCATGAATTCCCGGGTCAACCGCTCTTCATTATATACCTGGTGATACATCGCGCCATAGTCGATTTCAGCCAAGCACTCATATCCTACTTGTATACCATCCACAAGCGCTTTTATCCTAGACTTGACCTTTACCATCGATTCGGGGTTAAGAGTGCGTATTGTGCCCTCTAACCGCGCTGTCTCCGCAATAATGTTTTGAACGGTGCCTCCAGTGATCTTCCCAACTGTAATGACAGCTGAATCTAGCGGATTGACATTCCTGGAAACGATTGTTTGAAGCTGCCCTACAAGCGAGCAGGCCGCAATGACCATATCATTTGTTTCGTGCGGATAGGCTGCATGTCCTCCCTTCCCCCTCAAATCGATGAATAATTCAGATGTATTGGCAAATAGAAGCCCTTCTTTAACCGCAATCGTCCCAACTGGATACTCCGGAGCAATATGTAAAGCAAGGATCATATCAGGCTTCCATTTTTTCATCGTTTCCGATTTAAGCATTGGTTCAGCTCCGCCAGGACCCTCTTCTGCAGGCTGGAAGATGAATAGCAAGTCATCATCAATCGGATTTTCCGTGAAATATGTCAATAATCCCAAACCTATGCTCATATGAAAATCATGACCGCAGGCATGCATATATTCCTCGTGGTTGGATGCAAACGGCAATCCGGTTTCCTCTTTTATCGGCAAACCGTCTATATCAGCCCTGTAGCCTATGGTTTTTCGCGGGTTCATTCCCTTCACTTTCACGAATATCCCAGTTCGCCATGTTTCTATTTCCATTCGCTCCTGGGCCAGATTCGTTATGTAATTCAGTAGGTATTGCTGCGTCTTGAATTCTTTGAACCCTATCTCCGGTATTTGATGCAGATCACGCCGGATCTTGGCAAAAGGGTTTATTTTCACATTATTCCCTCCCTATACAGAAAGCGTGGATATAGTTATCCACGCTTCAGGCAATATTCACTAAAGAAATTAAAGTTGACGAAGTTCTTGCATGATTTCTGTTTTTGATTTTGTTTTTTCGTCAATTTGTTTAATGACCCTCGCCGGGATACCAGCAGCCACGGAGTATGGAGGAACGTCTTTCGTTACGACGGCACCAGCAGCGACAACGGAACCTTCTCCGATTTTGACACCTTCCAGTACGACCGCATTGGCTCCGATCAATACATCATCTTCCAAAATGACCGGCTGTGCGGAAGGCGGCTCGATGACACCTGCTAAAACGGCACCAGCACCTACGTGACAGTTTTTGCCCACTGTTGCACGTCCGCCCAGTATTGCGTTCATGTCGATCATTGTACCTTCACCGATGACAGATCCAATATTGATTGATGCACCCATCATGATGACTGCGTTATCTCCAATGGAAACTTGGTCACGGATTATTGCGCCTGGCTCGATACGGGCTTTGATGCCTTTTAGATCCAATAAAGGAATGGCAGAGTTACGACGATCATTTTCAACTACATAATCCTCGATTTTTGTTCCTGCTGCCTTGATCGCTTCTTCGATTTCAGACCACTCACCGAATACAACCCCTGTATTTCCTGTTATGAAAGTTTTAGAAGCTGGACCAAAATCCAGGCCTTCTAAATCGCCTTTGACATATACCTTTACAGGTGTGGATTTTTTACTATTCGAGATAAAAGAAATAATTTCGTTTGCATCCATTTTATTCATTCCGGGTAAACCTCCTAAATATGTATCATTACTCGTTTTAAATTTACCAGACAACAGCCGGCAAGACAAGTTGAATGTCACTCATATATATTATTCTGCCCTATTGACATTTTCGTCGGCGGACCTATAACATTCCTTGGTCGCGAATATGCTCTTTAACCACTTCCGTGAATGCCTGGACTTGCTTTAACTGGAAGGCAGATTCATAGCCGCAAAGCCATGTATCACGTTCGATTGAGTGGTTATGCCCATCCAGTAGAGGGATTTTAAATACATTCGTATCTTTATCATGTAAAGTGATGGCTGGCAGGATCGCATATCCAATACCATTAAACACCATTTGTTTGCATGTTTCGATTTGATCAACGACTATGGTGTTTTTTGGTGTCGTTTGAAATTGCCGATGCCACCAATCTTGAATTTCCTGATAATAATTCGAATCGCTCTTAAACTGAATGAATGGACGGTCCGTTTCGAACACTTGATTCAGTTCCTTCATTTCAGTATCCACCAAATACAGCATATCCGTGAATAAATGCTGTTTTACGCCTTTCCAATCCGGTGCTCCCCTTATGATGCCAATATGCACTTGCCCTTCATACAAAGACTTTAAAATCTCACTGCTCCAGCCAGTGATCAAGGAAATTTTTGCATACGGATATTTTCGGACGAACTTTTTCAATACTTGCGGCAGCCAATTTTGACCGACAATCGAGGCACAGGCTATTTTCAAAGTGCCATATACTTCATGGTCCATGGCTTGAATACTTTCCCTGACCTTCTCTTCTTTTTCTATAACCTCATTGGCCAAACGAATTACCGCTTCACCTGCAGGCGTCAGTGACAGCCCTTTTTGTGAACGCAGAAACAGTTTCGAGCCCCAATCCTTTTCTATTGATTGTAAACGCTGGGATAAAGCCGGCTGGGAAACGAACAACCGCTCAGCTGCTTTTCTCATATTCATTTCCTGAGCAAGCACTGATAATAAATGAAATTCTGAAAATGACATACACACCAACCTCTTGATAATTAAATCTTATCATGATGATTTAATTTATTTAAATTTTATTATCAACAAAGTCCGCTTATAATACAAGAGAAAAGGAACGGAGTGAATATCCTTTGACGATCAATTTATTGCTTGCCATCAGTTTTGCAGCATCCTTTGTCGGGACATTGGCCGGGAGCGGCGGTAATTGGATCAGTCAAATTCCCCAATGTTTTCTTCTTTTTCTAGCTTTTATATTTTACTCAAGAAAAAGCAGCTAAAATTGAAGGATGCCCTCCAGTTAATCCCATTTACCCTTTTTGGTGGCTTATGCTGCGGTCTGCTTGCTAATTCATTCCCCGGGAAGGCAATGAATTTGTTAGCCATCTGCCTTTTGACTGTCGCTTTGATCATGGATTTCATCAAAAAACCGCAACCTTCCGATGAAACGGATTGGCATCTCCCAAAAAAAGTTTATCCATCCCTATTCGTAATCAGGTCTATGACGGAATGTTCGGACCGGTACAGGCGACCATGCTCATGTATACTTTTTAAGAAATGGCGCCACCTACCTTCAATCCCTGGCCATTACTAGATTCCAAACCATCATTAGCTGTAGAGCTGCATTCATTACCTATTTCATGGGCGGTAACATTGCATGGGGGATTGCCATTTATTGCACGATCGGTTCCCCGATCGGATTACGGCTGGCCTTGCGTGTGGCTCAAAAAATCTCCACTGGACAGTTGAGATTCATTTTACATTCGGTTACGAACGCATTATCGATTCAATTGGTCATCAGAGTTGCATTTCCTTAAAACAAAGGCAAACTACATTAACGAGTCTGCCTTTTTCCTATGCCTTCTTATTCTTCCTTATTCTTTCTTAGTCTCGTTAGAAACAGGAAGCTGATTACAGAGAAGACTAGAACAATGAGATAAATCGTCTGTAAAGACAATGTAAGTCCTTCCTGTAAAACATTTACCACATTTTCAGGAAGCGACGTGCGTTCTTCACTGTTCAACAATTTATTTGCCGTATCTATCGTCACTCCCGATCCGGCCGGCGCATTCTCGTTCAGATAAGCGTGAAGTCTCATATTCATGATTCCTCCAAGTAATGCAGCACCTACAGTATTTCCTAAATTACGCATAAACATATTGGAAGCTGTCGCAATACCCCTTCGTTCCCAGCTGACGGTTTTTTGAATGACGACAATGAATGAAGTAGAAGTCAAGCCCATGCCTACACCGACAAAAAAGGATCCCATGGCGGCAATAATGGGCCCAGCTTCCGGCTTCATCCATACTAGGATCAGACTCCCAAGGATCAATGAGCACCCTCCAAGAAGGGAGGTTGATTTAAATCCTATTTTCAACAATAACTTGCCTGACACCATAGATGCGATCGGCCAGCCAATTGACATGGCTGTCAATGTAAAACCAGCTACCGTAGGCGAGCGCTCCATCACGCCCTGAACGAATGTGGGGAGGAAACTTGATAATCCAATCATCATCACCCCTGTCGTCAAGGATACTAGGTTCGCAATCAGAATGGAACGCTCCTGCCAGATTTCAAAAGGCATCATCGGTTCGGCTGCTTTCTTTTCCTGAAGAATGAATAGGATAAAGGTGATGATGGCCACTAATGCCAAGGATATGACCGGAGCTGAAGTCCATGACCATTTCACTCCTCCTTCTACGAGCAGCACCATAAGAGTGGATATGGACAATGTCAATAGCGTTGCACCTAGGTAATCGATATCACGTTTTTTCTTTTCGATATTTTCATGAAGGAATAACCAAATTCCAATAAAAGATAGTACGCCCAAAGGAATATTGACCCAAAAGACAAGTTTCCAAGTCAGGGATTCAACAAGCAAGCCGCCCAATGCTGGTCCCATTACCGCAGAAATGCCCCAAACGCTCGAAAGATACCCTTGAACGCGTGCCCTCTCTTCATTTTTATAGATATCACCAATAATTGTCGAGGCTACAGGCGCTACAGCTCCCGCCCCAAAACCTTGTACAAAGCGATAAATGATGAGTTCCGTCATTGAATTGGAAAAGCCGCAAAGAATGGAGCCGATTAAAAAGACAACGATTCCAAATAATAAGACGGGTTTTCTCCCGAGTATGTCCGATAGCTTTCCGTAGATTAAAACTGTTACGGCGTTCATTAACAAATAGCCTGAAAACACCCAGCTGTATAGTGAAAAACCACCTAAATCACTTACAATGGCCGGCATTGCCGTCGAAACGATCGTTCCTTCAATAGCATTCATAAACATCGCTAACATGATGGCAGCCAATATGAAGGGACGTTTCAATTTTTTATTCTGCACGTTTGCACTATCCATTGCATGGCCCAATTTTTGCATCCTCTCCTAATAGATCCCACCTGTTAATAGACTTCACCACTAACTGGATCAAATATGTAAAAAAACAAGAAAACTCGCCAACTGGCGAGTCTTGGGGTTAACCGTCATTTTATGCCTTGCTTATTTATCAGGTGTATTTTGTTTAAATACTTTTTTCAAGATTGCCCTTCTTGTTAAGATGCCTTCAAATACATGTTCGTCATTCTCCACACAGACAAACGGATGATCAATCAACAATTCCACACCCTTGGTCAATGTATCTTCAATATGCAGGCGAGGTATTTCTATATTCATTATTTCGGAAACTTTTTTATGCTCAAGATTATCAAATTCAATTCGTTCCAGTCCCAAGATTGAATCGAGAATGACTGGTGTGCTAATTAAACCATGCAGTTTATACATCGGATCTAACACAGGAATGGCCGTATAACCGCTCTTTGTTAATACCAATAGTGCATGTTCTAAGTTATTGGTTACCTGCACGTGGGCCACGCGTTCAGAAGAAATCATTAAATCTTTAACGCTGGATTCCAATAAATCCCCATCATGAGTACCGATCATGTTAAAACCCCTTACCATATGTTTTTATAAACAGCTCTTTCTATAGTTTAACATATGTAAGCAGAAAAGGCTCATTCCTAGACCAATAAAATCCCAATTGGCGGGATTCGTGAGAGACCCTTAGCCCTTACTAGTTTTGATGTTAACCTGTTTAAAACCGCATTCCGGGCATTGATAAATCACATTTTGGTTGGATTGTGCCGTTAATACATTTTCCATTTCCCTTTCCTCACCGCATTCCGGGCATATTACCATCGGATTTTTCATTTACATCCCTCCAACTAATAAGATGTCGTAAAAATCACTACTTCATTCAGTAAAAATTGACCGGTTTTTCACAATAAAAAAGCCGCTTCCAATGGAAGGCGGCTTTTTGTGTTTTTTTAAGATTGAAGAAGATCAAAGATTTCAATGGTAATCATATCAATATTATCAAATTGATATTTTGATGATTTCCCTTTATCACTGTATACTTCAAGCTCGAACATTTCTGTTTTGCTGAAATATGTAACCTGGCACTTTTTCACACCATCTATTTCAAAAAAACGTTGAGCAGATTCAGATTCCTTCGCTTGCTCTTGAAGACTTTTCAATCTGGTAAGGATGCCCTGTAATTGAGACATACTCCCTCTCCTTTCTGAATAAAACCTTTTCGATAGGTTTCACTATACCATACTTTTCTATCCAGTAGCCACGCGGAAATAAATTCAGAATAATTTAAAACTTCATTCTTTACATGGCACTATTAACAGAATAAAATAAGGAATGGATTTTGTACATGAAAAATTTTCTGGGGGTAGATTCTGTTGCAAAACATTAGTGAGCTTGGTTTTCGAATTTCATTGATTGATGGTTTTGATTTGGATAGAAGAAATCGTACAGGAACATATGTAATTGCCGATGAGGACATCACCTTAGTCGAAACTTCCGCCAGCCCTTCCATCCCCCACTTAATGAAGGGGCTCGAACATTTGGGAATCGCCCTCGAAGATATTACATATATCATTCTTACCCATATTCATTTGGACCATGCAGGTGGAGCTGGACTTTTTTTACAGCATTGTCCGAATGCCAAAGTGATCGTCCACCCAAAAGGCGCAAGGCATCTAGAAGATCCAACGCGTTTGATCGCTGGGGCTAAAGCAGTCTATGGTGAAGAATTCAACAAGCTTTTCGATCCGATATTACCTATACCTTTTGAAAGAATGCTGATTAAACAAGATAGGGAATCCCTAAAAACAAGTGATACTTCCACGTTGACCTTTTATGATACGCCAGGACACGCGAACCATCATTTAAGCATATACGATTCGGTTTCAAAAGGGATGTTTTCAGGTGACACCGTAGGCATCTATTATCGTGAACTCGATGAAGAAGGTTTGGAATTTTACTTACCGTCCACATCGCCAAACCAATTTAATCCCGACGCGATGCTTGCTGCAGCAGGATTGTATGAAAGCATTGGCGTCGAACGTATATATTTTGGCCATTACGGCGTATCGGAAAACCCTAAGGAAGTATATAAACAACTCCATTACTGGCTGCCTAAATTTGTGGAGACTGCCAAATCGGCATATAGGGAATATGCTAGCTTCGAGGATCAAGTGGCAGCAACCAGTAAAAATATTTTCACGGAAGTCGCTGTTCATTTAGGCGAAAAAGGAATCACTGCTGATCATCCAGTTTTTGAAATCATTGCCATGGACTTGAACGTTTGTTCCATGGGATTGATAGACTATCTTGTAAAACAGGAGAAAGATCGGTAAAACGATCCTTGAGGTTTATCCCTATTCAAATGTCTTGGCATTCTCTATAATGAAAAAGTACCTTACTAAAGCATATATGGAGGAATGAAATGAAAGACGTTACACTCTATACCCAACCTGATTGCCCTCCCTGCAAAATCATGAAAATGTTCTTTGATGATAATAATATAGTATACAAAGAAAAAGATATTAAAGCAGATGGGCATGCACGTAAAGAACTAACCAATAAATATGGGGCTTATTCCACACCAACGGTCGTCATCGATGGGAAAGCCATTATTGGTTTTGAATTGGACGAAATAAAAAAGGAATTGAATATATAATAAAAAGTCTAGAGAAGGCTGTGGCCTTCTCTAGACTTTTTCATTTCAGCTTCCTTTAAAATCCATTCTATTTTCTGTTTTCATACTTTACATCCTTTACCTTCCAAGCGCCATTTTCCTTTTTCAAAGTAACTGCTTCTACATGTTTTTCCATCGTTACAGGTCCTTCCCCATTGTCCTGGAATTCTTCCTGAACATAAATGACATCACCTTTTTTCCCATATACAATTTCCGTATTCTTATCGTAACTGAAGAAAGGGATATAATACGGAGCGAAATCTGAACCAAATGCGGTATAACCGCCATCGACTTTCACTACATTCGCTTGGACGAACTTCTCGATGAAATCACCAGTGAAATGTTTTTCCAACTTCCCTTCAATCGCTTCCTTAGAACGTACTTCCTCACTGATCGAAACCTGATTCTCCATGGCATCATGTATTAAAGATAGTACTTCCTCTCTATGTAAGCCCTCCGCTGAAGCAGTGACCCCCCCACTTAAAAATAAAAGGACGCTGGCAAGACATGCAACTAAATATTTACTCATTACAATCATCTCCTCGTTATAGAATTTCTCCTAATGATTCGGATTTTTTGCTTATGTCTTTCAATACCCGTCCAGGTCAAAGCCAAACTACAAAATCACATTCTCCGTTAGACCTTGAAACCATCGCCCATTTTTCACAATAAAAAAGAAGATTTCATGATATTGAAATCTTCTTCTTACAACTATCGAAAAGCATAGTAAAAAATAAAACCGGCAACCAAAATCGTCCCAATAAAAAGAGAAACGAATATCGGGTTCTTTAAATAAGGATGTTCCTTAACTGAATCATCGATAGTCGAATCATAACCGGCTTTCACTTTCTGTGCCCTTGCTACAGAATAAGTATAAAAGAGCAGATATAACGCCATGACTGTAACGATAATGATTAGAATCCAGATGTACGTGCTCAAAATATGTCTCCTCCAAGCGCATCATTTCTGCTTATCGTTACACATTTAAAGCGATTATATTCATGAATCGTTTTTTATAATAGTGCTTCATTTTCATATAAATAACTATAAGAAAGATCACAGAAAATATATTCCTTATTATTCAGTGGATAGGAAAAGGTCCGAATGGTTTCCCCCGTTTCAATATCACTGTATAAATCGGATAACCTTCCTTTTTTCTCGTTACGCATCTTTACAATATTTTCGAGGAAATAAGGTCTCCAGCTCCAATTTTTATTCATATAACTCGGTTGGACCATCCATTGTCCGTCCTTATGGAGGATATTGGGGGATTTTTGATACCCCGCTTCATCACATATATATAGACGAAAACATATTGAATCCAATTTTTTCACCAAAACTCCGAGAAACTCTTCATGGGAGCCGGCCCGCTTGTGCTGTTTTAAGAAGTTATGCATATTCTCGTTGAATTGCAAAGTCTTTTGATAAACGGCTTCAAGCTTCTTGGTCTCTAAAGAAATGAAGGACTGGCATTCTTGATGGAATTTTTCACGAAGTAAATCTTTATTAATGAATTCGCCTTCCGGTTTCGCCAAGAAATACCCTTGATAATATCGTCCCCCATTCTTCCATGCAAAGCGAAGCTGGTATTCGGACTCAATGTTCTCAAATAGTAAGTTGGCGCCGATTTTACGTGCTAGCATGCTTAAAGAAAACAGGATGACCTGATAGGCATCCCCACCTGAGATGCGAAGCTGGTCCAGGTTAACTTTTAAAATATTCGGAGAAATCTGTGCGATTCGGTCCAGTTGCGTATCTTGTCCTAAATGATCTAAAGCTATCTTAATCCCATATGTTTTAAAGTAAGCAAGCACATGCTGCAGAGGATCTATGTTTTCCGGACTGATCGTGTCTGATAATTCCAAAACGATCCGGTGCATTTCCTCCGGTTGAAAATGACGGTGTAAAATCTCCATGAATTCTTCGCCATGATCCAGCATAAGCAAATTAGGATCTCTGTTGATAAAGATAAGAAAATCTTCACCATAGTCCTTTATTCTCTCCAAGGCAATTTCAAGTACGTAATTATCCACTTCCACCCTATACTCTTCAGGCACTGCAGAATCGTGAAAAAATGGGCCAAGGCTTTTATATTCAGATTGTTCCTCATAGCGCCCTAGAATTTCATACCCGATTACCTGATGTTGATCTGCACTGAAAATCGGTTGAAAGAATGGTGTCACCCTGTCTAAATTCTTTAATATCTTTTCTGTATCCATGATGCATCTTCCCCCTAATTACGAAAACACCAATATGCCAAAATTATACCATTAGTTTCTTGCATTGATAATAAATAATTTTAATTCCTACTGCATAACTCTTTTTTCAATACACTAAAATTCCCCATTCATCCTATCGTTTTGAAAAGAAATACATAGAAAAGGCATTGTCCGGAACAATGCCTTCAGTCTGATCAAAAAGGGAAGAACCATGGTATCGTGATCACCATGATAACGCCAATGAAAATCTGTATGGATATCCCGATCATGATAAAATCTTTATGCTTGTAATCACCTGCCGTCATGACAAGCGCGTTGGTAGTGGCAACCCTTGGAGTGGATAACGCCAAACTGCCAGCAACGGCAAGGCATAGAAATACAGGAAGTGGATCGATTCCCTGATTAACCGCAGATGTCAGGGCGATGGGCGTCATGATAACCGTCGCGGCTCCATACGGGATGAATTGGCTCAGGATCAGTGTCAGGAGGTAAAAGACCGCTAATATGCCGTGTGCTCCGATATTACTGAATAAAACGGCAAGCCAATCACTTATCATTCTCACTCCACCCGTATTATCCAATGCAGCCGTAATTCCGAACATGGCAGCTATCAATAGCACAGGTTCCCAGTTAATCTTTTGGTAAGCATCCTCCATCGAACGGACACAGCCAGTAACCACCATCAACAATGCAGCCGTCAATACCGACAGTACAGCAGGGACGGATTCCATCGATAAAAGAATGACCATCAAAGCAGTGATTCCCAAGGCAATCCACGCTTTGCCCTTGGAATTCACCGGTGAGCCATCTTCTGATGTACTCCCAATAACGATGACATCCTGCAAATCCGAGGAAATCCTTTCAATGTTCTCCCATTCTCCATGTATCAGGATTGCATCCCCCGGTTTCAGGCGTTCCGTTCCGACATCCGCTTGAATATATTCGCCATTCCGATTGATTGCCAGTACATTACATTGGTATTTCTCACGAAAATGGACATCTATCAAAGTTTGATTTTCATAATCCGAGTTCGGGACGATCAATATTTCCGTCAATCCAAATCTACTGCTAAGAAAATGTTTCTTTATTTGTTCGGTATTGAAATGTTTAAATTCCAGTTCATAGTTAAGTGCCAATCTCTCAACTGCCTCTTCTTCTCCAAACACCAAAATGATATCTTCAGGGTGAAGAACCTCATCCGCCCTGGCTGAAATCGTCTGCTGCCTTTGCAACAGCGGCAGTTGCTTATCCTTTGGCTTCCGCTGGATTTCAATTAAAGTCAATTCATACTGAATAGGAAGCTGGAGGTCCGACAGCCTTTCCCCAACAATATCGGAAGTAGCGGGTATATGCAGATAATGCAATCGGTCATATACTTTGTACATGCCGGCAAGCTCCCCTGCCGACAGTCCCTTTACACTATTGTTCGCTGCAATGGTTTTCTCGGGAAGCAACAGGCGTCCGAGTGTCAACATGAAGAATAACCCTGCTGCAAAGGCGACTAAGCCCACAGGTGTAAAGTCAAAAAATGATAAATTCCCTATTCCATTTTGCCGTAATACATCAGCGACGATCATATTGGAGGGAGTACCCGTAAGTGTTAATAGCCCTCCAATACTGCTTGCATAGGCAAGGGGCAATAAATACCTTGTCGGACTTGTTTTTTGTTGTAAGGCCATGCTCATGACGAGCGGCAGCAGTATGGAAACAATTCCAGTTCCGCTTAAAAAAGCACTTAATATTCCTGCTGTCAGCATGACGATAAGCAGCGATTTCCATTCACTGCCCCCACATAAACCCAACAACTTGTTTCCTGCCTTTTCCACGATTCCTGTATTTAACAGGCCGGCACCGACTATGAATAGCCCAGCCAGCATGATGACCACTTGATTCGCAAAACCGGCCACTAGTTCATCCAATGAAAGAATCCCCAGTAACCCAAGAATGGATAGCGCACTAAGTGCAATTAAATCTGCTCGAAATTTTCCTTGTATAAAAAGCGCAATCGCGCATAGAAGTATAATCAGTGTAATAAACATTGGTTCGGTCATCATGTTACCTCCGTATAGATGTTCAATTTCAAACCGGATACGGTTTCATCAAACCCCAGTTTACATGTTTTTCATAAGCTTATAGAAGATATTTTCTTCAATTTATGTATATTGTTTGTTAGTATGAGGAAGTAACATTTTTATATTAGATAGGTTGATTAATTTGAATAAACCCATTTCCAGAAGAACATTCTTAAAGAAAAGTCTTGGTACTTTGGCTACCTTAACCGGTTTAGGTATTGGTGGAAACTTTTATGCCCATAATTTGGAGCCGAAATGGTTGGAAACCAAGCATAAAATCATCAGCAATCCGCTTATCCCAAAAGGTTTTCATGGCATGAAAATGGTCCAATTCAGCGATACGCATTTAGGCTTTCAATTTCAGCTTAAGGATTTACAAGCAATTGTCAATAAGATAAACGAACTGGACCCTGATGTTATTTTATTTACTGGAGATTTAATGGACCAGCCTAATAAATACAAGGCTCACCAAAAAATCCCTCTCGTTTTGAATCAGCTCAAAGCGCCGCTTGGAAAATTCAGCATCTACGGTAACCATGATCATGGGGGATATGGCTCAGAAATTTACAGCGATATCATGGAAAAATCCCATTTTACCATGTTGCAAAATACCTCAGCTAAGATAACCTTATTAACGGCTGAAGAAATAATCATTGCCGGTGTTGATGATGCCATGCTAGGAAAGCCGGATTTTGAAAAAGCCCTTTTCGGCATCCCGAAAGAAGTGTTCACCATCATGCTTTCACATGCCCCTGACCTTGCCGACATATCAAGGACTTACGACATCCAGTATCAAATAAGCGGTCACAGTCATGGAGGTCAAGTGCAAATCCCCTTCGCCGGTGCCCTGGTAACTCCCCCATACGCTGAAAAGTACCGGGAAGGCACATATGAAATCGATTCATTAACGTTACATGTTAATCGAGGCCTTGGCACTACCCGTCTCCCCTATCGTTTTCTTTCACGTCCGGAGTTAACTGTTTACGAATTCCAAGCCGAAAAATGATAGAAAAAGAACACAGGGGAAAACCGCCACACTTATTAACAAAACCTGTGCGGATAAAACAACTTGTTGCCCTGAATCATTTGTAATCGACTCCTATAAATTATAGCATTAGATGTATATCTGAGAAAACCAGGTTTTTTTTACCAGTACCCATGGTAATTACCATAAAGGTTATACCATACTTAAATAGCCACATAGGAAAGTGCCGATACAACCTAAAACAGACACCGTTATATAGATAAGGCAATCTATATAACGGTGTTTTCTTATAAGTTCAAGTGTTTCCATACTGAATGTTGAAAAGGTCGTAAAAGCGCCAAGGAAACCTATAGTCAGAAAAACCTGCAAAGATAAAGCCCAGCTTTCTTTCTCTGGCAACACCATTCCCAGCCCAAAGGATCCTATAAGATTAATCAGTAAAATGCTAACGGGTATCGAGACGGCTGGCAATAGCCTATTAAAAATAATCTGCAAGACATATCTAGAAGCTGCCCCAAAAAAGCCTCCTATAAAAACTGAAAGGACCTCAATCAAAGAGTCTCACCTCTCCTTTTTTCAAACAGGCCCAGTCCAAGGAAACCAGCGGCCAAACCAAATAAAAGCGTGGCTCCAAGATACATTCCTGCCAATGGCAGAGAAGTCTGCAGGAGATTCACCACTTCCTGAGAAAATGTGGACATTGTGGTAAAACCGCCGCAAAACCCGCTGCCCAGGGCAAAAAAAACAAACGATTTCTTTTTTGAGGCGAAATACCCATTTATCATTCCAAGTAAAAAGCTGCCTACTATATTTATTAAGAGGGTTCCAAGTGGGAAGAAGGAATGGCTGGCAGACAAGATTACGCAATAACGCAATATCGCTCCAGCCGCTCCTCCAAAACCGACTGCAAAAATGTTTTTAAACCTTTCCATCCAGGACACCCCAAATTTTTATCATAAGTAGCTTCATTATAACAGATTAAGATGAAACAGGCTCTTTTCTTTAAAAAATCCATACTATGTAAAGAATTTGAGAAAAGGAGGCTAATTATGCAAACACAGTATTTAACTTACTACCACTATCCACAGACCATAATGCTGCAGAACGATTACAGAAATGCATATGGGAATGAATATGGACCTGGATATTGGAATGACGAGCGCTTCTTTCCTTTCTTTCCGCTATTGGCTCCTGTAGCTTTTGTTGCAGGATTGGCAATTGGACCGTTGCTATTCAATAACCGTCCACCTGTCTATCCTCCATATCCTCCTCCATACCCGCCCGCCTACCCTCCTTACCCTGCTTATCCAGCGTACCCTCCCTATCAAGGCTTTCAGGGTTACCAGCAACAACAATTCGGCGCACAGGCTGGGGTATCTGAAAATATCAATATCTACACTCAATAAGAGTTGGACAGAAGGCGACATAAACGCCTTCTTTTTCTTGGACCAAAAGGGAGTCGGATTGAATTTTACTTCCCTATATATTTTGAAGTGGTATAATATGAAAATGAATAGATGGTAAAGTGTTGGGAAATGATGGTCATACCCTAGAGATGTACATGCTTAATTTTTTCACTATTTTCTGCCTAGTTGCACATACGTCCCTATTTCAACCAATATATAAAACAGGTTTTTCCTGAAGGAAGTCTGTATGTAACGTCCTTCTAACCTTATTAAGAAAAGGAGTTTCCACTAATGAACCAAACGAAAGGACATTCTGAAAGGGATGAGTTTTCGATAAACTCCCTTGCCCAAGCCGTGTTTATTGTCAATAAACATGCAAAGACTGCATTGGAGCCAAAGAATTTATATAATTTAAAACGGCTCGCATTAAGCAAGCTTATGCAAGAAGGAAAAGCGAAGAAGATTGGACTTCATTTCTCTGATAACCCTCGCTTTGCAGCACAACAATCCGATGTCATTGTCGAATGCGGATCATATGTTTTTCATTTACCTCCCACTAAGGAAGATTTGAAAAAACTACCCCACCTCGGCAGCCGGGCAGCCTCCATACGGAACCCTAAAGCCGCGTTGTCATTATCAAAAGCCAAACAGATCCTGCAATCTTACGTTGGACAAGCAGGTGAAAAACAACCGAACACAACCAATACCGAGAAAAGGGCTCACGGGCGCAAGTCGGTCAAGCAACCTTTTCACAATCCATTCCCATCCTCCTTTTTAGGAAAAGGTTCCAAGTATTGATCATTGATAAATCAAAAGGGCCGTGAGGTAACGCCTCATCGGCCCTTTTTCACATTCATAATACCAATCTGTCTATCAACTGTATAATCTCTGCAATTTCAGGCTTGCTGATTTGCGCGTCAGCCCCTACGACCTGACCTTTATGACGCAGGCGATCAGTAATCAAAGAAGAGAAAATAATCACCGGCAGCCCAGCGAGTTCCCTGTTTTCCTTTATTCTTCTTGTCAAATGATGTCCATCCATCTGAGGCATCTCAATATCGGTAATCACCAGTTGCACTTCATCTTCAACCACTTTTCCTGATTCAATCAAATTCTCAAGATAATTAAATGCATCAAGTCCATTCTCATAAAACTCCAAGTACTTGAATCCTGCTTCTGACAATGTATCGAACAGCAGCTTTCTCAGTAATGGTGAATCTTCAGCAATCAGGATCCTCTTGTCAGAATTTTGCCGGATACCAAGCTTTTTTACCTGTTGGATGTTTATTCCTGATTCTGGATTGATTTCGACCACTATTTTTTCAAAATCGAGTAACAGTAACATTTCACTTTTTAATTTTATTACTCCGATAATCTGACTTTCAAGGCCCTGATACATATCCGAAGGCTTTTCGATTTGGGACCAGGAAATACGGTGGATCTGTGTTACGGTATGGACATGGAAAACCACTTTTTGCTGATTGAATTCAGCCACTATGAATTTATCCTGCTCAGGAGTTTCAGATGGAGGAAACCCTAAAGCATCCGCGACATTCACAACTGGCAGTACTTCTCCGCGAAGCTCGATGATCCCCTCCACATTTGGATGGGAATGAGGGACAAGCGTGATGGGGACAGGATTGATGATTTCCTTCACCTTAATTACGTTAATGCCGAATTTATTCTTTCCGAGACCGAATTCCACTATCTCAAGCTCATTCGTTCCACTTTCCAGTAATATACCTTTATTTGCTTCCACTGTTTCATCCCGCCCTTCTGCTTTTTCATTTCAAAATTCCATAAATCATTAAACCGCTAGGAAAAATATCATGGTTTCATCAATGAACTCATACCTAATAATTCGGTTAAATATTTCTTTTGTTTAGAGCATGGATAAAAAAATCCAGAAGTGATCATTTATTAAGGCTGTTTTCACAGACTTTGTTGCTATTTACCAGGTAGTGAGTTGTGGTTGATTTCCCCTCCAGAGGCTCGCTTTCCGCGGGGCCGGTGAGCCTCCTCGGCGTAAACGCCTGTGGGGTCTCACCAGTCCCGCTGCTCCCGCAGGAGTCTCGCACTTCCGCTCCAATCAACCTTAAATAGTTTCGTTTTAAAAACAACAATCTTTACGAAAAGAGCCTTTATTAAAGCCCAAACAAAAAAGGGACCCATCTGAGTCCCCCTTATTCCAAGCTCATTTTCACCACTGTCATTCCGCCACCATATCGTTCGTAAGCCTATCCCTTCGATATAAACCCCCGACGCGCAAACTAAATAATGCATACTCACCAATTTCTGAAATGTTTCTTATCTCTTTCGCGACCTTTTCTTTGGATTTAGCCAACCTTTTTTTACAAAGAATAAAAACATCATCAAGGCAATACCGCCCATCGTTCCAAGAATGAGGAAATAGCCATAATGCCAATTTAATTCCGGCATATATTCAAAGTTCATCCCATATACGCCCACTATGAAGGTCAGCGGCATGAAAATGGTAGTGATGACAGTCAATGTCATCATCGTTGAATTCATATTATTAGAGTTCACAGACAAATAGCTATCACGGATATCGGACGAAAAATCTCGATACGATTCAAGCATTTCAGTCAATTTAAGAAGATGATCGTACACATCATTAAAATATAGATGCTGATCTTTCAAGTAATTCAGACGCTCCGATGAAATCATTCTGTACAATAAATCACGCATCGGCAATATGGTCCGACGGAGCCTGGACATATCTGTACGTAAATCGAAAAGCTGATCCATCAATTCGTTAATCGTGTCATTTTCAGTATTTTCCTCAATGCTAGCCAATTCGCTTTCAATTTTATAAACCGGCGGGAAGAATTCATCGACGATCCTGTCAATTATCCTATGCATCAAGAAAAAGGGACTTTGCTTCAACATTTTATTACCGGCAATTTCTTCCCATACCTTTTCCAGTTCAAGCATATCTTCCTTATGAAAACTGACTATCCATTTTTCACCAACAAACATATCCAATTCCACTGCTTTAAATACCTTCTCCCTTAAAGCATGAATCACAAGAAATTGGTAGCCTTCATAAAAGTCCATTTTGGGACGTTGATTAAAATCATCCAGGCAATCTTCAATTGCCAGCGGATGAAAGTGAAAATGATTGGTTAAAAGTTCGATTTCCTTGTTTGTGGGATTGGAAAAATCCACCCAGTACCACTCGATATCCGGATTATTCATTTCCGTTAGCGGTAAATCAAAACTGATTTCTTGATTAGAAGTAATTGCGCAAGTCCTTATCAAATGTATCAACCCTCAAAATTTTCTTATCATACATTATACCTTTATTTCATTAATCTCAAAAAGTTTTCTCCCCCTCCAAACTAAATGATAAAATAGGATGAATGAGTCAAACATAGTACATAAATTCATGTAGGTAGATAAGGGAGGATATTCATAGATGGAACATTTAATAAACCCTCTAGTAAAAGACGTACAAATATCAGGAATCCGCAAATTCTACAATATGGTCGCTGATATCGAAGGCACCATTTCCTTAACGATAGGACAGCCTGACTTTCCAACTCCAACGCATATTAAAGAAGCGGCAAAACAAGCCATCAATAATGACTATACCGTTTATACTCACAATGCCGGCTATCTGGAATTAAGGGAAGCCGCTTCAAATTATGTAAAAGATAAATACAATCTTGACTATGATCCCGCGAATGAAGTGATCGTGACCTCTGGTGCCAGCGAAGGCATAGACATTGCCTTTCGGACGATCCTCGTCCCAGGGAACGAAGTAATATTACCGGGTCCGGTATATCCGGGATACGAACCCATCATTAAGATGTGCGGCGCAACACCTGTTTATGCCGATACAACAAAAAATGGATTTCGTTTGACGGCAGATATACTTGAAAAGTACATAACTGAAAACACTCGGTGCATCGTTCTGCCCTATCCATCGAATCCGACCGGGGTTACATTAACTGCCGAAGAATTATTGGACATTGCCGAACTTGTTAGGGGCAAGGACATCTTCATATTGGCTGATGAGATATACAGTGAGCTGGTATTCGATCAGGAGCATGTTTCGATTGCCACTTTCTTAAAAGAACAAACCATCGTCTTGAACGGATTGTCCAAGTCCCATTCCATGACCGGGTGGAGGATTGGCCTTCTGTTTGCGCCTGCAGCCATCTCTCAGCATCTCCTGAAGGTTCACCAATACAATGTGACATGTGCCGCATCCATATCGCAGAGAGCTGCCTTGGAAGCATTGACGGCAGGCAGAAATGATGCAATCCCCATGAAGACTGAGTATGCACGGAGACGGGAATACGTGTACAGTCGCTTACAAGCGATGAAACTGGAAATAGTCAAACCAAATGGTGCCTTTTACTTCTTTATAAAGCTGCCTGAAGGCTATGACTCTTCCCTTGACTTTTGCCTTAAGCTTGTTCAACAGGAAAAAGTGGCAGTGGTCCCTGGAGATGCCTTCTCTCCCCTTGGCGAAGGGTACTTCAGGATATCTTATGCCTATTCCATGGAGACCCTGGAAAAGGCCTTGGACCGTATTGAAGCTTTTTTAGCTAAAAAGTAATCGCAAAAAATAGTGGCCTTCAATTGAAGGCCACTTTCCAATTTTCAAGGATGTCAGGCTACCTAAGGCTTTTCACCTTGCCGCCAACTAATACAATCTTCGTAAAAAACGAATTTCCCGATATCCTTCTTCCTTATTTGTCGTGGTAAGGCTCACTTCAACGATGGACCCAAGTAAATCAGCCATCACTTCTTCAAATTCCTTTGCGGAGCGCGGCTTTGAAAAGCCTAAGCTCTTCAATTCGCGCATCAGTATCTGAAAACCGGCATTCGTTTCGATATGACTGAATTTCACCGGCAAGATTAGCGGACTTTCATTCATTAATTTCAGATCCCAACGAATGGGCTTTGTTTGATGAATGGTTTTTTCTCGTTTAAAACCTTCAATCCTTACAATATATCGACCATCTTCTAATTCCTGGAATTTCATATTGATATCATCGAATTCGCCCATAGCTTTCACTCCTTTTTGTAAAGGCTGTCGCTATCAGCTTATTCATGATAAAGAAATGCTAGCACTTAATTATAATGTTTATATAATGCCTGTGTACCGCTATTTTCTTCGCCAGCTTCTGCCAGCCCCTCATACAGGGATTTGCTCAGGCTTAATCCAGGAGCGTCCATTCCCATTCTTTCCGCTTCATCGAGTGCAATCTTCATATCCTTGATAAAATGCTTGATATAAAAACCAGGTTCAAAATCCCCTTCAACCATCCGCGGTACGAGATTGGACAATGACCAGCTCCCTGCAGACCCCGATGATATGCTTCTTAATACCCGGTCCGGATCCAACCCCGCCTTTTTGGCATAGGAAATCGCTTCAGTCACTCCGATCATATTGGATGCAATGGCGATTTGATTGCACATTTTCGTATGCTGTCCTGAACCAGCGGGGCCTTGATGGACAACATTGCTGCCAAGGATTTCAAAAATGGGCCGGACCGCTTCAAATGCCTCACTAGACCCGCCGACCATGATCGTGAGCTTTGCATCACGAGCACCGATATCTCCTCCGGAAACCGGTGCATCCAAGGATTCCATGCCCCTTTTCTTCGCTTCCTCTGCTATCTTCACTGCCAAAGTTGGAGTCGAGGTCGTCATATCGATTAAATAGGTTCCTTGTTTCCCGTTCTCGATAAGCCCATTTTCCCCAAGATAGATTTCCTCCACATCACTAGGGTATCCCACCATGGAAATGATCACATTAGCTTTTTGCGCAATTTCCTTTGGAGCAGCTGCCCACTTTGCTCCCTGTGAGAGCAGTTCACTTGACTTATCTTTCGTCCTTGTATAAACAAATACCTCAAACCCCGCCTTAAGCAGATGTGCGGCCATGCTTTTTCCCATAACTCCTAAACCAATGAAGCCGATCACTTTGTTCGATTGCATCAATGCAGATTCCTCCCAATCATTTTGTTTAAAACAGAACTTAAATGGACTTTATCATACCTCCGTCAACTAAATAGGACTGCCCCGTTATATATGTATTAGCACCTGAAACAAGGAAAGTAACGAACTTTGCAAATTCCTCGGGTTCCCCATAACGCCCAAGAGGGATTTTATTAATGGACAGTTCAGTCATCTCCTCAGGAGTGACGCCTTGTTTCTCTGCATTCATCTTATCAAGGTGCTGAACACGATCCGTTGCGATTCTTCCTGGACCGACTGTATTGATCAAAATCCTGTCTGGTGCTAATTCTGAAGCTAACGTCTTCGACAAACCAACGATTGCCGTCCGGAATGTATTCGATAATATCAGTCCTGGAATCGGTTCCTTAATGGATGAAGAAGCAATATTAACGATTTTCCCGCCTTGTTTTTTTAAATGTGGCAAGCTCTCACGAATCGTCCTTATGAAGCTTAGTAAATTAAGTTCAAAAGATTGTTGCCATTCTTCATCATTGAAATCTGAAAAAGAACCTCCTGGAGGACCTCCGGCATTATTAATAAGAATATCGATACCGCCGAATTCTTCAGCGGTTTGCGCAACCAGGCTATTAATATCTTCAGCTTTTGTTATATCCGTTACCTTATAAGAAACTTTACCCGTCCCAAGCTGTGATAATTCCCTTTGTACGGCGGCTAGCTTTTCCCCATCACGGCTGGCTAGCATGACATTTGCTCCTTCTTTAACCAATTCGGCTGCCATAGCCATCCCCAAACCTTGACTTGAAGCTAAAATCAAGGCGTTTTTCTTTTCCAAATGTAATTCCATATTATATCTAACCTCCATCTTCTTAAAAATATAATTCCATTATATCGTTATAACCGTAAAGTGAAAAATCTCAATAATCATTCTTGTGATTTTTTATTTGCAAAAAAAATAGCCGGCTGGATAACCAACCGGCTTCAAAGGGGGAAATGAGAATGTCAGCTGCCCTAAAAGAGCTAAACAACTGTGCTTGCTTTTTATTTACCCCTATTTTGGTGCAATAAACATTTTTTCTTTAAAGTAAACAAGAATTACAGGACAGCACCCCATCCGAAGGTTCTAATGGATGGGGTGCTGTTTTCCTGATTTTAATTATTTCTTCAAAGCGTTAACAACCGCTTCTTTCACATTATCATTCGTGTCCAGCCCCAGAACTTCCTGAGATAATTTTTTCATCTCTTCAAGCGAAAGTTGGCTAATTAAAGAACGTGCTTTTAAAATCGAAGTGGCACTCATTGAGAATTCATCAAGGCCCAATCCGATTAAAATCGGGATGGCCACTTCATCTCCAGCCATTTCCCCGCACATTCCGGCCCATTTCCCTTCTTTATGAGCTGCATCTATGACCATTTTAACCAAGCGTAAAATCGCTGGATTGTATGGTTGATACAAATAAGATACTCTCTCATTCATTCGGTCAGCGGCCATCGTATACTGAATCAAGTCATTAGTGCCTATGCTGAAGAAATCGACTTCCTTAGCAAATATATCCGCCATCACTGCAGTTGAAGGAATTTCAACCATGATTCCGACTTCAATCTTTTCGGCAACTTGAATACCATTATCAAGCAATTCCTGCCTGACTTCAGCCAAGACGGCTTTAGCTTCGCGGAATTCAGCCAGTGTTGCAATCATCGGGAACATGATCTTCAAATCCCCGTAAATGCTTGCACGAAGCAGGGCACGCAGCTGGGTCCGGAAAATCTCCTGCTCATTTAAGCAAAGGCGAATCGCACGGTAGCCAAGGAAAGGGTTCATTTCCTTAGGAAGCTCTAAATAAGGCAACTCCTTGTCTCCGCCTATATCAAGCGTTCTGACGACTACAGGCTTCCCTGACATCCCTTCCAGCACAGCTTTGTATGCCTCAAACTGTTCTTCTTCACTTGGAAAGTCATTTCTGCCCATATAAAGAAATTCCGTACGATATAACCCGATGCCTTCACCGCCATTTTGATGTACGCCCTCCAGATCTTTCGGCGTGCCAATATTGGCTGCCAATTCCACATGGTGGCCATCATTCGTAACGGTTTTTTCATGAACAAGTTTCGCCCACTCAGCTTTTTGCCTGGCATAGGCTTCCTGCTCCTCTTCGTAGCGCTTCACGAGTTCAGGAGTGGGATTGATGTGGACTTCACCCTTTAACCCGTCAATTATGACCAAGTCACCATTTTCAATGGAAGAGGTCACTGACTTCGCTCCAACGACTGCTGGAATTTCCAATGAACGGGCCATTATGGCTGAATGGGATGTACGTCCACCGATATCGGTCGTGAATCCTTTAACATATGCCGGATTCAACTGTGCTGTATCGGATGGAGTCAAATCCTCCGCAATGATGATCACTTCTTCAGCAATCATGCTAGGGTTAGGAATATGAACACCTAAAAGATGTGACAGCACCCGTTTCGTGACGTCACGGATATCCGCTGCTCGTTCCTTCATGTATTCATTATCCATTTGTTCAAACATCGTAATGAACATGCTTGCGGTTTCATTTAAGGAAAACTCTGCGTTGACGTTTTCTGATTGTATTTTATCCTGAATTGGAGTGATAAGTTCCGGATCAGCCAAAACAAGCAGGTGAGCGTCAAAGATTGCGGCTTTATCGGCCCCTAGATCCTTTTCGGCTTTATCCCTGATTATTTCCAATTCATTTATTGACTTTTGAATAGCTTCCTTAAAACGGGATATTTCAGCCCCAACATCATCTATGCTTCTTTTTACAATCGATAAATCTGGCTCAGTCAGTCGATAGGCTTTAGCGATGGCTATTCCGTTTGAAGCTGCTATTCCACTAATCAAAGTGGACATTATTCTGCTAATCCTTCTCTGTTCAACGTTTCAGCAAGTGTGTTCAATGCATCATTTTCATCGCTTCCTTCAGCAGAAATCGTAATTTCCGCACCTTTGCCGATACCTAGGGACATTACACCCATAATGGACTTAAGGTTCACTTTTTTCTCTTTATATGCAAGGTTTATTTCTGAATCAAATTTTCCAGCAGCTTGTACTAGCAATGTTGCCGGACGCGCGTGAATTCCTGTTTCTGCAGTTACTGTAAATGTTTTTTCTACCATATAGATCAATCTCCTTTAAGATAAATTAACAAAAATAGGTTATGTAAGGGGTGTTCTCTATCCAAATGAAAAAAGAAATGCCCTTTTCCTTATCAGGATAGCATTATCATTCCCAACAAACAAACCAAAACTATTGGTACCTACAAAATAGTACAAAAATATAGATGGAACTGCAACTATTACTTTTCAGATTCTTCAATGATTAAATGGACAGCTGTGCATTTTTGGTAAAAAAAGCCCTGAAACTCAGCATAATGAAAAGGACCACCGTTAATGAAACACTTCCGAGAATTCCAATCAGAATCGCAATCTGGTACTCAATAGCAATTAGCGGGCTTATCCCCGAAATGATTTGCCCTGTCATCATTCCTGGAAGGAAGATAATCCCCATCCCGAGCATATTGTTCAAAGTCGGGAGCACAGCCGAGTCGAATGCAGCATCCACATATTTCTTCACAGCCCTCGCTGGAGTCGCTCCAAGCATCAACATCGCTTCTACCCTTTCACGATTACCGCTTATCCCTTCATGGAGGTTCTTAAGCGCCAATGTCACTCCGGTCATGGCATTCCCCACGATCATCCCTGCAATTGGAATGAAGTACCTCGGCTCATACCATGGCGTGAAATGAATCACGACCACATTAAAATAAAACAAAGCAGCCATGGGACCTGACAACATACTTAAGATAACGATCCTTTTGATTTTCTTATTAAGAGTATGGGACACTTGCTTAAAAATATTATGGATGGAAAATAGGGCCATCGCACATAAAAATCCTAAAGAAAGTAATGGGTGGGGATTTTCAAAGATATATGTCAAAACATATCCTGCGAGAATGAGTTGGACAGTCATCCGCACTGTGGCCAGCATGATTTGCTTTTCCCGTGTAATCCCGCGCCACTTCACGATTATGAGCAGAATCACTACAAACACGTAGGCCGCACAAAGACGCCAGAACTCAATATCTATTATCCCATTCGACTCCATTAATAGTCACTCTCCTTCGCCTTTTTCAGAACGATCCTATGTTCAGCACACATGTCCGCCAGCTGTTTTGAATGGGTTATCATGATGACCGTTCCTTTTTCCCGCTTCACTCCTTCTAAAAAACGCCCCATGACCGTCAGCTCGGCTTCCTCATCAAGAGCTGAAGTCGGTTCATCCAATAAATACACGTCGGGGTTCAATAAAAGTAACCTCGCCAGTGCCAGTCTCTGTTTCTCCCCGCCAGAAAGATATTCCGCATCCTCGTCCAAGGACTTCTGTAACTGGACCGTTTCAAGTGCTTTAACCAATTCTTCTTTATCCTTTTTTTCCCGTTCCGTCAATTCCAGGCCAATCTGAAGATTTTCTTCAATCGTACCCGGTAAAGTGAATGGTGCCTGAGAAAGCATTGTGACTTTACGCCGGAGCTCTATCGGGTTGAATTCATCCAGCAACTGATCCTGATAATAAATCGAACCGCTATCCGGGTCATCCATCCTGTTCAATAATCGTAGCAGTGAGGTTTTTCCTGAACCGCTTTCCCCAGTCAAACAAGTAACCATACACGCCGGTATTTCCAAATCATCAATATTCAAAATCCCTTTATATTTAATATTTTCTAGCCTGAATATCATTTTACCCGCCTGCCTCCCTTACTCCACGATATCATTATAAGAAACTATCCTAATATGGGGTAGCGATGCATGTAAAGATTTTCATTTTCTTTCGCATTTTTATAGGTTAGTATTATTCCTGCCGAATATATCCATGACGGACGTGGAAAACACCTTAATAAATGGAGGGACTTATCATGAACGGAAATTCCTTTTTACATTCTTACCTGAATGTTTTTCTCCTTACTGCACTTTGCCTGATCACGTTGTCTGGCTGCCAGGCAGCTTCAAATAACGTGATCAATCAATCCAAACAGGAAGATTCACTTTCCAACGAAGACACCCGTTCCAGTGCGGATTCTTCAAATGAAGAGAAAGGCAAGACATTCACAGCCGAGATCATCAAAGTTATTGACGGAGATACAGTAAAAATCAAAATGACTAATGGAAATCAAGAAACGGTCAGGCTCCTGTTGATAGATACTCCAGAAACCGTGCACCCATCCAAGCCCGTTCAGCCTTTTGGGCCTGAAGCAAGCAAGTTCGCCAAGGAACTCATGCCTTCGGGCTCTAAAGTGGAAGTAGAAACCGGCATAGGTGAAAGAGATAAATACGGCCGGCTGCTGGCCTATTTTTATGTAGATGGTAAAATGGTGAATAAACTCCTGCTGGAAAAAGGACTGGCGAGGGTAGCTTATGTTTATGCACCGAACACGAAATACCTTGATGAATTGGAAAATATTCAAAAACAAGCCCAACAAGACGAAATCGGTATTTGGTCAATTGAAAACTATGCAACTTCAAAAGGGTTCGATGATTCGAAGTCAAAAGAAGCATCCGCGGAAAAGCCCACTGGGTCTTGCAATAACCCGCAAATTAAAGGGAATATAAATTCCAAAGGCAATAAAATTTATCACATTCCTTCGGGCCAATATTACGAAATAACTAAACCAGAAGAAATGTTTTGCACTGAAAAAGACGCACAGGATGCTGGATTCAGAAAATCGCAAAGTTAACAAATACATTGGTTTTATTTAAAAAAAGATCGAGTTGATTTCAAAAATCCGCTCCCCTTCCGCCGACTGTCTGCCAAGCCTCCTCGGTATAAGCGCCTGCGGGGTCTCGGCCAGCCAGTTATTCGGCTGGAGTGTAGCAAATTTCTCCATGCATTAATTAGTACAGGAAAAAAACATGATGGATATACTAGTCTTATATAGGGTTTTCGGAATAAGACGACGAGCCAGCTGTTTTTTCTTTTAAAAATTCCAGTTGATTTCAGAAATCCGCTCCCTTTCCGCCGACTGTCTGCCAAGCCTCCTCGACGCAAGCGTCTGTGGGGTCTCGGCTAGCCAGTTATTCGGCACGAGTGTCGCAAATTTCTTCCATCCATTAAGGAGTACAAGAAAAAACATGAAGGATAAACTAGTCAATTAAACATGGTTCGGAATAAGACGAGCCAGCAGTTTTTTTAAATATCACAAAGTTGATTGGAATGGAAGGTACGGAAAAGCGCGTCTAAGGGAGACCCCACAGGCTTAAAGAGCGCCGAGGGGCTCCCGGAACACCCGCGGAAAGCGAGTGCCTGAAGTGGAAATCTAAATTTTACACCGCCTCAAAAAACTGTGGACAAAAGGATTTCTATCTTTTAAAACAAAGTTGATTGGAGCGGGTGTTCGAGACTCCTGCGGGAAAAGCGTGGCAAGGGAGACCCCGCAGGCGCGCCGAGGAGGCTCCCTGACCGCCCGCGGAAAGCGAGTGCCTGAAGTGGAAATCTAAATTTTATACCACCTCAAAAAAAACTGTGGACAAAAGGATTTCTATGTTTTAAAACAAAGTTGATTGGAGCGGGTGTTCGAGACTCCTGCGGGAAAAGCGGTCTGAGGGGGACCCCCGCAGGCGCGCCGAGGAGGCTCCCTGACCGCCCGCGGAAAGCGAGTGCCTGAAGTGGAAATCTAAATTTTACACCGCCTCAAAAAACCTGCGGACAAAAGGATTTCTATGTTTTAAAACAAAGTTGATTGGAGCGGGTGTACGAGACTCCTGCAGGAAAAGCGGTCTGAGGGGGACCCCCGCAGGCGTGCCGAGGAGGCTCCCAGATGATGAAGTGGAAATCACAGTTGAACTATAAAATATATCCTTGTTTTAAATGAGGCCATTCCAAACTACCCTTGTCGACAAACGGAACATGATGTTTCGGCACATCCAATCTTAGGATGTGTTTTTTCATTTGGTCCCACACACTCAATATTTCCTTAATTATCCTTTTCTCATCAAAAAGGTTCTCTTAGCTCCTTTAAAACCCACTTGTTATTACCGCCATTTTTCGGTTATGCCATTTGGCTTTATCCGATCGATTTATTTATGGTAGAAGCACCCGGGAATACAGGAAAGTGCACTTTCTAAAGGTGACTTGCTTAATGAAAGATTTCTCAGCGCTAACGGAAGAATTCACCCCGATGATCCATCATATTATCCGCTCACTTTCCATCTATAAAAATAAGGAAGAATATTTTCAAGTAGGCTTGATCGCTTTATGGGAGTCATTAGGGAATTTCAATGAGGAATACGGACAATTCTCCAACTATGCCTATACAGTAATCAAAGGCAAAATTCTGAACGAATTAAAGCATCATCATAAATATGAAATCCGTACCGAACCCTTTGATTCCTTCCTATTAGAGATGATTAAAGATCCTTTTTCAATGCATGAAGAGGCATTTGCGATCGAAAATATATTAACCTATACGGAAGGATTGACACTGAATCAGCAACGCTGGCTTTTACAGACATACCTTGAAAATAAAACCGTGACTGAAATAGCTGAGATATATCAAGTTACTGCTGCAGCCGTCAAATCATGGAGAAAGTCCGCCTTAAATAAATTAAGGAAACAATTGATTTTTCCATTATAAATAATTTGGGGCGGCTCAATCATGAGCCACCCCAAACTATACATCCATCAACTTCTCGCTTCTTCTAAATACGTATAAATTATCACACCGTTATGTTGAGCATTCCCCCGAAAATGTTTAAAGTCATCCCTTTTAACAAGAACCTCACGAAAAGCTAAAAATTCTTCTTTTGTTATCCGGAACTCTTCCATTTCCCGATTTGCCAATTTATCGAGTACTTCTTTTGCTTCCTCTGCATTCATATATTATCCTCCTTAATTATCGAATGTTCCATCATTTTCAGACAGGAGAAATTCCGCTTTCATTTTAACATAAACTTGCCACTTCATATAAATCGGAATTTTTTGTTGCCCACTTACTACATTATTCTTTACGAATGCTTTAAAATAGTGCAAACTGTATATTAAAATATCATAATGTAAAATGATTGGCATTTTTTGTACATATAATTACATACTGGTACGCATAACTGCGTTTGCAAGATATACCAAATTATGCCACATCTTTACAACGCTCCATTACAAGAATCGTACCTCCTTTTAAAAGTTTAGCTTACTGTACCGACATAAGAGATAACTAATTCTCTTACTAGCACTTCCCACGTCAAAATCTAAACGGCAAGATGTTCGAATAATCCAATTACTCCATTGTTACTTTTTGATCATTGGAAACAAAATGGGAAAGGATGATTACCATGAAGAAAGCGGAAGTTGGAAATATCATTGAATTTAGAGAAGGCTTAAAAGGAATCGTCGAGAAAGTGAACGAGAACTCAGTAATCGTGGACGTCACGTATATGGAAAATTATCGTGATTTGGAGCTTGAACAAAAAACAGTCGTAAACCATAAAAATTATAAAATCATAGGATAATTCAATTTATCAAACGGGATGGTTACTAGATGACCATTCCGTTTTTCACTTTTTAGCAATCGCCCCATTCGATTCCCCCGCTTTTTGTAACCATTTCCATTTCATGCCGTCTAATTCATTAAAGGGAAAAGCACCTGTATGTGATGCAGGAATATCCAGTTTGAAATTTCTATCAGAAAGAGGAGGGAAACACATGACTTGTTGGACACGTTATATTGGCTGTGTCACATTCGCCGCTTTTCTGCTGACTGGCTGCGGTACGGCCACAGACGAAAATGCAGATGAGCCACAGGAAGATTCAATAAAAGAGGAGAACGGAGGCAACACTTCTCAAAGAGGCAATCGTAATAAAATAAGACTGATGGAGCAAAACCTGCAGTATACAATGAACGGGGAAGCAAAAGAAAAAACAGCATTCCTAAAAAAAAGCGATAATCAACCGTTCAGCCTCTATGTTTTGCAACAATTCAGGTTAAGTGCCGAAGAACCTGGAAAAGATATTGTGTTCCTGATTGAAGATGAATCCATTTATATGAGAATCGAATTGTTGAAGGCCGATGTCAGTTGGGATGAGGTGGAAGAAAATGTTCAAGACCAGCTGAAAAGCATTTCAGAAACGATTAGGGATCCTTCACTCGATATCGAGAGCGGCACAGGATTTGAAGTGGAAAGTGGGGATGATGTCATCACTTCCATTTTGCTCAAGGATGAAAAAGCCCCCGTCCGCTTAACGATGTTCACGAAAAAAGATAAAGATTACCGGGATGCTTTTCTAGAGATGGCTAAAACGCTGATGAAAGGGTGACCATTGATTTCCCCATGGTACGGAGGGCTAGGGGCAGGCCCCCCGTTCTCCATTACTCCTTGCCTGCCTTGCTCTTCCAGACCAGCACTAAAAAAAGGAGGCTTATGTATCCAAAAACCGGATAAATATATCCTAGTAACCTTCCATATCCGAATTCACTAATGACTAAAGCTATTAAAAAGATCACCGCTATGATCAGCATGCTTGGCAATTTAATATAACTGCTGATTTGCCTCTGTAAGCCATATATGTTTCCGATGACCGATGTGAATATCTCTCCGTATATCACCAAAATGAACATCCAATACAACTGACCGGCCGCAGTTCTCATAATAACTGCTGAAGGGATTTCATAACGATTCACGTCAGGAAGTGTCATAAGTGAAAAATGCCCCGTCAATAAAATGATGGTCAGGAATATCCCTCCAAGAATTGCTCCATGCTTAATGACCTTCTCATCTCGAACTTCATACGCAACCGGAACCAGCACAGCCTGTGCCAAAGCAAGATTAAAGGCTGTGTAGGCAAAGGGGGACAAAATCATTTTCACGGTGATCACTTCATCCGGAACTTTTGTAAGGGTCTTAAAGAAATCCCCATTACCTAAAGTCGAGCAAAAAAGAATCACGCTAAAGCAGATCATGATTGGTACAACAAACGAGTTCACAGTGAAAACACCGCGCATGCCCATCATCAGGACCAAGGATGCCAGGATGATCGTAGACCAACTTCCTATACTTTTAGGCACGCCAAGTTGTTCTTCAAAAACGGCTCCAGAACCCGATATCATGACAGCCGTCACCCCTAACAGCATGATCAGGAAAAAGAAGTTGATGATTCCCGCTATTTTCCTCCCAAAAAGAAATTGATTGAACTCCTCATACGAAGATGCTCTGATCCTTGCGGAAATGAGCATGATTTTCGTCCCGGTGAATATGAAAATATAACCTGCTATTAAAATCCCGATAAAGCCATAAAAACCATAACGGGTAAAAAACTCGACAATCTCTTTTCCAGTTGCAAATCCTGCACCGACGACTGTGCCTACATAAACCGCTGCAATCTGAAAACTCCCTGACCATCTTGACAGCATACTCTCCCCTCCTCCCTACATTTATATGTTAGGAAGAGATATTTAAGACAAGCCGGGCGATATTCCTTTCGTCGGCTGTTTTTTTCCTCGGTTTCATTCTCTCACAGTGCAGTCTGAACCCCCCTATGTTTGAAGCATCATTCCGAATGCATGAATATTAAAAAAAACGCTTGGAATAATCTCCAAGCGTTCAGACTGAATACTAATTAATAAACGTACCAGTTGATTCCAGAAATTCACTCCCTTTCCGCCGACTGTCTTTCATGCCGCATCATTGCAAGCACCTCGGCAGGAGTGTGGCAAATTTCTTTCTATATAAAAAAGTGTTCATGAAGGATAACCAAGTCTTCTTTTATAATCATGGTTCAGAGTTAGACCATTTCATAATGCCTTATCATCAACAGTGGAGAGCCATTCGTCTATCACCTTCACAACGGACTGTACAGTACCGTCAACAAACGGTGATTTCAGATTCGCAGATTCAACGAGATCAAGGAAGGACTTGCTGCCTCCAAGTTGGCACAGATTCAAATAATCCTCCCAAGCCGTTTCATCTTTTTCAGTCGACCTTTTCCAGAATTGGAAAGCACAAATCTGGGCCAATGTATAGTCGATATAATAAAAGGGTGATTGATAAATGTGGCTTTGCCGCTGCCAATACCCGCCATGCTCCAAGAATTCATTTCCTTCATAATCGCGATGCGGCAAATATTCCATCTCGATCTTACGCCAAGCCTGCTTTCTTTCAACGGGGGAGGCATTAGGATTTTCATAGACAAAATGCTGAAATTCATCAACAGCTACCCCATACGGGAGGAATATGAGGGCACCGCTTAGATGGGAAAACTTATATTTTTCCGTATCTTCCTTGAAAAATAGCTCCATCCATGGCCAAGTTAGAAATTCCATGCTCATCGAATGGATTTCACATGCTTCATATGTAGGCCAATAATATTCAGGAATATCAAGATCACGGCTGCGATACACTTGGAATGCATGACCTGCCTCATGTGTCAAAACATCAATATCCCCGGAAGTGCCATTGAAATTAGAAAAGATGAATGGAGCTTTATAGTCTTCTATAAAAGTACAGTAGCCACCGCTTTCTTTTCCTTTTTTCGCCACAAGGTCCATCAGGTCATTATCAATCATATAGTTGAAAAACTGATTCGTTTCAGGCGATAGTTCCTGGTACATCCTTTTCCCATTTCCGATGATCCACTCAGCATCGCCTTTTGGAATGGCATTACCCGTTCTGAAATGAAAATTCTCATCATAATAGTTCAGCTTCTCCAATCCAAGACGTTCCCGCTGCCGTTCCTTCAGTCGGGTGACAAGCGGTACCACTTCCTCTTTCACCTGCTTGCGGAATGCAGCAACCATATCAACATCATAATCAGTCCTTGTCATTCGATAATACCCAAGTTCCACGAAATTCCCATAACCCAGCGCTGTCGAAATCCCATTCCTCACCTTGACAAGTTCATCGAATATACGATCCAATTCCTCCTGCTTTTCTTCAAAGAAACCGTAATATGCCTCACTTGCATTTTTCCTTAACTCACGGTCCGAGGACTCCATAAAAGGCTGAAGCTGCGCAAGCGTTAATTCTTTTCCATCAAAGCGAATTTTTGCAGAGGCAATTAATTGTGAATACTCACTTGATAATTTATTTTCTTTTTGCAGCTGTGGTATGATTTCGGGCGAAAAGGTTTTGAGTTGGGCCTCTGCCAGGTCAAATAGTTGAGTTCCCCATTTCTCCTCAAGCTCCTTACGGAATTTCGAGCGAACGAGATCATTGTAAAATTTCGAGGTCAATTCTTCCATTTCAGGGGAGAAGTCATCTAAGTAATCATTCTCCGCTTTATAAAAAACATCATTGGTATCTATGGAATGCCGGATATAGACTAAATTAAACATCGTACCTACATAATTTCGTATTCCGTTTATTTCTTCCATGGCTTTTATTTGTGCATCGGCATTTGCAGCATCCGTAAACTTTTCCAAAGCTTTCATGAACCGGGTTTTAATTTCATCCATTTCAGGCCGCTTATATTTATACTCATTAAATTTCATATGTAAACTCCCTTTCGAATATAAAACATTTTTTCTGTATAACCAGTGTGACGTTATCCAATCGAATTCGTTTCCAAGTAACATTCACCATTATCACGGTTGTCGTAATGTAATTTAATTCGCCATAGCTTATTAAAAACCTTTTTATGTCGCTAAAACAAATTCATGTTTTATCAGACATAAAAAACCAGCACCTGTAGTCAAATCCAGGTGCTGGTTCTTTAGCTAATTTTGAGCGGAATACCCAATCTTTTTAAGCAATTCTATCACGGTCGCCTTTTCATCTTGCGTAAGTACACTCATGATATCATCGATTCTTTTTTCATGCTCAGGAAATACTCCTTCAATAAAGGCCTTTCCTTTATCGGTTATCTTTGCAAAGGTTACACGGCGATCCTCTTTACATGCTATTCGCTGCAGATATTCCTTCTGTTCAAGTTTATCCACGACATAGGTAATGCTGCCGCTGGCTAGCAGGATTTTTCCGCCTATTTGCTGAAGAGGCTGATCCCCTTTATGATAAAGCAATTCCAGTACTGCAAACTCAGTTGGATTCAAACCCTCTTCAGCTATATGTTTATTAACCACATCATTAATGGATCGATGAGCTCTAGACATCACAATGAACAGTTTCAAAGACTGTTGGATGTTATTATTCTCCATAACTTCACAACCTTAAAAATTTTTAATTAAAATATCTTGAATTAAAAGTTATTATATGACATTAAGGATTTTTTGTCAATCTGCCCTGTTAGTATGCACTATTGTTTAATCAATCATTTTGATATACTTGAAAAAAAAGCTAAAGTAGTGACAAACATGAAAACGAGGCATAAATTCACCACATACCTACTTATTGTTATTTTACCATTAATTTTTCTCTCTATCATTTATTGGATGCATTTAGAACGTTCCCTTCAAAAAGAAAGACAGGAACAAGCTGAATGGGCGGGAACGGTTTATCAAGAATACATAGATCAAGTTATAAGGGAAACGAAGGAAAACCTTGAACTGCTTAGCCTTAGCAGTTCCGTGCTTTATATGGATGATAAAAAAACCGAACTTCTTATGAACTGGATCAAAGATACAGATTCCAGGTATGCCGGAGTATATTGGCTAAATCGCGACGGTGTTTCCATTTCGGGTACGAATAAGAATTTCCATCATTACCATTTAATCGAACAAAATGATATAGAACGTGCAGTAAAAACTCAAAAAGCAGTTGTAGCAGGAACAAAGGAGCTTTATAACACTCATTTTAATTATTTTTCCATTTTTGCTCCCATACTGGATCAAGATAAAAAAGTGCAAGGGTTTTTATTGGCACATATCAGGCTGGATCATATGGAAAAAATATTGAAAATGCTCAGCCCTGGTCATACCTTTATATTGGAAACAAAGGACAAAACCCGAATTTTAGATATAAATGCCGAGGGATTCAATGGACATTCAACATGGGTGGATGTTCCTTTGACCGAAGTCGATTGGAAACTGTCCGTCAAAGTGCCCGACAAGATTAACACAAATAACATGAATATTTTTTTAATGCTTGTCTTTTTCACCTTCTTTATTACTCACATGATTTATATCATCATGGAGGAACTGATCGTTCGCAGGCATGCCAAAAACCAAAAATTACTAAACGAAAGCCAAAAAATAGATTTTGTCGGTACATTGGCTGCAAGTACTGCACATGAAATAAAAAACCCACTTACCGGCATAAAGGGGCTAGTTCAGTTACTGGTAGAAAAACACCCTGAGGAGCAAGATCAGTTCTATTACTCTGTCATCATGAAGGAAATTGAACGGATCAATAGCATCGTCAGCGAATTTTTGATTTTAGGAAAGCCAATGGTACAAACTTTATCCTTATATGATATTCGCAGTATCATTGCTGAATTGAGACCAATAATAGAATCAGAAGCACGTCACTTCAATATTGAAGTGGAATGGAATATCATAAAGGAGCCAATCCTGGTTCATTGTACAAAGGATCAACTCAAACAAGTCATTCTCAACATTGCCAAAAACGGTTTCGAGGCCATGGCAGTCGGGAAAAAGTTAAGGATTCGAATTCACCATGAAAATGAATCGGCTAAAATCATGATCATCGATAACGGGCAAGGACTGACTGAAAAAGATATAGGGAAAGTGTTCGATCCCTTCTATACATCGAAAAAAGAAGGAACGGGATTAGGGCTATTTGTGTGTAAACGAATCATTGAATCTTTTAACGGCACCATCGAGTTTTCAAGTAAACCTCTGGTCGGTACAACCGTTACAATCAGCTTGCCGCTTATAAAAGACCACACTTAGCAATACTTTGAAGAGTTATCGATTTTTTCATGAAGGCTAGTAACGATCCCGATTTATTTAAAGGTGTCATGCATACGGTGCATGCTTATTGAATCTATTTATGGAATAGGTAAAAATCTTAATAAGGAAGAAGGATATATACAGATGGGAAGTATCGCTGCCATTAAAACAAAAACGCAAAAACAAGATATGACTCTGAAAATCATGATCATCATAGGCATATGCCATTTAATGAATGATTCTCTTCAGGCCGTCGTACCGGCCATGTTCCCAATCCTCGAAAAATCAATGTCGCTTTCATATACACAGCTAGGAATGATTGCATTCTGCCTGAATATCGTCTCATCGCTCCTGCAACCGGCAGTTGGGTTTTATACGGATAAAAAACCGTTTCCATATGCATTGCCCATTGGGTTGACCAGTACTTTAATCGGGGTCATCATTCTCGCAATTGCCCCAAACTATACCATTATCCTTGGTGCAGTCATCCTGATGGGCTTAGGGTCGGCCATATTCCATCCGGAAGGCTCCAGGGTTGCCTACATGGCAGGCGGACCAAAGAGAGGCCTGGCACAATCCATTTATCAGGTCGGCGGGAATAGCGGGCAGGCACTTGCCCCACTCATCACAGCCATCGTACTTGTTCCATTTGGTCAAAAGGGCGCACTCTGGTTTGCCCTGGTTGCCTTGATGGCCGTTATCCTATTGCTGTATATTGCCAATTGGTATTCCCAAAAATTAGTTCACTTCCAGCCTAAAAAGCTTGCTGCAAAAATAATCAATAAAGAGCGGTCCCATAAAGTGGCCAAAGCCCTGGTATTGATTTTATTCATAATCTTTGCCCGTTCCTGGTATGTATCGTGCATGACGAACTTTTATAGTTTTTATTTGATCGAACAGTATTCATTCACGATAAAAGCCGCTCAATTTTTCCTATTTGCCTTTTTGGCAGCTGGTGCTGTTGGTACTTTTTTCGGAGGCCCGCTTGCTGATAGATTCGGACGTAAAAACATCATTTTCTTTTCTTTCGCTGCCAGTATGCCAATAACCGCACTTTTACCATTCGTACCTCCTACAGCCGCTTTTATCTTATTATTGATAGCGGGATTCATTATAATGAGCAGTTTTTCCGTCACGGTAATATACGCACAGGAATTGGTCCCGGGAAAAGTCGGTACGATGGCAGGCTTGACCGTAGGTTTAGCCTTCGGAATGGGTGCCATTGGATCCGTTTCATTGGGAGCCATTGCAGATATAATTGGAATTGAATCCATGATTAAACTAGTGGGATTCCTGCCATTACTGGGAATCATCAGCATATTGCTACCGTCTGATCTAACATTGGAAAAATGGTATGCAGAAGATTGATGCAAAATGGTTTTTTCCAGGAACATATTCTTTATGTCTAAATACAATGAATTATTGTTTCACCCAAAAATCCGCAAAGAAGTAACGATAAGTACCTTACAAAGGAGAAATTTATGAGTGGAGTTTTATTAGGAAGCATCCTATCTGCTATGTCTACAGGGTTTGGTGCGTTACCGATCTTGTTCATTCAAGGTTCAATCACACATCGATTCAGAGACACGCTACTGGCATTTACCGCTGGAATCATGATGGCTGCTTCGTTATTGAGCCTGATCCCGGAGTCTCTGGCCACCGGAGGGTATATTCAGCTGGTAATTGGGGTTTTTCTCGGGGTAATGACATTAACGGTCATGGAACAAAACATTCCTCATATCGATCTCAGCCATACGAAAAGTGGTATTCAGTTCGATGAAAAGGCCTTGCTCATCATCACTGCCATTACACTCCATAATATTCCTGAGGGGCTTTCTGTCGGGGTCAGTTACGCCTCTGATACAGCTGATACAGGTAACTTGATCGCTTTTGCCATCGGCCTGCAAAATGCTCCGGAAGGCTTACTGGTCGCCTTGTTTTTAATTAATCAAAAAATCGGTAAACTCACAGCATTCCTGATTGCAACCTTAACCGGCACCATCGAAATAATTACAGGCTTACTGGGTTATTATTTAACCTCTTACATTGGGTTCCTGGTTCCATACGGCCTAGCTTTCGCCGCCGGGGCAATGCTTTTCATCGTTTATAAGGAACTGATTCCCGAAAGCCATGGGGATGGTAATGAACGCACATCCACCTATTCCTTCATTATCGGCCTTTTGTTCATGGTCATATTATTGGAAATTTTATAATTGCGGTACTTCCATGGCTGGCTCCATCAAGTGAGTCAGCTCTTACTTTTTATTTATCAGTGTAATCCATTCAGAAAAATTAAGACTTCTAAACCAATCCGATGCACGAAGGACACCTTCTGGTGACCTCCCCTCGATATATACCCCAAATCCAAAGGAAATTCAAAAGATATATTCTTGTTTATATAAGTCTTTCTTTATTTGTTTTCAGATATGTTTCATTTCACCAGAAATCACACAAAGTTGATTGTCTCTTGCCTGCTAATATAAAAAGTCATGGGCATTCAGTTCCTTCTAAAAGGAAATGTCTTCATTAAAGGGCTGCTGTACAATAACAACCATTTCATCTCGCTTATTTCTCACTTCCACTGATGAATGATGTTGAAGGATCAGATACTCATTTATAAGTTTGTCAAGCTGCTCGCTTTGGCGAAGGGTATACTCATGGCCAAGTCCATACATTTTCGCCAACTCCATCATTTCCCAACGCTTCATTCGAATCTCAGAACAAATTTCCGTTGCACACCTAGAATTCATAACTACATTCACTACTCCTGCCCTTTTAAAGTTACATTATAATAAAGAAGTATTACAAAATATGCCTTATATGTAAATAGATTCGCAAAAAAAGACAAAACTTCTTAAATTGCGATATGGCTTGGTCCATCAGCAGACAGGATATGACGGAAATTCCTAAGCATAAGCATCATATATTGATCAGGAAGATTTCATATGAAGACAGCTCCGAAAATCGCTTTGAAAGATTCCCCTATTTGGATGCTATTATTAGTTTTCGCTTATTCAATTCGAGCAAATAATTTCTCAATGATTTAAAAGCAGGACAGCCCCTTAAGTGAAGCAAAAATGTTTATCATTATTACAACCCTCATTTGAAATCCCAGGATAATGATGATGAAACAAAAAAGGAATCCGATAAAGGATCCCTAATGAAGTATCCATGCTTTCCGTTAACTTAAGAAAGGTATAGAGCATCCCCTTCTCCATTACTCGAATGGCAAATAAATATGAAAGCTCGTCCCTTTTCCCACTTCGCTTTCCACTTCTATATAGCCATTGTGTTCTTCAATGATTTTATAGCTGACCATGAGCCCCAGTCCTGTTCCCCTATCCTTCGTCGTATAAAAAGGTTCACCCAATTTTTTTAGCATTTCCGTTGAAATCCCCATGCCTTTATCAGTAATTGAAATGCAAACGTATTTCTCTGAAAATCGGCTTGTTTTAATGTGAACAGATCCGCCATCCGGCATGACTTCCAATGCATTTTTGATGATATTAATGAACACTTGCTTTAACTGGTTCGCTTCACATAAAACCTTACATTCATCTTCTTCAAAGTTTGTCTCGAATTGAATATTTTCCAACAGTGCCTGAGCGGCCAGTAATTCCAGTGTCTCTCTCAATATGGTATGAACGTCCTGTTTGAAAACTTTTAGCGCCTGCGGCTTTGCCAGAACCAAAAATTCCGTGATAATGGTTTCGATTCGCTTAATTTCGGATGTAATCACATGAAAATATGTGGAAAACTCCCCTTTAACACCATCCTCAAGCAACTGGATAAAACCTTTTAAAGCTGTCATTGGATTCCTGATTTCGTGAGCAATACCTGCCGCCAATTCACCAACGACATTCAAAGTATCCGATTTACGGATTTGTTCCTGCATTTCGAGATTTTTACTCACATCACGGAAAATGCTTAAATTCAGATTCGAATATAAATTTTTCCTCGTCAAAAATTCAATATGCTTAACTCTTCCATCTTCGAATGTTATCGGAATGATGGAGGAGTATACCTCATGCTTATAAACATTTTCAATGTGAGAGTTCAATTCTGGAGCATTTTCAGGAATTTTTTCGATGAACCCCTTAACAGATAAAGAAAGCAGTTTGCGCTTCGAAATCTCCAATATTTTCTGACCCGCTTCATTAATATCCGTGAACCCTTCATGATTCCATAAAATCAGGCCGTCTAATGTTCCCTCAAAAATCTTCCTGAACTTCTTCTCACTATCCCTTAATTCCTTCTCAATCAGCCAGCGCTCACTGACATTTCGAAAGATCGTTACGTTATATCCGTCACCTTCATGTTTTTTTGCAGTCAATTCCAGCAATTTAATTTGGTTATTAGGCATTTTATAAATCAGCTCACCCCGCACCTGGGTGTCTCTTTCAAACGTTTCCATCATCTGACTAAAATGGTGATTGTTGCTGTAAACGTATTTCCAGATATAACTGCCAATCAAATCCTCCCTGCTGGATTCGAATATTTTACATGCTGAATGATTGACCCGAAAAATGATCCCGTCATCATTCCAGAATATGATTGCATCCATGGACTGGTCGAATAATTCCGCAAAAATCCGTTCACTCGTCTCTAACTTTTTTTCTATTATATTTGATTCTGTAATTCTTCCAAGCACAGACATATATAGTTCATTTCCTACCGTTGAACTTATCGAAAAAGTAAAATGATGCAGTTCATCCCCGACCTTTATCTCTACCTCCCCTTTATAGTTCGACTCATCAAAGGCTCTTTGTATGCTCTCATCCCAATATCCCCGATAATCTGGGGAGATGAGGTCCCTCATATTCTTACCGACAATCTCTTTTTTCGGAATGCCCAAGGCATGGATAAAGGCATGGTTCACTTCCATTATTATTCCTGAACTGTCGAATAGAACGATGCTTTCTATGGCTGTATCGAAAATGTCCAAAAACATCTGTCTTGACATCCCTGATTCCCTTGACGAAGAAACATCCAATGTCACATCCCCCAAACGATAGAACTGCTGTCCTTCGGAAAGTGATCCCATTCGTATAAACTCTATTTGCTTAAGGGCTCCGGTATGTAGCTGGATAATTTGCCTTTCACTTTCATTCGAGGTTTTTAGGGTGCTTGACACTTCCTGGTTATTTAAAGGGATGACATCGAGAAAATCAGTTATCCTCATGGACTCCAGTTGATCTTTAGGTGTTTCCAGCAGGGCACAAGCGGCATCATTGGCATAAGTGAGACGCAGTTCCTCATCAACCCTGATATAAGGCTCTGACATTGAATCGAACATATTCAGAAACCCTTCGATCTGTTTATTCAATTTTAAAATTTCCTGTTTATATTCCGTTTCATTCTCATAACCGATATTCATATTAACCCCCCTCATCAAAACCCATACCTACCCAACCATATTCGACATCCATCTTGATTTTCCTCGGTATTTTTCGAAAATCAGGACAAACACCTTTATCCAAAATTAACCTATATATCAAATGATAGTATATTGAATGCTGTAAAACTTAGCGTTAAGCTTAATTTAAGGTTTTTATAATAAATTTAATAAATAATGATTTAGTACAAGGTATTTAGGGAATAAGAAATAACAATGCTTTCTAGCTACCTTAAAATTTATTAAATGGAGGCAATAAATGAAACAACGTGATTTTTTCTTCGATAACGCCAAGTTCATTCTCATGGCATTTGTCGTCTTTGGTCATTTGCTGAATACGTATATACATGACAGTGAAACAATATATGCTTTATATAAAACCATTTATTCCTTTCACATGCCTGCCTTTATCCTTGTTTCAGGATTCTTTGCGAAAGGTTTTTATCAAAAAGGGTATTTAGGTAAAATTACTAAAAAGCTGATTTTACCCTACATCATTTTCCAATTGATATATACCGTTTACTATTATTTCTTATATGAACGTTCTGCCATCACTGTAGACCTGCTTGACCCCCAATGGTCGCTATGGTTCTTGATCAGTTTATTCTGTTGGAACATCATGCTGCTTGGTTTCTCAAAGCTAAAGCCATCAGTAGGCATAGGTTTATCTTTAATAATCGCATTATTGATTGGTTATATAGACAATATTTCCAATTACCTTAGTCTCTCCAGGACATTCGTTTTTTTCCCGATGTTTTTGATCGGGTACCATTTAAGCAAGGAACATTTAAAAAAACTATTCACTCCCAAAGTTCGTTTGGCATCACTTATTGTCATGTTAGTGATTTTTATCGGTTTTTATTTAAATACCGATATTAATTATAAATGGCTGCTCGGTTCGAAACCATATGCCGAACTTGAAGATGCGACAATCGTGTCCATGTTTAAACGCCTGGGGTTTTATGGATTGAGCATCATTTCAGTGTTCAGCTTCCTTTCGTTCATCCCACGCAGACAATATTTCTTTACGAATTGGGGTAAACAAACCCTTTATGTGTATCTGCTGCATGGTTTCTTCATTCGTTTCTTCCGCGAAAGCACCATACAGGAATACTTCAGCAATACAGAGAGCTTTATCATGCTCGCCGGACTCTCTTTCTTGATTACCGTGTTATTATCAAGTGAAATGATCGCTTCCATGGCACAGCCGATCATCGAATTGAAGGCGACCAAAACAAAACGATTCATGACTAAAACGAAAGACTATATTAAACAAGCGTTTTAAATAAAACGGATGAAGCATTTCCTGCTTTATCCGTTTTTTCAAATTCGATTTCTTATCCGACTTTCAAGCAGAAAAGATTCCCCTTCAATACCATAACTCATTTTTCAAATGGAGCACGCTATGGTAAAATAACTCGTTAGTGCTTGTTGGCTTAAAAAGACATGTACACGAAAGGAGCCAGGCGTTTCTTTTACGCCCTTTAACATGAATATAATAATCAGTACTCTTAACGCAAAATATATCCATACATCGCTATCCATCCGATATTTAAAAGCTTACGCCCAGCCTGATTATGATGTCCAGCTGGCAGAATATACGATAAAAGATCCAATTATGAACATCGTTGGTGACCTTCATTCCAAAAAACCTGATGTCATAGGGTTCAGCTGCTATATTTGGAACATCGAGGAAACAATGAAAGTCGTAGCCATGCTTAAAAAAATCAACCCGGAATTGGTCATCATTCTCGGCGGACCTGAAGTCACCTATGATGTTGGGGAATGGCTTGATCAGATTCCCGGGGCTGATTTCATCGTAATCGGTGAAGGTGAAGTCACCTTCAAGGCCCTTTTATCTGAAATTGAAGGTTCGAATGACTATAAGAAGATCGGCGGCATTGCGTACCGACAGGATGGAAAAAAAATCATCCAGCCTCAGAACGGCAAGGTTGATTTAAAATCCCTCCCTTCTCCATATCGTTTGGAGGAAGACCGCGGCGACCTATCTAAACGTGTCACCTATATCGAAACTAGCCGAGGTTGCCCGTTCAGCTGCCAATTTTGCCTTTCATCGATTGAAGTGGGTGTCAGGTATTTTGATCGTGAAAAGATTAAAGAAGATATCAGGTACCTTATGGCTAATGGTGCAAAGACCATTAAGTTCGTTGACCGAACCTTCAATATCAGCCGAAGCTATGCCATGGAGATGTTTCAATTCTTAATCGATGAGCATCTTCCCGGTGTGGTTTTCCAGTTCGAGATCACGGCGGACATCATGCGTCCGGAAGTTATCCAGTTCTTGAACGACAATGCCCCTGCAGGACTGTTCCGCTTTGAAATAGGGGTACAATCGACGAATGATCATACGAATGATCTAGTAATGAGAAGACAGAATTTCGAAAAACTGACCAGGACCGTAACCATGGTAAAAGATGGTCAGAAAATTGATCAGCATTTAGACCTTATTGCCGGTTTACCGGAAGAAGATTATCATTCTTTCCGAAAGACCTTCAATGATGTTTTCGAGCTTAGACCCGAAGAGATGCAGCTTGGTTTCTTAAAGATGCTTCGTGGAACCGGCTTACGGATACGAGCCGATGAACACCAATATATATACAGCGAACATGCTCCTTATGAAATATTGGGGAATAATGTTTTATCCTTCGATGACATTGTCCGCATTAAACAAGTTGAAGATGTACTTGAAAAATACTGGAACGATCATAGAATGGATCATACTACGGAATATCTTGTCAAAACGGTATTTCAATCACCGTTCGACTTCTTTCAAGATTTCGGTACCTATTGGGATGAACAAGGGTGGTCACGAATCGGCCATCAGCTTGAAGACTTGTTCAGACGTTTACAGCAGTTTTTGGCTTCCCGGGAATCTGCCGAACTGAAAAACATTATCGGACTCATGAAATTGGATTATTTCATGAATCAAAAATACAAACCACGTAAACCTTGGTGGGAAGCTTCATTAGATAAAAGTGGTCGGAAAGAGATATATGAATATATTCTCAATAAGCCTGAACAGCTTGGTTCCTCTTTCACCGCTTTGGCCCTGAATGAAAAAGAAATACACAAACACACGTTGCTCGAGGCACTTCCCTTTGATCTGGAAACGTATTTAGCCGAGGGAACAATCGTCGATAAACCTTCATTCATGCTTGCCTATTTTGATCCGAGTGGTAAGGGATCAACGATTTTCCCTCTTTCAAAATCCGGCAGCATCATGCTTTAATAATAAGGACGGACCCAAGGCTGGGTCCGTCCTTTTTACTTATCACTTTCACGTTTTTTATTTTCTTTTGCCAAAATTTCATAAATTTTAGTTGCGTTCATATCGCCGCTGAACTCTATTCCAAATTCAGTTCGTACATGTTCCCCCATCTTTTCCCCGCTGTTCCGTTTTTCTTTATCCATTACTTCTTCCTTTTCTGCCTTGCTTTGAATTGCGGTTGGCACCTTTCATTGCATTTTCCTCCATTGCGAACTCATTGGAAAATTCATTTTCAGCTTGATTTCTTTTTGGCGTTTTACTTGCTTTGACAGCTCCATCCACATTGGCTTTCCGTTTCATTTTCATCCACCCTTTTTAATATAGTTTACCTTTTAGAATGGGGTAAAAATGCCGGAAATTATTCAGGGATAATATAGGGACAGACGAGAAAAATAACCGTAAAACGAAAAGGGAGACACTACATGAAAAAGAAATTGGATTCACCAATTGTCAACGATACACAACCACACCAAATTAACGCACCAAGCTTTAAGGGGACCGGCATAAAACCACAGGCTCCATTCGTCAATGATTATGGAGTCGTCATTGGCGACAGTAAATATGCCTCTGAAAACTCACCACTCGAAAACTGGAGCGAAGATACAGACCCGGAAATCATGGCTGGAGACGAATGGGTACACCCCACCAATGATATAGGCTGGAATTCAACTGAAAACCGCCAACTATTAGAGTCTAAAATAGCGCCGCAGCCGCCTTTCATGCATCCAGATAAAGATGTTAGCACTGATACGGATTGAGGCGTGCTTTCTTTAGGGTCAAAGGAACAAGTGAAATCCTAGAAGGGGTGCATCATACACCCCTTATTCTCATTTAACCTGCAAAATCAACTTCCCTTTTGTTTGCCGGGCGTTCATTTCCTCATGAACGGCTGCTGCCTTTTCAATTGGGTAGATGCCCCCGATAGTTAACTTAAGCTCCCCGGACGCAACGTATGCAAAAAGGGCTTGAATGCTAGGCAACAGCAAATCCGGGTGTTTCATGATCTGTGGCAGGAAAAAACCCACGACGGATTGATTGCGCCTCATTAATTGCTGCGGGTTCATCGTATAAGGCTTACGACTTGCATTGCCAAAAACAACAAGACGTCCAAAGGGAGCCAAACATTTCAACGTTTTATTGAAAATATCCCCTCCAGCCATTTCCAGCGCGACGTCTACTCCCTTTCCTCCCGTGACCTCACGGACTTTCATTTCCCATCCTTCTTGCGTGTAATCAATGAGTTCATCTGCCCCCATCTCTTTAGCCAGTTCCAACTTTTCCACTGTACTGGCGGTGGCAATCACTTTTCCAGCCCCGAAGATTTTGGCTAACTGTACGGCAATCGATCCCACTCCCCCAGCAGCAGCATGGACCAATACCGTTTCACCCTGTTGCATGCGTCCCATTGTCTTAAGAATATGATAGGCGCTCAGACCTTGGAGGGGCAAGGCAACAGCTTCATGGAACTGAATGGCATCAGGAAGCGGAATGGCCGAGAATTCATCAGAAAGGGCATATTCTGAATATCCACCAGATTCAATTAAGCTGACGACCCTTGTACCAGGTTTGATTTTGGTCACCTTTCCACCAACTTCCACCACTACGCCAGCCACTTCCGCACCGGGAATGAACGGTAGCGGCGTAGGAACTACATATTGCCCTTCCCTTCTGGCTGTATCTGCATAATTGACGCCTACACAATCGATTTCAATCAGGACTTCATGCCCTGTTGGCACAGGTCTTTCCATTTCAGTCAATTTCAGTACTTCCGGTCCGCCGTATTCTTCAAAATGAATAGCTTTCATCTTTATCCCTCCCTTATTAATTTCCTGTAAATTCCGGCTTTCTTTTTTCTTTGAATGCCGCTACCCCCTCCAGATGATCTTCCGTGGAAGCCATCAAGGTTTGCGTAATACGTTCCTGTTCCAGTATTTCATCAAGTGTAGCCGTAAATGAATGACTGACGAGCTTTTTCATCATCCCATATGCTTTTGTCGGTCCATTTGCCAGTTTTACCGCAAGTTTCAATGATTCCTCTTCAAGTTGATTGAGTGGATATAAATAATTAATGACACCTAGCTGATATAAGCGTTCCCCAGAAATTGGCTCGGCCGAAAAGAAGAGCTGCTTTGCAAGGTGGGGCCCTACTAATTTAGGTAAAAAATACGAACCCCCTCCATCAGAGATCAGGCCTACCTGTGAAAAACTCATGGCAAATTGACTATCATCGGAAGCCACGATCAGATCACAGGCGAGTGCCAAATTGAATCCGGCACCAGCAGCAAATCCATGGACGGCAGCGATTACAGGAACCTCGGAAGCATCCAGAGCCAATATGCATTTATTCATTCTGCCAACATGATCATACAATTGACCTGCAGAGGCCTGCCCCATTGACTTCACATCGCCTCCTGCAGTGAATGACCTTCCCGCACCTTTGATGATGACAGCCCTTATATGCGGTGTTTGTTTAACATCCTTAATCGCTTTCGTTAAGCTTGCAATCATATCCGGACTAAATGCATTCAAGCTTTCAGGGCGATTCAAAGTCAGGATCATTACATTATCGATTACTTCTTTCAATAAGTGTTCTTTTAACATTTACCCATCCCCTTTTTCTATTTGATTAACCAGCCGCCATCCACCAATAAATCCGTACCAGTCATATAGGAAGCCTCCGGGGAAGCAGCAAAGGTGATGACATTACTTATTTCCTCCGCTTTCCCCACTCTTTCCAGTGCCGTGTTCCGTTGAATGGACTTTACGAATTTTTCATTTTGCAGTCCATCCTCCGTCAATGGCGTTTCAATGAATCCCGGTGATACGGAATTGACCCGAATGCCGACAGCAGCGAGTTCCAGTGCCAAAGATTTCGTTAAACTGATGACTCCGGCTTTAGCAGAGCTGTAATGCGGGATGAACGCTCCTGCCTGATGTCCTGACAGTGAAGCAACATTCACGATTGCCCGATTGCTGGAACCTTCATTTCCGCCACTAGCTCCTTCTTCCATCAATTTCCCCAAATACTTGGAAACTAGAAAGACACTTTTCAAATTGACATGTTGAATCATATCCCAATCAGCTGCAGATGTATCCAGAAGCTTCGAGGACTTTGAACCACCTGCGTTATTGATTAAAATGTGAAGGTCACGATATTTTTCCTTCACAAACTTGGCCAGCTCCATTACCTCTTCCTCGACGGTAACATCTGCAGGGAAAATATCAGCAACCGGAATCGGGTGCCTGGCATTGATTTCTGCAGCTGCTTCCTCCAGCTTTCCTTTCGTCCGCCCTACCAACAGCACTTTTGCCCCTTCGTCCGACAAGCGCATCGCCGTAGCTTTCCCAATACCAGAGCCTGCACCTGTCACCACCGCTATTGACTGCGAAAACCTCATCCCCTTCACTCCTTATCTTTATTTTTGAACTACGATTCCTGCCTTTTCAATTCCGCCTCGATCCTTCCATCCACCAACTCTGGGACAAGATCCAACGAACCTTTTTGCGCCGCCAATTCCAAATCGGCGATCAAACTATGTTTGTCAAACAACTGTCCGACATACGATGATTTCAGGATATCAAAGGCATTTTCGCTATTCGTGCGATAAAGCGCATTGGCACCCTTTGCTGCATCGTTGAGTATGAACGTACCTTGTGATCCAGCAATCAGGCAATCTATCAAATGGCCTGCACCGTAAAAGTCTTCCAGACTGAATTCACCTGAATTTCCCGAACAAACGATGAGGATCGTTTCTGTTTTATGATACTTTTTTATTTTTTCCGCAACAGACGGATTATTCAACAAAGAAGCAATATAAACCCTATTGGCAGCGGCTGAATTCCTCAACGCGACCGTTCCATTAGTAGTGGACAATATTAAAGTTTTGCCGCGTACCAACTTACTCAATAGCGTTGGACTTGGATACATTAAATCATCAACCGGCTTTGCTTTTAGTTCTCCTGCCACTACAAAATCGCCATGGTCCAATTCCTGGCTTTTCACCAAGGCATCCAGTGGATCCATGACAGGTATCACCTGGCGTGCTCCATCATGAAGTGCTGAAATAATCGTGGTAGTCGCTAATAACACATCCAGGATGACCGCAACTTTCTCCCCTTCTTGAAGCTTTTCCACATCTATCTCTTCTTTTTTTAGTAGTAAATGAATGTTTTGAATATATTCCATTTTATTAAACTTCCTTCGCAGCTACATTTGCAGCATGAGTGAGTAAGCTTTTCACCGTTTTTCCAAGATTGGAAAAACGGGGATCATCAGTCTGGCCTTTTTTATATCGATAATAGATTTGCTGAAGGATGACAGCTAACTTAAAATAACCAAAGGTTAAATAAAAATCGACGTTGGTAACATCCCTGCCACTTCTTGCTGCATACGTCTCGATAAACTCCCTTCGAGTCAGGAAACCAGTTAAAGTCGTGACGGACGCTTGACCCACACCGATTTTGATAAGTTCCGGGTCACCGCTTTCAGTCCAGTAGCTTAATGCCACTCCTAGATCGGCTAGCGGATCACCAACGGTGGACATTTCCCAATCAAATAAACCAACCATCTCTGTAAGGTCCTGATTGAACATGGCATTATTGATCTTATAGTCATAATGGATTATCGAAGTCTGGCTATACTTCGGGATATTCTGTTGAAAATAATTAATAAGCGGACGTATTTCCTTTATTTCATCAGTCTTTGCTCTCTCATAGCGGGAAATCCATCCGTGTACTTGTCTTTCAATGAACCCTTCAGGTTTGGATATTTCGGCCAAACCCGTTTTCTCATAGGGAATCGAGTGAAGATCAGCAAGCCGATTCACCATCACATATGAAAGCTGTCGGCACTTTTCAACAGTAGGCTCGATTCCCTTCGGAAATTCAGTATCTATTACAATTCCATGTTTCCTTTCCATTAGGAAAAAAGGGGCCCCCGCAACCGATTCATCATCCGAGAACAGAATAGGCTCGGGAGCTGCTTGGAAATATGGGTTGATTGAGGAAAGGATATGATGTTCACGCTTCATATCATGTGCCTTTGGAGCAACAGGGCCAAGCGGCGGCCTTCTGAGAACAGCCTCCCACTCACCAACTTTCAGCTGATAGGTCAAATTGGAATAGCCCATAGAAAATTGTTGTAATTCCAACGGTTCATTTGGAAGGTCCCATACATTTTTTCTTAGGAAACCTTCTAATGCACCAATATTCAATTCCTCGCCGGGCCGAACAGGAATCGTATCGTCAACCATGTTCTTCCACTCCTTTAGACTTTGTCATTCTAATTATGAACAAGATGTGAAATGAGCTTTTCTTTAATAAATTCAGGAATAGGTTCACTTTTTTGTTTCAAAAAATTAAAACAGACTAAAACTGCACTTCCTTTAGCAATCACTTCCCCAGTTTGTGAACAGAGGATATCATGGACCATATCACAGCTTTTCGTACCTACCTTTGTCAAAGATGTACGAATGGTCAAGAGTTGATTGAAATATCCCTGAGCAATAAAGTCGCATTTAGTGGAGGCTAACAAAAAATTCCAAGATTCTACATTTGTCGCTAGGCCTAAAGCTTCAAAAAATTTCAGGCGTGCTTCTTCGAGGTATACGAAATAGCTTGTGTTATTGACGTGGCCCAAAGCATCCGTTTCGGAAAAACGGACGTTGACTTCCAATTCATGCATAAGACCCCTCCTTGATTAACGATGTACGAAAGCAGGTTTACGTTTATCCAAGAAAGCGGAAACCCCTTCTTTAACATCTTCAGTTTGGAAGATTTCCTCAAAAAGATTCGTTTCAATCTCTAGACCTTGTTCAAGTGTTGCCTCACTTCCTTCATTAATCGCCTTCTTGATTCTCGAAAGTGACTGAAGTGAGTGCCTTGTCATTCGTGAGGCCAAGATTTTCGCTTCCGATAAGCCGCTGCCTTGCTCAACGACTTTATTGACAAGCCCGATCTTTTCCGCTTCCGCGGCACCAAGCGGATCACCGGTAAATATAATCTCTTTTGCCTTTGCATTTCCTACAAGTCTTGACAAACGCTGTGTACCGCCAGCTCCAGGGAATAAGCCTAATTTCACTTCCGGCAGTCCGATTTGAACTTGTGTTTCAGCTACTCGCAAATCACAGGCCAGTGCCAGTTCGCATCCGCCGCCCAAGGTCAGGCCGTTTAATACAGCCATCGTAGGTTTAGGAAACTGTTCGATTTTAGTTAGGACGGCATGACTTTCCTTAACCATTTCTTTCATATTCGGGTTCCCCATCATGCTAGGGAATTCTTTTATATCAGCCCCGGCCGCAAATGCGATATTGCCTGCACCGGTTATGAGTACCGCAACAGTTTCAGTATCTTTTGAAAGTTCATCGAAAGATTCTCCCAATTCTCTGAATACTTGTTTACTGATTACATTTAATGGAGGATTATCGATGGTGATGACCGCAAGCTTATTTTCCTTAACCACTTTAATTAATTTTGGCATCAATTCTTCACTCCTTGGTTTGGATAATCATACCAGCCTTTTCCTGTTTTCCTGCCTAAATGTCCTTTATTCACCTTTTCTTCTATACAAGCATTTGGCTTGTCTTCTTGATTTCCAGTTTCATTGAAACGCTGCTGCATGACAAAATACCCTACATCGATACCTGATAGATCCATCAGTTCAAAAGGACCAATGGGATGGCCTAAAGCTTTCCTGCAAATCAAATCGATATCCTTATAGTCAACAATTCCTTTTTCATACAAATATAAGGCCTCACGCTGCAACGCTCCCAAAATTCGGTTGGCTACGAATCCCGATATCTCTTTCCTCAACAAAACTCCTGTCCTATTCATATTCTCTGTGACTTCCATTGCAAGCTTCGCTGTTTCCTCGGATGTTTGGTCACTCATTACAACCTCAACACAATCCATTACTAGAGGCGGGAAAAAGAAATGCATATTAATGAACTTATCCGGACGATTCGTTACACTCGCAATCAGGCTATTGACAATCGTTGAACTATTCGTGGCAAAGATGGTTTCTGCTGGGGCCAGTTCTTCAAGTTTGGCGAAAACCTCCTGCTTCACATCAAGTTTTTCAACTACCGCTTCAATGATCAAATCAGCCCCACTGGCCGCTTTCTCAAGATCGGTGGTATATTGAAGACGGCTAAAAGCAGCCAATTTACGATCTTCAGACAATTTTCCTTTTTGAACCCATTTAGTCAAAATGACGTCCAATTTTTCTTTGGCTGCATTCAACGCCTTTTCATGAACATCCTGAAGAATCGTTTCGTAACCTCCCAGTGCAGCAAGCATCGCAATTTGATGCCCCATCTGCCCAGCCCCAATAACGGTAATTGATTGGATTTGCTTGTTGGCCATGCCTTCTATCTCCCTTCGACTAACCGGTTAGTATGTAACCTGGTCACGCTTCAATTCCCTGCAGAATCATCCCCATAAAAATGGCTGCAACTTCCTGTTCGGTTTTTTCACCTTCTGGGTCGAACCAATGATAGCTCCAATTGGCCACACCCAAAATAGCAAAAGAGATGATCGATGCATCGAGATTGGAACGCAGTTCTCCGCACTCGATGCCACGAATCAGAACTTGCTCGATTTTATTACGGAACTCATCCCGCTTAGGAAGGATTTGTGCAAGCTTATCGTCACTTAGATTCTTCATTTCACGGAAAAAGACCGTTGCGCTGGATTTTTTGGTTTTAATGCTCTTTAAAAGCATCAAGACCATATCGAAAAGTTTATCCTTGCAGCTTTTCCCAGGTTCCAACATGATTCTTTCCTGCTCACTAAGTAACTCGTCGATATAAGCTAGATGAATATCCATTAGCAACTGCTCTTTGCTCGTAAAGTAATAATAAAACGTTCCCTTCGTCACCCCGACCGATTCGACGATATCAGAAATCGACGTTTCACTAAAGCCCTTCTTTTCAAATAAGCGTATGCTATGTTCTGTCATTTTTTCTTTCATGTATGCATCCTCGCAATCTGTTAAAATTTCAGCTGAATTGATATCATACGCTTTCGTGCCATCAAAGCCCTTTTATTTCCTGGAAAGTTCTTCTCTTAAAGCCCTCCTTAAAATCTTTCCGACATTTGTTTTCGGTAACTCTTCACGAAATTCAACGAAATGCGGAACTTTATAAGCCGATAGGTTTGCACGGCAGTAATCGATGATTTCCCGTTCATTGGCCGTTTTATTATTTTTAAGTACAAGCACCGCTTTTACCGACTCCCCTCGGTAAGCATCTGGAACTCCGATGACAACGGCTTCCTGGACAGCTGGATGTTCATAGAGTACTTCCTCGACATCTCGCGGATATATATTATAACCACTTGCGATGATCAAATCTTTTTTCCTGTCGACAATATAGAGGTATCCATCTTCATCAACTTTGGCGATATCACCCGTATAAAGCCAACCATCCCTTAGGGTAACCGCCGTTTCCTCTGGCATATTCCAGTAACCTTTCATCACTTGAGGCCCTTTGACGACCAATTCCCCCAATTCGCCAGATCCCACTTCTTTTGTTCCGTCTCCCAGGTCCATCACTTTATATTCAGTCGAAGGGACACCAATCCCCACGCTCCCAGGTTTCCTTTTTGCAAATGCCGGATTACAATGCGTTGTTGGCGAAGCTTCCGTAAGACCGTAGCCTTCCAATATCTTCGCACCTGATTTTCGTTCGAACTCACGCAGCAGTTCCACGGGCATCGGTGCACTTCCGCTGTTACAGACCTGAATGGAGCCCATTCCATATTCTTCTGCCTTCGGATGATTCGTCAACGCTACATACATGGTCGGTACACCAGGAAAAGTGGTCGGCTGTTCATGCTTAATCGTTTCCAGCACTTCTTCTATTTCAAATCGTGGCAGCATGATGGAGTCACCCGCGATATACACGGATAAATTCATTGCGGACGACATTCCAAAAACATGAAAAAGCGGGATGACCGACAGCGTTCTTTCAGTACCTATTTTTAATTCATGCTTGAAAAATTCATACGTTTGAACGACATTGGCCAGAATATTGCTGTGTGTCAGCATCGCCCCTTTTGAACGGCCAGTCGTTCCTCCTGTATACTGAAGAACGGCTATATCATTTTCCGGATCGATTGATACGGGATTGATTTTTCCGTCTCCTGTCTTCATGAATTGATCAAAAGACGCATCAGGCTGAAAATCTGCATCCGAAGTCTGCAGGCTTACGACGATAATATTTTTCAAATTTGAATGTTGCTGCACACTTTTCACTTTCGGGTATAATCCATCCAATACAACGATCGTTTCTGCACCGGAGTCCTGTAAAATATGCTGCAGCTCCCTTTCAACCAGCATTGGGTTGATTTGGGTGATAATGGCTCCTATTGTCAATGATCCATAATAAGCTATGACGTACTGCGGACAGTTAGGCAGCATGATGGCGACACGATCACCTTTTTGAACACCTTTTTTTTGCAAGGCTGAAGCAAAGGCTTGCGACGCATGAAAAAGTTCCTGATAAGATATCTTCCGGTCATAAAAAGTAATAGCTGTATTGTTTGGATGGGACTCACATGCATTTTGAAGGATTCTTTGCATCGGGAACTCAGGGACTTTTATTTCCTTTGAAATTGAATCAGGATAAACCGAAAGCCATTTTTTTTCATTCATCATTTCATACCCTCCAGCCATATTTACTTACCTTTCATTACTTTGCATGTGAACCCCCATCGACGATCAAAATATTACCAGTCACAAAATCAGATGCCTTTGAGGCCAGGAAAACCGCTGCCCCTTTCAAATCATCATCACTCCCTAACCTTTTTAGCGGCGTGGAATCCAAGATAGGATTCTTTCCTTGCTCAAGTACCCCTTTCGTCATTTTTGTCGGAAAGAAACCGGGTGCGATTGCATTAACATTGATATTATGCTGACCCCATTTAACGGCTAAATCCTTCGTTAAAGTAATGACCGCCCCTTTACTCGTATTATATCCGACCGTATCGAGCACCCTCGGGTCGGTACCCCCTAATCCGGCAACGGAAGCGATGTTTATGATTTTCCCATGTCCCTGCTCAATCATGACCCTGCCTGTTGTCTGGCTCATGATAAAGGTTCCGGTTACATTGACATTCATCACCTTCTGCCACGCTTCAAGGGGCATGTCGACGGCTGGTGCCCCCCAGGATGCCCCGCTATTGTTCACTAATATGTCGATGGTTCCAAATTCACGGTAAGTTTCGTTAACGACTTCCTGGACATCTGACGGATTGGTGATATCACACTTGAAGGAAAGCGCCTTGACTCCAAGCTTTTCGATTTGCGAGGCAACTTCGTCACATGCTTCCTTCTTCCTTGAACAAAGTACGACATTTGCCCCAGCTTCGGCAAAGCCGGTCGCTATTTGTGCTCCCAATCCCCTCCCTCCACCGGTTATGATCGCCGTCTTTCCAGTTAGATCGAATAAGTCGGTAACTTTCATATTTTCACCTCATGCTTTTGTTGGTACTTTCGAAGTTCTATTTTAGCAACTTGTGAGCGGTGAACTTCATCGGGACCATCAGCAAGCCTTAAAGTCCGTGCATTGGCCCAATGAGCAGCAAAAGGGAAATCATCGGAAATCCCGGCGGCTCCAAAGCCTTGGATGGCCCGGTCCAGCACATTCAAAGCCATATTTGGCGCCACCACTTTTATCATCGCAATCTCCGCCTTCGCTTCCTTGTTCCCGACGGTATCCATCATATAGGCAGCTTTTAAGGTCAGAAGTCTTGCTTGTTCGATTTCAATCCGTGAATCAGCAACCCACTCCATGATTACACCTTGTCTCGCCAATGTTTTACCAAAAGCGACACGTTCTTGAATGCGCTTACATAATTCTTCAAGTGCTCTTTCAGCAGCGCCGATCAGCCTCATGCAATGATGTATCCTTCCCGGTCCGAGCCTTCCTTGGGCAATCGCAAATCCTTTTCCTTCACCCCATAGAATATTCGTTGCCGGGACCCTTACATTTTCAAACGTGATTTCGGCATGGCCATGCGGGGCATGATCATAACCAAACACAGGGAGCATTCTTTCGATTTTGACACCAGGTGTATCGAGCGGGACAAGAATCATTGACTGTTGTTCATGCTTGGCCGCCTCAGGATCTGTCTTACCCATGACGATGGCAATCTTGCATCGGGGATCGCCTGCTCCTGAAGACCACCATTTTCGGCCGTTGATGACATACTCATTACCCGTCCTTTCAATCCTGCATTCGATATTGGTCGCATCGGAAGACGCCACTTCCGGTTCCGTCATCGAGAAGCAAGAACGGATTTCCCCAGCAAGCAAGGGCTTCAGCCAGCGTTCTTTATGTTCATCCGAGCCATATCTCACCAACACTTCCATATTACCAGTGTCCGGCGCATTACAGTTGAAGATTTCAGGTCCTATCGTCGACCTACCCATGATCTCGCAAAGCGGGGCATATTCTAGATTTGTTAAACCCGCGCCATAACCGCTATCAGGTAAAAATAAATTCCATAATCCTTCTTCTTTTGCTTTTGCCGTCAATTCAGATAAAATCGGGGGAATTTCACTCCAGCGGCTTTTCTGTGCTTCGAGCTGCTTTTTGTAGGTCGATTCATTTGGGTAAACGTGCTTCTCCATGAATTCCGTTAACTTCTTTTCCAGATTTTTCACCTTTTCAGTATGTTCAAAGTGCAAATTGAATTCCTCCTTTTAAACTTACTAACCGGTTAGTATGTTATTACTTTTAAAGTATATACACAAGATTCTGATTTTTTCAACAATTAAATCTTTTCTTTTCTTGTCATTCAAGATCCCGTATCTTGACCTTTTCGTTCTCACTATATTGCTTTTGTTGCACGGTTGGAAATATACAAACGATTTTCGTACCTTTTTTCAGTTCACTTGTGATGAATACTTTTCCTCCATGCTTTTCGATGATTCTAAAACAAACGGAAAGACCCAAACCCGTTCCTGATGTTTTTGTAGTGAAAAATGGTTCTCCTACTTTTTGAAGGGAGTTTTCCGGAATACCATCCCCTTCATCCAAAATGCTCAAAAAAACTTCCCCATTTTTTTCATTTATGCTCACAAAAATATTTCCGCCATTCGGCATCGATTCTATGGAATTTTTTATCATGTTTATTAGCACTTGCTTGATTTGGTTTTCATCAAAGTACATAAAAATTGGTTCTGAATCATAATTTTTATGAATTTGAATATTGTTCAGTACGGCATTTGTCTCTAACAGCGTTACGGCATGGTTACAGCTTTCCTTTATATCCTTCTCAAGGAATACCGCCCCAGTGGGTTTTGATAGCAGCAAGAGTTCATTCAGCACTTTCTCGATTCGATTTATTTCCGAAAAAATAATATCGTAGTATTCCTCCTTTTCGGCACCGCCATCTTTAATCAGCTTCACGAATCCCATTATCGCCGTCATCGGATTCCTGACTTCATGTGCAATCCCAGCCGCAAGTTGGGCAGCCGTTGATAACTTGCTTGATGTGATTGCCAAATGTTCGTTTAGGCTCACAAGCTTTTCCTCCGCATGTTTACGTTCATTAATTTCCGATAATATGCCCGCCGTCCCGATGAATTTCCCAGCGTCATCGTAAATAAGTTTAACGAATGCCTCCACCCAGCTTGTTCCCTTTTTCGCATTTAGTTTAATGTCCGCACGAAAATATTTATCCCCTCGATGAAAGGAGTCCGCAAAGGCCTTTAATACGTCTTGATAAGAATTGTTATCCATATGTTTAGAAAAGTGAAGCCCCAGGGATTCATTCACGGATGCACCACTCATCGATTTCCATGCCGGGTTTAAGTACAACCATTTTCCTTTATCATCCGTTTGGAAAATAACCTCATTGAAGCTATTGACCAATTCTTTAGAGTAATTGGAGAAAATGCGATAACGCCCTTCACTATCCTGCAATAAAGCTATCGTTTTCCGTTTATGATCATAGATGGCACCCAAACACCAGGCTATGGTTAAAATTACGACTAAATATATTCCTGCAAAGGCGGAAAAACCGCGTTCTTCATGACCCAGCCACCCTACATAGGGTAATATCAATACAAAAAAAAGAACAGGGACAATGATCCTTCCAGTATATTTCTTCACATTCTCCACCTCCTTACCAAAATGATTTATACTTCATCCGATCGAATTCCAAGAAAGGGATCAAATTATGCATATTTGAAATGGTAGGACACTCACTTATAGGTAAATTTCAACATTTTATCCATGATTCCTGCAAACAACACAAAAAACCTTCCCAGGAGTGGAAAGGTCACTGTTCAACTTAAATCATTTACCCAATGATGACGCGTTCTTTTGGATAATGGAAATTTTCCTTAACTTCTTTATGGCCTATGATATACAGGAGGGAGGTTATCCCAACACGGCCAATGAACATAATGATCATAATGACAATTTTACCGGTATTGCTGAGGTCAGGTGTAATTCCCATCGAAAGGCCGACTGAACCGAAAGCCGAACATACTTCAAAAATGATTTGCATCAAAGTGAAATTTTCGGTAATGGATAATATGAAGACCGCCATTATGCAAAGAAGCGATCCCATGATCATAACCGCTGTCGCTTTTCGGATATCATCGGGATGAATCTCCCGTTTGAAAACTTTTATGGAACGCCTTCCTCTCATGAAATTCCATAAAAATAGAATCATGATGGCCAGTGTAGTTGTCCGGATTCCTCCCCCGACTGAACTTGGGGAGGCTCCAATGAACATCAATATGCTCAACAACAAAAGGGTCGGTTCCGAAAAGTCACTCACATTCATGGTTGCCAACCCGCCGCTCCGCGTATTGGAGGACATAAATAATGAGTAAAAGAACGATTCATGCCAGTTCTTATTTTTAAAGAACCCATTAATTTCCAGAAGGTAAATCAGGATCGTTCCCCCAACGATAAGGGAAAAGAAAGTGACTGAGGTCAGCTTCGTGAACAAAGAAAAATGAAACTTATAAGTACGGGCCTTATTGGACAAAAACTCCCTCAGCTCAATCAAGACAGGAAACCCAATGGCTCCAAGGGTAAGCAGGATAATCGTTATGAACTGTACAAAATAATCGTCTTTAAATGGAATCATCGATATACCGGTAATATCAAAACCAGCATTCGTGGTGGCACTTACGGCTAAAAATAAGCCATTTAAAAAGGCTTCTTTCCCGTTTGGAAAATAATTCAGAAAGTAAATGCCTAAAACGAGAGCCCCTATCATTTCAATTACGACAAATATCTGAATGATTTGGATCAATAATTTAACAAGACCGGAAAGATTCGATTGGTTTTGATCTGTCATGATCAATTGTCTTTCCTTCAAGCCGATTTTCTTGCCCACTATAAGCCAGAAAAAGGTTCCGAGTGTCATGATGCCAATACCGCCAAATTGGAGAACGAACATGAGAATGAAATAGCCTACCTCATTATACACTTCGGGCAAACTTACAACTGTTAGACCTGTTACACTAACTGCACTTACGGCTGTGAATAAAGCATCCATGAATCCAAATTCCACGCCTGGCTTAAGAGCGACCGGCAGACTCAACAGTACGGTCGAGATGCTGACTGCCAAAACATAATAACCGACGATAAGCTGAGCTGGTGTTAACTTTGATAATATTTTTTTGATAGCAAACATAAAGAGTTTCCTTTCTTGCTCCTTTATAGTTATGCAAATCACATAACCATTAAAAATCTAGTTTACCCTTTTTTCATTCTTTTTTCCATTCTCTTTTAAAACTGTCTTACTTTCAACAAAAAGGCAGGTTTACCAATAAATTTGATGCTGCTCGCATAAGTAAAACTCCACATTCTACTTATACTATCATTACAGCGGCAAAAGCCGTTGAAAAAGTAAAGGGGAGATTCAAATGGCTAACAGCAGTAACAACCTTCTTGTTCCAGGAATCGAACAAGCATTAGAACAAATCAAATATGAAATTGCATCTGAATTCGGTGTACAATTAGGTTCCGATACTTCAGCACGTGCCAATGGTTCAGTTGGCGGAGAAATCACGAAACGTCTTGTACAACAAGCACAATCTCAACTTAAAGGTCAATAATTCACAATTAAATATCCATGGCTAAGAGTCCAGCTGCATGCTGGACTCTTTTTAATGATTATGTCCATTTCCGTTTCCATTATTGCCTTTACCCCTTTTCGACTTATCCCAATCTTTCCTATCTTGTTTATACTGCTCACCCTGTTTACCTTGTTTACCTTGTTTACCTTGTTTTTCCTGCCTATCCTGTTTATCTTGTCTATCATGCCTACCCTGTTTATTTTGCTTATTTTTATTGTCGGGCTTTATAGAATCATCACTATTCTTTTCTTTGAGTGATGAAACTTTTTTTTCATCGAACTTTTTATCATTCTGTTCATTTTTCTGCTTGTCCTTTGATTGTTCGCTTTGATATCTATCCGATTTCCCTTTTGACTCGTTGCTTTTTTCTTTATATCCATTTATCGCATTCCGTTTTCCACTTGTATCTTCCCGTTCGGCTTGTTCCTTAATTTCGGTAACTCCCGCGTTTTTCCGTTCAGTCGGTTTGGCTTCATTGGCCGGCTTTTGTTTTATTTCATTTTCATTATTCTCTTTTTTCTTTTCTCCATCCGATTTGTTTTCCGCACTTAGCATTACGCCCTTTTCTTTCGGAATAACAACGTTTTCCTCGACTTTTTTAACTGGCGCCGGGGCAGGCTCCCTCTTATTGACCTTTATCTTATCTTTATCTTCATTCAACTTCTTTTCGAGATACTTACCCGTGGATATGCCTTGTTCCCTAGCTTGCTTCCGATCGCTTTTTGTTGCCTGGATCACTTTCATCTTTGTTTTGGAAACATTATCCTGCTTAGATATTTCTTTTATCTCCGCTTTTAAATTCTTATCCAGTTCTTTATTTTTTTCCATTAACGTTGTGGAAACGACTATTTGTTTATTTCCTTTCAAATAACCAAGTTGCTTCGTCGTTTCAACGATTCGGTTTGTAACAGCCTTTATATCCTTGCCTTTCCAGTCCTTCAGCTGACCGATCACAAGCTTTCCGTCTTCATTTAATCCTGTAAGCTTAAGAACTTCTAAATCATCGTCAAGCTCCAATTCAATGCTTGGATTCACATCTATCGTCATATATGCCGACACAGGACCAGAGAAATAAGAAGGAAGAATTGAAAAGAGAATCAGGAAGGTGGAGGCAATGCTTAGCACGGCCGTTTTTTTGAAAGATGAATGAATATTGGAAAAGGCTAAAGTGAATTTTTGTTTTGCAGGTGAAAAAGTGATTTCCTCACCCACTTCATATTCCCTTTCCTGCCTTTTGGTTTTCAGAAATTCACCCTCGGGGGTCAATAGGGTTACAAATCGTTTATTAACTGAAAGAATAACTCCTTTTTTCATTCATCGATAGCCCCTTTTATATAATCATTCAAATACAAAAAATCTCCGTTTATTATGATTGCCACGGCAATGATGTATTTTCTGTTCCGTTCAATCGTTTTTCTGCTTACTTCCACTTTTCCCTCAAGCTGTTTTACGGGCAGCCGCTTTTTTGCAAACAGGATTTCCTTCAGTTCGTCATCTTCCATTAACAATTTAGCGATCATAATAGCTCCCTTCCTGGCATCTGCATGTTTGGGAGAGTTTTCAACTAAATCCTCAAATGACAGACCAAAATCCTCTAGATGGCTTATATAAAGCTGAATTTCTTCTTTTCTTCTTTCCGATTCCTTCTGCATCTCGTATTCATTGATGGAATTTTCATTATCGATATATATTTGGCTTTGATCATTCTCATCATTCAGTGTTAAATCCAATAGGATTTCTTTATGTTTGGACTGGCTTCTTAAATAATCTATAACCCTTCGTTTAACGAGGGTTTCGGCAAATGCCAATAAAGAACGGCCTTTTTCCGGGGAGTATTTTTCAATTGCCTCGTTAAAAGCAATCATTCCAATACTGAATTCATCATCTGATTCGTATATGTAACGTTTGCAAACCGATGAGACTGTTTTTGCAATAAAAGGTTTGAATGACTCTATAGTATCATTACGAAGGCTATTATCGCCTTGTTGAATTTTCAATACGGTTTCTTCTAAAGAACGCTTTTTTTTGAATGCTGTAAACAACAAACCAAGCATTTGCTCACCTCGCTCCTGTTGAACATAAAATACGCATCAACATACTTATCTTAAGCGGAGGGAGTCTAAAAGACAGTACCAAAAGAACTATTTTTGCGATAAAAATGAAATCACATAATTTATCAACATGATAAAATACTTAGTTTTTTCTCGTTTGTTACAGTGCAATTACAGTAAAATATCTTTTTCCGTTTTTTTGCCCAATACAATGGGACAATTGTCATTTTTATAACCGGAATTTAATATTCACATCTTTTAACATATCATTCGTAAACATACCTGCGCTTTTGAGGGTCATCTCCATAAATACTTTAAGAAGCAAAAAAAATAGGCGTGACCGGCACGCCTGTTTTTTTACGCTTCCTGTATTTTTTTCTCTTCTTTCTCTTTTTTTTCTTTTTTGCTTGAAATGATCCATGCACCTGCTGCAATTCCAATCAATACAGTCCAGAAAATCGATTTCCAAAGAGTTGATTCAGGGAAATGATGATCAATGAAAGCAAGTGAAGGGTGTGCAAGTGTGTGTACCGCCAATTTCACACCAACCCAACCCACAATCAAAAATGCTGCCGTTTCAAGTGAAGGACGCCGATGAAGCAGCTTAACGAACGCATTTGCCGCAAATCGCATAATGATCAACCCGATCATGCCGCCGAGGAACATGACAGCGAATTGCCCTCCGTCAATACCGCCGACTTGCATCCAGCCTGTTGCAGGAAGTGTAACAGCCAGCGCGACGGCAGCCAACATGGAATCGATTGCGAAAGCGATATCAGCCGCTTCAACCTTTACCACGGTCATCCAGAAGCCGGATTGCTTTTTAGGTTTCGTGATTTCCTTCTCACCTTTACCAGCGTATTTTTTGTAAATGTGCTGAAAAGCGATGAAAAGTAAATAAATCGCACCGATTGCTTGAACTTGCCACACCTCGACAAGAAAGGAAATAAGGAATAGACTGGCAAAACGGAAAACAAAAGCTCCCATCAGACCATAAAACAAGGCTTTCCGCTGTTGTTCTTTTGGCAAATGCTTAACCATGACAGCCATGACGACTGCATTATCTGCAGCCAGTATCCCTTCTAATCCAACCAAGATAAGTAGGACCCAGCCATATTCCAATAACATTGATACTTCCATCCATTCAACCTCCAATAGTGGTATTTCCTTCCTATTGGCATTGGCAAAAAGAAAAAGACCTCTGCCGTATAGGCAAAGGTCTTGCTGAACATGAAATCATGTCAACAAAGCCGATGAATGTTTAACATTCACGTAATGACGACTTTGTTTTAGGGCGAACCCTAACGCTACTCCCCTTTGAAAAGGAAAATCAGTTATTAAGTATATTAATAGTATACGCGCTCGTTATGAAAATAACAATCTTTTTTTAAAGTGAATCTCATTTTCTGTTCCTTTTAGATAATTTTACCAACGATAAATATTCTTTGCCGAAACGAATCCAGTTCGGTTTGGCAGAAAAATAGTCCTGAAACAGCGATAAAAAACTCGTGTATTTCCCTTCATATGGATACCATTGTATTTCTGTATCGTTTTTCCCTTTATCGATCATGATTGCTTTTTCATGGCAGAAAATCTTCAATCCATGCTCGCCATGATAGCGGCCAACCCCACTTTGTTTGGCACCGCCAAATGGTAAATGATGATTAGCAACCGTAATCAGCACATCATTGATCGTCACCGCACCGGTTACTAACCGTGATGCAATCCGACTTGCTTTTTCCCTATCCATTGTCCAAACGCTGGAATTGAGTCCATATTCACTTTCATTTGCCAGGGCGATCACTTCTTCCTCCGTATCGAAAGGCATAACAGGCAACACGGGTCCGAACGTTTCTTCTTTCATGATTTTCATGGAATGATCGACATTGGAAAGAATCGTCGGCGGAATGAAATGGGTCTGCCCCGTTTTCCACTCTTTCGGAGGTGTTCCGGTTTCAAGTACGGCCCCTTTATTCAGTGCATCCTCCAGTTGGTCAGCCACAATATCGACTTGTTTAGGGAAAGTCATTGAACCGATATCATCCTGCGATTGCACCCCCTGCCTCATGGACTTCGTTTTTTCTTTAAGAAGCATCAGGAATTCCTTATAAACAGGACGTTCCACATAAACCCTTTCAACACTCATGCACACCTGCCCACTATTTGTGAAAGCCCCCCAAAGAGCCCCATTCACAGCCCGTTCCAGGTTAGCATCACGCAGAACGATCATCGGATCCTTACCGCCAAGCTCCAAAGTCGTTGGGATCAGGTCTCTTGCTGCAACCTCACCAATCATTTTTCCGGTCCTTACAGATCCAGTAAAAAATATATAATCTGGTTTTTGCTCAGTTAATGCCGCACCCAATTCTTTCCCTCCATGGGCAAACTGTATTGTTCCTTCTGGGAAACCAGCTTCAAGAAACAGATTTTCGATGCACGCCCCAACTAAAGGAGTTACCTCTGATGGTTTGGCGATGACAGTATTTCCAGCCGCTAGGGCATTAAGAATGGGAACCATGGAAAGCTGCAGCGGATAATTCCAGGGTGAAATGACGAGAATCGTTCCACGGGGCATATAATGGACATAAGATTTTTTACCAATTAACAAGAGTGGAGTGGTGACCTTCCGCCCGGAAAGAGTTTTCACTGCATGTTTCTCGATATGCTTGATTGCATCGATCGTTGGCATGATGTCAGCAACCAGCGCTTCAATTTTCACTTTTCCCGCATCTTTTGAAATGACTTCTGCTATTTCATCCATCCTTTCAACCATCAATAAACGGAGCCGTTTTAAATAGTGCAGCCGTTCCTTGATGGGAAGATTCGACCATGATTGGAACGCATGTCTTGATTTCATATATATATGAGGAATCGAATTCAATGGTGTTGGGACGATTTCCGCAATCTTCTCACCTGTTGCCGGAGAAAACACTTCCAACTTGTCATGTATTTCTTCCATAACTACTCCCCTTGCTTTAACTTTTTTTATCGGTACTCCATATCATTTTTATGCTTTAAATAAAGATCGACCGAGGAGGAACACCTCCTCTGAAATGCAGCAAAACTTATCGGCTGCACAGCTCTCAAAACGCCCTTTTAAAAGTGAAATTAGGATGCCTGGAAGAATTGATTAGAGCGCCTGAGCACTTTTCTTGAACAGATATACGTTCTTATACTTCACAAAACGTACGAAAATTCTCCCCTGAACCCTCTTTATATAATGCCAGAGACAAAGCAGCCTGTATAATATAATCGCTTGGAACCAACTTCACAACCGGTTCTTTCTCTTCATAAGATTCCTGACCGACTCCCTGCCGCTTAATCGGTGTATTCCCCTTAAGATGAATTACACTAACAAATTCGTTTACAGTTTACAGTAGCCACTGCATCACATCACGTTTTACAACTCAATTGGTGAAGCTCCATGAATCCACCTCCATCGCAAATACCATTAACTAGTTAACTTCCAGACATGATAGCACTTTAAAATGGAATATATAGTAAATTTTTTTCGTTATTAAAAGGAATATTCACTTTTTTATCGAAGGTAATGTATATAAGAATCGAAATTCTGCTAATCCGGCAGACAAGTTTATCGGTTTTAGTGTTTAATACCGGGTAATGGAGGATAAATTCATATTATCGAATATAAATTATTATCTATATAACCGATTTTCCGTTACTATATAAGAAGGCGATTTTTTCGCGCATACATATTTGAGGTGAGCGCACAAGTGAAAAGAATAATTAAAGCATACGACTTCCCTATTTTCATCGCTGTCGTATTACTCTGTTTGTTTGGTTTAGTCATGATTTACAGTTCGAGCATGGTCACTGCTGTCGCTCGATACGGCCAGTCCATGGATTTCTTCTTTGAGAAACAAAAAACGGCCTTTCTCATTTCATTCGTGGCAATGATCGTCACGATGATTCTTCCTTATAAGATGTACAAAAACAAAATGTTCTTGATGTCTATGATGTTTGGCATGGCCGGTATCCTTTTCCTGTTGTTTGTCTTCGGCCATACAGCAGGAAATGCCACAAGCTGGTTCAAGTTAGGGACAGCATCGATACAACCTGCGGAATTTTCCAAGTTAGCCATGATCATTTATCTGGCAGCCATTTACGGAAAAAGGCAGGATCGAATCAATAGTATTGATAAAGCCGTCATCCCGCCGATTTTCTTTCTGGTATTCATCTGCTTTTTAATCGGAATACAGCCTGATTATGGAACGGCAGCGGTCATTTTCCTGATTTCAAGTACCATGATCATTTCATCCGGGATGTCTTTTAAGAGTATATTCAAACTCTCTTTGATCACTGCGATATTCGTTGCCATATTTGCATTGGGGGTGCTCGTGACAGGAAATTTCTCAGCCGTTCTTTCTGAAAATAAGTTATCTCGTTTTACCGGGTTTGCAGACCCTTTCGGAAAAGCAGGAGAAAGCGGGTATCAACTCGTGAATTCCTTATTCGCAATAGGATCCGGCGGCCTTACTGGAGTGGGACTTGGTGACAGTGTACAAAAATACGGGTACCTGCCTGAATCACATACTGATTTCATCATGGCCGTCATTGCAGAAGAGCTCGGGATATTCGGAGTGGGATTCGTTCTATTGACACTAGGTTTTATTGTCCTGAGGGGATTTGTACTTTCAGCCAAATGCAAAGATCCATTTGGAAGTCTTTTATTGATCGGCATCTCATCCATGATCGGCATTCAAGTCGGTATCAACGTCGGCGGAGTGACCGGACTTATCCCAATTACAGGGATCACCCTTCCATTCATCAGTTATGGAGGATCTTCCTTACTGCTGCTCATGCTTTCAATGGGCATATTCCAAAATGTCGTCATGCGAATGAATTTACTTGAACAGAAAGAAAAAGTCGTATCCATCCCAAAAGATGAGATCGCATCTTCAAAATAAACGATCAAATACCCCTGGCATTTCTGTTCATGGCAGGGGTTTCCCTTCTCAATAAGGTTATGGAAGTTATCACAAAAAAAACAGGCAGTCGAATCCGACCGCCTGTTTTTTCATTTATAATGGATACCGATTTTAGTAAAGCCAGAAATCAGGCTAAGCAAAGGACAAAGTAGGCAGAAAAATGCAAACGGAGCATATTCAAGGGTTGAAACACCCAATACCTGTGTCAGGAATACACCGCAGACACCCCAAGGAACTAAAGGATTCACAACTGTTCCCGCATCTTCTAGTACCCTCGCAAGCGTTTTGGGCTGCAGGCCTAAATCTTCATATTTCTGCTGAAAAGCTTTCCCAGGCAGTATAACTGACAAATACTGTTCACCCACTAGGAAATTCACGCTGATTCCTGCAAATACAGTAGCGGAAATCACTTTCGCTACACTCGTCAATGAATCCTGGATTGCATTTAAAATAGAAGGAATGACTCCCAATTCAAACAATAATCCGCCCATCGCCAAAGCCAGCAGCACCATCGAAACGGAGAACATCATACTTTCAATTCCGCCCCGCGATAGGATTGAGTCAAGTTGTTCCATTCCACTCTTCAGTACAAAACCGCCGTATAAGATATCCGCTAGTTTTGCAACCGTCAAACTTGGGGTTTGTATGAAAGCAATGACAGCCGCCGAAATGATTCCTGCTGACAATGTCGGAATCGCTGACACCTTTTTCAAAGCCATGATTAGAACGATGACAAACGGAATCAAACTCCATATGCTTATATTCGTTTCCATTTCCAGGGCTTTGGTCATGGCTTCGATTTCCTCAACGCGAGCAACTTTGACATTCGGTGAAAGGAAGTAAAAGATGATAAGCGATATGAAAAAACCTGGAATCGTAGTCCAAAGCATATTATTAATATGTTCAAATAATGGTGCTCCAACCGTTCCTGATGCAAGGTTGGTAGAGTCGGATAATGGAGACATTTTATCGCCAAGAAATGCACCGGAAATGATAGCACCTGCTGTAATCGCCAACGATAAATCCATCGCCGCCGCCATCCCTATCAAAGCAACGCCGATTGTTGCTGATGTTGTAAGTGAACTCCCGATACAGAGCCCAATTAGCGAACACACCAGAAATGTGATTGCATAGAAATATTCACCAGAAATCCAGTCAAACCCATAGAACATGATGGTAGGGATTGTCCCGCTTGCCATCCAGATCGAAATCAGCATTCCAATGAAAAAGAATATATAGATGGCTCCCATACCAGTGCCTGCACCTTTTACGATAGCTGCCTCCATAATCGAAAATGGCAGCTTCTTGAACTTTCCATAAACAAATAGAAATAGGATTGCCGCTATAATTGGAATATGGGGGGCAAGTCCATAATGAATGATGCCAGTTGCAATGATTAAGAAAAGAACTGCCAAAACCCCGATTGCTTCAGGTAAGGAGAGTTTTAGCTTTGCATCTTCAAGACGCATGATGTATTTCCCCGCTTTCATGTTGTGTATTCACTGAGGTAAGGATCGGACCTTTTCACTCCTCATAATTACTGAAACGCTTTTAAGCACTAAAGTTACTAGCTAAATATAAAGGAGTTTCAGGTGATTGTCAAAGGAATAATAATCTATTTTAGTAGAATGCGATTCTTCATTCCTTTTTATCACAAAACGAAAACCCATACTTTGCTTCGTATCGGCTCAGCCTAGTATACCCTAAGATATAAGTCCTCTTCTTTGCTTTGCCCCCAAATAAGGCCCTGTCTTAATCCAATACCGATGTCCCTAAAATTCTTTCAGTTATGTCGCAGTCCCACCTAAATGAACAGCAAACCGTTCCTGATCATAGATAATTTGGCTTTTAACTATGATTCCTGTACGCCGAAGGTTTAGATTTAAAATTTCATCAACTGCTGCATTCGAATGTGTAATTACACAAATTCTTTTATTATAACCTTATTTTGATTTATAGCGAATTTTTGCAATTGATACTTTTTGCGACGCATTTTCCTGGGCTTTTACCTTTATTAAAACGCCATCCACGCCTTTTAAACTATCTATTTTATTATTTTACCTTTACCTTTACCTTTAACATAGCCTTAAATAAAATAGCCAACACATCTCCTCTTTTCAAAAAAAGGTTAATGTTATACAATAAGTTTGTTAAGTATTTCACAAACTTCCGTTGAAAAGTATCCATCCAAGAAGGATGGATACTTAGAAGGCTACATTAACAAGGATATATAGATAGGTAATGTAATTAAAGAAAGAATGGTACTAATTACAAATGAAGATGCTGTTTCAGTTGATAACGAATCAAATCTAGTTGAAATCATTGCCGCTACAGCAGATCCCGGAAATGATACTAGCAAAATGGCTTTAATTGTATCTGCATGATCAAGTCCAATTAGATGAGCAACCAGAATCATATATAATGGAATAGCCACAACTTTTAAAATGGAAATACCAAAAGCAATTGGTCGTAAGCTAATCTTACGGATACCCACGGTTACACCAACAGCAAATAATGCAACCCCAGATGTCACTGACCCAATTTGATCGAGCGCATTTTTTATGATATCCGGTGCCTGGAACCCTAATAGTGTTAATACAACAGCAAGTAAGGGAATACATGCAAGCGGTTCGCTAAGACCATGCAAAACGATACCCAGAATGTTTGTTTTTTCATCTTTAGATTTACCCAATCCGGATTGTCCGACCGTACCAACTATTGTTGCTAATGGATCCAGAAGGGCATTCACCACAATACCGGTAATCGCAATAGGTATAGCTATCTCTTGCGCCCCAAACAAGCTGCCTAATACAGATATCCCCATAAAAGCAAAAGCTGGCTGAGTTGCGTTTAATGAAAACATAGATGCTTTAGTTAAATCGAATTTAAACACAAAACGAGCCACTATTAAAAGGATAATGTAAAAGCCAATAACACCTATGGTCATAGTTAAGAAAAATGACCATTGATTAATTAAGGTTTGTTTTGAGGTTGTTGTGATCCCAATGAATAAGTGTGCAGGTAATGCAAATTTTGTAACTAACGTGTTAAGCCCTTTGGATGATTCTGAATTAAAAACTTTAAAATACCCACCCAAATAACCAATAATAATTGTAAAAAAGATTGGTATTAATGTTAAAAATATATTCCCAATATTCACTCGAGATGCACTTCTCTTTCCAAAAAATTGTCCTATTTAAAAGATAACTATGACTGACTTATACGGAGATTCCCCTAAAACGGATCCCCTTTCTTTTGAGACAACAAAATAATCTGGATTTATTTCCCACGTATAGTTTTGTACTCCGGCTTCCACATGGATTCTGTTATTGCTTTTTCAATATCTGTTATATCCGCTTTCGCAATGCCTTCTTCAATGGCAGTCTTTGCCACTTCAATGGCGACAGATTTAGAAACCTCTTGCAATTGTTTGATTGAAGGGAGTAAAGAAGCACCAGGCTTACTGCTATCCGATAATCTTGAAACAGCAGATGAGGCTGCTGCAAGCATTCCCTTAGAGACTTTTGTTGCTTCTGCGACAATTGCACCAAGTCCAAGTCCTGGGAAAATATATGCATTATTAGATTGTCCGATTGAATAAATCACATCATTATAGTCAACATCATCAAATGGGCTTCCTGTCGCTATCAAGGCTTTACCTTGAGTCCACTTTATAAGGTCTTCAGGAACAGCTTCCGCTAAGGAAGTCGGATTTGACATCGGCATAATTATAGGATGTTCCACGTGCTTTGCCATTTCTTTTACAACTTCTTCTGAGAAAGCCCCTGTTTGACCAGAAGTGCCGATTAAGATGGTTGGTTTAACCTTTTTTATTACCTCTAGCAATGGAATAATTCCGACTTCATTCCGCTCCCAGTCCTCGACTTCCTCAGCTTTCCGGCAATACGACTTTTGGAATTTCAAAACATCTGGAATGTCATCTATCAACAATCCACGATAATCGACGGCCCAAAAGTTACCATATGCCTCTTCTCTGGAAACACCATCTAGGATCATGGCTTCAACCATTTGATCAGCATTACCGATTCCTGCTGCACCTGGACCAAAAACAACCACCCTTTGTTCCTTTAAAGGAACACCAGTTACTTGTAAGGCAGACATTACGGCGGCTAGTGTTACTGCACCTGTACCTTGTATATCATCATTAAAAGTGAGAATTTTCTCGCCATAAGTATCGATTATATTTCGTGCATTTATATTTCCTAGATCTTCCCAGTGAAGTAATGCCCTTGGGAAGAAGGCCTGAGACATTTTAACAAATAAATCAATGAATTCGGTGTATTCATCACCGCGAACACGCCCAAACCTGTTACCAATATACAGTGGATCACTAATCAGGCTTTCATTGTCTGTCCCAACGTCCAGGACAATAGGCAGCACCCTGCTTGGATCAATTCCCGCAGCTGCTGTGTAGACTGCCAATTTGCCAATGGCTATGTTAATTCCACCAACTCCCTGATCTCCGATTCCAAGAATACTTTCAGAATCTGTAACAACTATTAAATCGATATCATCAGATGAAAGGTCCAGGTTTTTAAATGCCTCTTCCATTCCCTCCATATTATCAATAGATAGGTAAAGACCTCCTGGACGGTGATATTCCTGGGAGTACTGTTGAATAGCCTCTCCTACAGTAGGTGTGTAAATGATCGGCAGTATTTCACTTAGATGGTCTTTAAGTAGACGGTAAAACAGGACCACATTCCTATTAAATAAATCATATAACATTCCATTCTTCCGAATATTGCTAGGTTGAGTGGAGAATTGTTCATAAGCTCTTTTTACTTGTTCCTCAAGAGTAAGCACCTGGGATGGTAGCAAGCCTACCAATCCTAGCTCCTTTCTTTCTTCCTTAGTGAAAGCGACCCCTTTATTAATAAATGGGTTTGACAGAACACCTTTTCCTCTTAAAGTTGTAACCAAACCCGTTTTTGTCTTTTCATAAGCTGTCATAGACGTTCCCTCTTCCTAAAAATGTATATTTAAAAATGATCATTACCAGGCAATAGAGTATATTCTTCCCTGGGGAAGTGTAATTACTAAAAGAAAACTGTAAAAAGGAAAATAAATATACAGCACAAAAATAATATTTCCTCATTACTGCTTATTTGTTCAATCTTTATGAAAAATATATAAATAACTCAATCGCCAGTCTATATCTTAGTAGTCATTTACGGAGGACACTAGCTTATTTAACTAATTTTAGTATTATGTAATTAAAAAAAGTAAGCAGCACTTTGGCTGCTTACAGATAACGTTGAATAATATGGCTCTTTTCATCATTAAATTTGTGTTGGGAGACTGGTCGGCCTACCGTTCCATAGATTACCTTAACATCAAGGACACCGATATCCTTCATGAATTTTAAATATTTCCTTACTGATACCCTGGATATACCCGCCACATTTACGACTTCCTCTGTTGAAAAGGGAGAATTTTTAAATACCTGTATCACATTCCATATAATCTTTAAGGTATCTTGTGCTAATCCTTTCGGTAATTCCTCTGGTAAATGAATTTCTTCTTGATGCAAAATTCGATAATCCAATTCTTCTTGATTTAGCATATTTTTATCTTGAATAAAATCTGATTTGTTCCGATATGCTGATAAGGCCGCGTTAAAACGGTCAAATTCAAACGGCTTAATTAAATAATCAACTGCACCTAGTCTTAATGCTTTCTGAATCCTCTCAATGTCCGACGCAGCAGAAATGACAATAACATCTATCTCTTTTTCACTTTCTCGAATTTGCGAGAGTAAATCGAGTCCATTTTTCCCAGGCATGAAAATGTCTAATAGAACTAACCCTATTCTTTGAACTTCCAATACATTCAGAGCTTGATCCACTGAGGAACAGACAGCAGCTAATTCGTAGCCATCGACTTGATTCAAATAGCGCTTATTGAACTCTGCAACCATCGGGTCATCTTCTACGATCATTACCTTAATCATCCTACATCATCCTTGCTTTGTATGGTATATAAACCACAAACGTTGTTTCTTGACCTTCTTTTGAACTAATATTGAGATCTCCTCCTAGCTTATCCAGGCTTGCCTTAACTAAATATAAACCAATCCCCCTGTCCTCTCCTTTTGTTGTATATCCTTTTTGAAGGATATGATTAAGATTGGCATCAGATATTCCCTGTCCAGTGTCATGAACTTCAATAGTTAAAATATCATCTGCATAATCAAACTTTAATTCAATTCGTTTAACGGGCCTTTTTTCTACTGCTTCTATAGCATTGTCAATCAAATTTCCTATTATCGTAATTAGCTCATGAGTAATAGCTGCATTTTCTGGTTCGGGCAATTGAAAGTCAGAGGATAATGCCAGCTTAGCACCTGCTTCCCTTGCATAACTTAGTTTTCCAATTAAAAAACCGGCTAGTACTGGATCTTTAACGGTTTTGGTAATAAAGCCAATCTCGTTTTCTCTGTGGTCAACAAGATCACTAATATATGCTGCAAGCTGATCATAATAATGCATATGCACCATACCAAGTATTACATGAAGTTTGTTCATGAATTCGTGCGACTGGGCCCTTAACGATTCAGCATATAAGCGGACTCCAGTAAGCTGTTCCGCCAGCAGATGTATTTCTGTTTTATCACGAAATGTAGCCACAGCCCCTACGATTTCAGCCTTCACAAATACCGGTACCCTATTCACTAGTAAGACACTATCTTTTAAATCCTGCTCTTTATCTAATTCGACTATTCCGGTCTTCAGGATTCTATCCAGGTTTGAGTCAGGCATATAACCAGTTACCTTTTTACCCGTTGGATTTTCATTAATGCCCGCTTTCTTAAATATCTTTAAAGCTGCTTTGTTTACGAGAGTAATGGTTGAACTCTGATCTACCGCTATGATTCCCTCTCGAACTGATTGTAAAATGGCATTTCGCTCTTTTAGAACCTTCGCAATAGCAAAAGGTTCCAGCCCAAATAATATTTTCTTAATATACCTTGCCAAAAGTATTGCGCCGGCAATTCCGGTCAATATTCCAAAAACGGTTCCTACATAAATATTAAAACGGCTTTTTAACACAGCATCATTAACTTTTTGAAGGGAAATACCGACCACCACGGCTCCAATTTGATTATCCTCTGAATCATAAACAGGGGTGAAAGAACGCAAAGACCTGCCTAAAGTTCCTTTGGAGATAGAGATGTGCTCTCTACCTCTTAACACATCTTTCTCATCCCCTCCAACAAATTTTTTTCCTATTTTACTTGGATCGGGGTGAGTTTTCCGGATTCCATTATTATCGATTATTACTACAAATTCTACATCTGTCGATTTTTTAATCCTATTGGTAAATTGCTGAACTTCCTGATTGTTTTCATTTCCACTTAACGCTTCGATTACAAGCGGGGTTTGTGCTGCCATGCGTGCCACGTTTACTGCTTTTTCAGTCTGGCTCTTTTCTATAGTATCTGCAACTGTTTGGCTAATGAGAATATCTGTAATGAATAATGAGAGGGCTACCACCCCACACACCAGTATCATAATAGTAAACTGTAGACTCCATTTACCTTTCTTCACTTCTACACACCTCTTTGGTCTAAAAACTCTATTAACTTTAAGGGATACTTTTATGTTAATTATGTTCATTTTGCTTACATCACACAATTATTCGGTACTGTATCAAGTTCAAAAAGGTAGCCAAGTGATTTAAATCAATTAAGAGAAGATATATATAACCTAACCATTTGCTAATGTATCCTTAAAAACACTGATTCAACCGCAATATTTTCCAAATAATAAAACAGACTATACCTTCGTAGGCTTGGATATAAATTAATTATTCCCCTTTAATGTCTGAACCCCAACTTACCTCGATAGTTCAATATAAGTAATTTTTGCCCATACTCCTCCTGCACCAAGGTTAAATCCACAAGTTTTCTATTAGTATTATGCGGTTCATAAGAAGTTTAGCGGAATATCCCAGCAATTCTTACAATGCTCGAAGTTACTATGATTTTCTTATTTAACCTTTCCAATTAGTTACTATTTAATTTTCAAAAATACAGCTGTATACCATCTTCTATCTCCATGTTTCCGTATATCTAAAATCGACATGTTTAAAACAGGAGGAATGATTAAAATACACGCATTTTCAACAGATTTCAAAACAACAAAGTAATAAAGAGAGTACTCAAGAATCTTCTACCCTATCTAGACTTTTTGACCAAAAAGGGTCGTCATTTTCCCTAGTATGGAAACATGTTTAAGGTACTATCAAAAAAACCTTTCGATATTTAAACAATGCCCCAGATAGAGGAAAAAGCCCGTGTATAAAACACGGGCTTTCAGACTGTAGACAAACTCGATGAAAATCGAGTTTGTCTATTTTTATGGCCTGTACAATTTGGACGTTGATTTCCACTACAGGCACTCGCTTTCCGCGGGCGGTCGGGGAGCCTCCTCGGCTTTCGCCTGCGGGGTCTCCCCTAGACGCGCTTTTCCCGCAGGAGTCTCGAACACCCGCTCCAATCAACTTTTTCTTACCTTTTAGACAGAACACTTTTGCCTAGAGTCATTTTTGTCTTAAAATAGAAGTATCAAAACGTAATGAAACGATTGAGCGTGTATTCGCAGATGCAAAAGAAAAGCATGGTATGCGTTGGACTACTTTAAGGGGACATAAAAAATTGTCAATGCAGGCGATGCTTACTTTCACTGCCATTAATTTAAAGAAGATGGCCAATTGGACATGGCGAGGTCCATAAATGGCCTAACATGTGAGCTCGTAGAGCCGCAATCTCTTAACTTTAGGCGAAAATTCAAAGGGAATTTCAAAAGGGGTTCGGAATTTTTTAATTCCGAACCCCTTTTGTCTACAAACTGAAAGCCCGTGTATAAAACACGGGCTTTCTTCTTTATTTCAAATCCATTGGATTATATAATTCCACGTCAGGATTTTTATCTTGGAACCAACGAAGTGCAAACTCATTTTCAAATAAGAATGCATATTTATCAAACCGGTCCTTAACAAGGATGCTTCTTGAGCTATGAAGGTTTTCATCAAGCTTTTCATCTTCAGCCCAGCGTGTAATCTTGCTGCCCATGCGCTCCATCACGACTTCAACATTGTACTCGTTCCTCATTCGATGCTCGAATACTTCAAATTGAAGCTGCCCAACCGCACCAAGCAGATATTCTTCCATCCTAACCGTTTTGAAGAGCTGAATTGCCCCTTCTTGTACAAGTTGGTTAATACCCTTATGGAAATGTTTCTGTTTCATGACGTTTTTAGCTGTTACCCTCATGAATAGTTCCGGCGTAAACTGAGGCAGCCTTTCAAACTGAAACATGTCTTTGCTTGTGGTAATCGTATCGCCAATTTGATAATTACCAGTATCATATAAACCGATGATATCTCCGCTTACCGCTTCATTTACAGTGTTTCGATCATCAGCCATGAATTGGGTAGAGGAAGAAAGGTTGATCGGTTTCCCTGTCCTGCTCAAGTTGACGCTCATTCCACGCTCGAATTTACCGGAGCAAATGCGAAGGAAGGCGATTCGGTCACGGTGTTTTGGGTTCATGTTCGCCTGGATCTTGAAAATGAAACCGGAAAAATCATTGCTGACAGGATCCATTTCACCTGACGTTGTCATCCGTGCTTGTGGAGCTGGTGCAAACTTCAGATAAGCATCCAAAAACGTTTGAACACCGAATGTCGTTAAAGCACTTCCGAAAAATACAGGACTAAGTTTTCCATTCGCAATGTTTTCTTCAGAGAATTGGTTACCCGCTTCCGTCAACAGCATGATTTCTTCCAAAGTTTGCTCATATAACTGGGAATCCTTAAGTTTATGATCCACTTCGAGTTCACCATCTTCATTCAACGGAAGGAAACGCTCTTCCCCTTCAGTTTTGAACTGTTCAATCCGATTGTTGAACCTGTCGTAAATGCCCACGAAGTCTTTTCCCATCCCGATCGGCCAGTTCATTGGATATGTTTCTATTCCTAATACCTCTTCAAGTTCGGCAAGCAATTCCAGCGGCGTTTTACCTTGTCGGTCCATTTTATTGATAAAAGTGAAAATCGGTATACCCCTCATCCGGCATACTTTGAATAATTTAACCGTTTGATCCTCGATACCTTTTGCCGAGTCGATGATCATCACGGCGCTATCAACAGCCATCAGTGTACGATATGTGTCTTCACTGAAATCTTGGTGGCCCGGTGTATCGAGAATATTGACACGGAAGTCATCATAATCGAATTGCATGACTGAAGATGTAACGGAAATTCCCCGTTGCTTTTCAATTTCCATCCAGTCACTGGTTGCATACTTCCCTGTTTTTCTAGCTTTAACTGTTCCGGCATCGCGGATCGCGCCGCCAAACAGCAGTAATTTTTCTGTCAAAGTCGTTTTCCCGGCATCCGGGTGAGAGATGATTGCGAAGGTCCGTCGGGATTGAACCTCGTCTTTTAAATTAGTCATAATATGTTCCTTTCATTATTGGAGTCATCAATAAAAAAATTTATAGGAGGTTTACTGTATTTTTTACATTGGAATGGCAACCTTTCTTTGTATGCAAAAATCCTGATCATACACAATATATGTAAGAAGAAATATATCATAAGGCTTAAGCATTGGCTACTCAGCATTCATTTTCAATCAACCTTTCTATTTTAACACGATATGAAGGAAAGATGTAGAGGTGAATGAAACACCCAATAGGGGATTTATTCAGATGCAAAACAAAGGACGCTTAATAGCGCCCCTTATCTTGATCCATATGATTACCGTTCATTTATTCATGGTTTATTTATTTACCTTGCAGTTTTTAACGATTTTTGATTCCGCTTGTTCTTCCAGCGTTTTTTTACTTCCTTGAATATGATTGGAGCAGCAAAAATGAGAGCTCTTTTTAATAATTTCTTCATTTTTCATCAGTCCTTTCTTTCTTATCCTATACCCGATTATTTTCGCAGAAAACTTTAATGCCAACTTGTTTTCCTGTTTTCACCATAAAGCCATTTCATATTTGACATGGAATCCCAAGTCAAATTTCAATCAAGGAAAATCCCGCGCGACAATATCGTTATATTTCCCCATATAAAACCTGTCTAATATTATTTTCCCCAAATGGGAATGTATAAATTACTTCCATTTGTTTTATCCTTTATAAAGGTGGGTATATACTAAAAAACTGGAAATTACTCCAGAGGTTATTGTGGTAATTTTTCCTGTAGGCTTTCACATATTATCAAGCATCGTCGTATGATAATTTTAACTTGAATGAGGGTGCTGGATAATGTGTGAAATTGATTTTTCCCTCTAGGTAAAATCATCACCATTAATATTTTTTAACTTTTTAGGAGGATTCATCGAATGACAGTAACAGGTAAAGTGAAATGGTTCAATAGTGACAAAGGATTTGGTTTCATCGAAGTACCAAACGGAGATGATGTTTTCGTACATTTTTCCGCCATTCAAGGAGAAGGTTTCAAAAGCCTTGATGAAGGTCAAGAGGTTGAATTTGAGATCGAAGAAGGAAACCGCGGACCACAAGCTAAAAACGTCGTAAAACTCTAAAGCATAGATACACAAACATAATTGATAGGCAATGCAAAAGGATGCCGCCCATATCGGGCGGCATCCTTTCCTTTATATGTACATGCGAAATATTCACGTTATTTTTCATTAAAATGATCCAAAATGAAATCGGGAACATGTTCGCCAGAATGTCCACATCTCTGCTTTCTTTATAATAAAAGGCAGCTGAATACTCCCCGCTCCAATCAATTTGGGCATTATCAATCGCTGTCTCGATTTCAGAAGCGGTCTTAATTTTCAAGCGATTTGGCTGTTGTTCAATCTGCTGTGCAAGTTCACTTTCAGAATTCGTGTGATAAATTTTCGAATCGGACTTTGCAACCAGGATATAAGAAATATCATCAGCCATTAACCGCGCTTGTTCCGATTGTCCGGTACTTACCATCCATTCTGAAAACTGAGTATATGAAGAGTCCCAATTCATATAAATGGTTTTGTTATTTTTCAAAAGTATCTCTATGGAGGCATAATCACCAAAAGAAGAAGTCATTTGCGCGAACGATTGATTATTCAGATCCTCCGACAATGCCTTCACTGCAGCTTCCAGCTGTTGACGGTCCGTGATCGTTATGGATTTGTCCACTTGGCCGCTTGCCGTTATCTTGATTTTAGAAACGTCTTCAGCGGAAACATTCAATACCTGATTAACCATTTTTTTATATTCATTAGACTCATATATTTTCGCCAATAGTGGCATGTATGAATCGTAATTCTGCAAATGATACTCTCTTGCTAACCGTTTTCCATTCTTGAGTTCATACATCAGAAATACGGATTGACCATCATTCCATTCACCAATGGAAACCTTTTTACCCTTATCGATGATTTCCTGATGCAATAACCTGATCGCTTCAATATTTTCCTTCTCTTTAAGATAATTGGAAGCATTATTCGACGTGTCATTTCCTTCAAAAAATATAGGAGAATCACCAATATAAATTTGGCTAATCATCTTTTCATCAGGAATCTTGGTCTTATACTGAAGGGGATCTATTTTTATAATGAGTGCCAGCACAATGACAGCTGCTATAAACGCTACATAACCTTTCAGGTTGACCCGTATTCGCCAAGTCTTTTGCAGGACGATTTCCCCTAAATAATATCCAAGCAAAGAACCGACGGCATATCCAAAAAAAATCCACCCAGGTTCGCCTGTCGTTTCGCTAAAATAAAGCCCTGCAAACAGCATCATGCATAATGTCAGGCCGAATTTAAACACTGGCTTAATCTTCGGGTAAACAAATGCCTGAGACACATGCTCCAGCTTTCTCCTCTCATAGAGAAAAAGAGAGCTGATCAGAAAAAGAAAGGTTAATATACTATAAATTAATGTATTAATAGAGAAGAAAGTGATTTTTTCCATCTCCGTTGCTGCTAATAATGGGGAGATGCCATTCATATTGGCACTTAGATAATACTCTGCAGAAAATCCTGCTATCAAAAATTTCACATTGGCTGCAAACAAAACAAAAAGCCCCACCGGCAAAGTAAGAAAAATATAGGTCAGCACTCCTTGAAAGGCTGATAATCCCGTAACCATTCCAAGTAAAACGGCAACGGAAAAAATCAAAGCTTCCAAAATAAATGTTGTCCCCATCCAAGACCATATATCCGTCATGGTATATAGCCGTTCTATATCAATTGCCGAGTGAAATAATATCAATATTGAACCTGTAAGTAAAATCGGCAAACCCATGAAGCCAATCCCCGTTCCAATCATATGAGCGTAGATGCTGCGTCTCGTAATCGGTAAACTATGAATGAAGTCTGAGGCTTGTTTCATTTGTAAAAACCGAAAAAGGAAGATGGCAAGTAATACTGGAATAACGATGACCAAAACAAACTGTATCATCTGCTGACAGGAAAAAAGGTTTTCGAATTCCACATATTCATTGTTCCCATTCAAGATAATCGCTAACATTTCCAGAGGCAGCGCAAATATGAGGCCTACAAGATATAGGAAACCTATCCAGCCAGTACTTCTGAAAATATAGATAATCAGTTCCCTATTAAACCAGGTTATTCTGGATGACATAACCGATATCCCCCATTTCATAAATGAATATCTCCTCAAGAGTAAGGGGGAGAATATCTAATATTTCCGGCTGAAACTGATTAAAATGCGATTTAATCATGGCTTCACTACCTTTAACGATACAAACGATCACGCTGCCGCGTCTTTCCTTGTTAAGGATTTGAATTCCGCGGTATAAACCATGGGGAATTTTGTGCTTAAAGGCAATTTGCACTTTATGTACATCAGCTTTCAAGTCATTCAAAACCTTTTGGATAACAAGCTCACCCTTATGCAAAATCCCTACATGATCGGCTAAATCTTCAATTTCCCGGAGATTATGGGACGATAGTAAAATCGTCATATCCCTTTCCGAAACATCCTGAATCAACAACTGTCTCACATTTTTTCGCATGACCGGATCTAATCCATCAAACGGTTCATCCAATATTAGAACTTCCGGCATCGTCGAGAGTGCTAGCCAAAAAGCAACCTGTCTCTGCATCCCCTTCGATAGTTTATGTATTTTATTTTGGACGGGTATCGGGAATACTTCCTGTAATTGATAGAAACGTTCTTGATTCCACTCGTTATAAATATGGCTATAAAAACCTGCCATTTGCGTGATGGTATAGTTAGCCAGGAAATAAGGCGTGTCAGGAAGGAAGAAACAACGATTTTTCACTTCACGGTTTTCAAACACATATGATCCATCAATAAGAACTTCACCTGCATCCTGTATCAGGTTGCCTGATAGCATTTTTAATAGAGTCGTTTTCCCCGCCCCATTTGAACCTAATAACCCGAATATGGAGCCTTTTTGTATAACCAAGGTGACGTTTTTGATAGCTTCTTTCCCTTCATATAATTTACTCACCTGTTTAATTTCAATCATGAATCCCCCCCCTTTGCCAATGGACTGATTTCCTTTATTATTCTATAAATTTCATGTTTATCGATTCCGATATACAGAGCTTCAGCAAGTACCTTTGAAAGCTCGTTTCTGATCTCTTCTTCTTTCAATGAATTTTTGAAGGATTTAGGAGGTGCCACGAAATTCCCTTTGCCTGGTAAGGTATATATAAACCCGTCAGACTCAAGCTGCTTGTACGCTTTCTGGATCGTATTTGGATTGATGGTCAATTCCTGAGCCAATATTCGGATGGATGGGAGCTGATTATGTTCCTGTAAAACTTCATTGATCATTAGTTCCTTTAACTTATCCATCAATTGCTCATATACCGGCTTTCCACTTTGAACATCCAATTCAAACATCATGAACCCTCCCTGCAATGGGTGTATTACATCTCCTAATACAGTACATTATAAAACAATATCTTCCAATTTAATACCATTTTCAAACAATACTCGCTTTCATTTTGTTTAACAAGACTTACAGCAGGGAAGTAATGATAGTAAGAATGAATAAAGGAGTTGTTTTCATTGAAACCATTATATACAGCTACAGTTACCGTACACGGTGGTCGTGAAGGACATATTAAATCAGAGGACGGGATTCTGGATTTCGATGTGAGGTCACCGAAGGAATTAGGTGGTTCCGGTGAGCGCGCCACAAACCCTGAACAGTTATTCGCAGCCGGTTACGCGGCATGTTTTGACAGTGCCTTGAATCTTGTACTGCAAAAAGAAAAGAAAAAGGCCGATACGTCCGTGACGGCAAATGTAACGATCGGTAAAGATGAGGAAGACGGCGGTTTTAAATTGGCTGTAAGGTTGGATGTTTCGATTCCCGACCTAAGCAGGGAAGAAGCCGAAGAGTTCGCCAAAAAAGCACACATGACCTGCCCCTATTCAAAAGCAACACGCGGAAACGTCGATGTCACCTTGATTTTGGTATAACGTTTAAGCAAGGGACTGGATACGGCATTAAGACCGGCTCCAGTCCCTTTTTCTTATTTCACTTCTTCCAATCCCTTCAGTTTCAAAAGAAAGCCAAGACCTATTATCGCCATGATGATCAATGACCCTAGTGCCATCCTGCTCGCCAATGTACCGAGGTCGTGGAATATCAACGTTATCGTTCCATATAATAGCGGACCGATTATTGAAGAGACTTTTCCAGAGAATGCAAATAGTCCAAAAAATTGCCCCCTCTTCTCATCTGGAGTCAATTCAATGATATAGGTCCGTGATGTCACCCACATCGAACCTAGCGAAATTCCGAACATACTCCCTGCAACCCAGAACCAAAGGGCGGTTTGTGCGAAGACCGCTATAAATAAAGCGACCAAGAGCAGAACCCCCACATACGTCACAGCCAGCCGCGGTCCCTTCGACTGTGTGATGTATCCAAACAGAAACGATCCGGCAATGCTCGATACTGTCGATACCAGGTATAGCAAAATGAATCCGCTGGAGGAAAATCCAACAACAGTCTTGGCATATACGGCCATCATGCCGATAGTGGTCGCAATTGCATCATTTAAAAAGAAATAAGCAATCATGAATGTAAAAACCGATCGGTAGGAGCGCATCTCTTTAAATGTTGATTTAATTTCCTTATAACCTGATAAAAAAGGTTCTTTCGCTTTTTGCTGTTTTGGAGATTCTTTTAAAAAAAAGTATAAGGGAAGGGAAAAAACCAGAAATAAAATGGCCGTGGGTATGAAGGCTTCATGTGAACTCCCTTTACTTATGAATGGATAGATTGACAGTCCCACTAACGTTCCAAGGTAGCCTACCGCCACGCCAAACCCTGATATTAGCGGCAATTGCTGTTTCGTGCCTAAATCACTCATCATCGTATCATAGAAAACCAGACTCGAATGATAGAAAAACTTTGCTATCACAAATAAAAGAATGACGATCGCCAAGGAAACGGGAATGCCCAGAATCTTTCCATCCAACGGCGTCCCCCCGAATACCCCCATTAAAAATGTACATACAACGGAAATGAGTGTGAAAATCATAATGTATTTTTTCATTTTTCCCGTTCGATCGATCATGACACCGAACAGCGGGGAAAACAAAACGAGAAACAAACTGGCAATCGCATTAGCGTAGGAGATGAAGGTACTCGCAATCTGATCAAGAACGGCATTTTCCCCAATCTGTTCCTGGAGGAAGAATGGAAAGAAAATCGTATTGATATTAGAAGAAAAAATCGTATTGGCAAAATCGTAAAACGCCCAAGAGAGAATGGGAAGGGAAAAATATAAACCAAAATTCCCCTTCCATTTTTTAGACTTCGGTTTCACCTGCAATTCCATCTGCTTTCCCTCCTTATTGATACTTAAATTATATGTATTCCATACCTTTCCAATAAATCCTTTAAGTCGGATTATAACATTGTGTAAAACATGATTTTTTCCTGCCTAACATGTAATATTATGAAATGAGACTGTCCTGCTAACTTTTAATCATTGTGCCTGATAGGAGTGTGAAAGATGACCGCATTTTTACTTATTATCGTGATAACCATGCTTGTCCTGTTCTACGCTAAAGGATCAAAAAGTGATTTCCCTGAAAGCTTAATAAAGCAGCATTCCCCCATTAAAATTGGACATCGAGGTGCATCTGGATATTGCCCCGAGAATACAATGGCATCTTATAAAAAAGCCATTGAATTGGGTGCTGATTTCCTGGAAGTGGATATCCATCTCAGTAAAGATGATGTCCTTGTGGTTCATCATGATCCCACCTTGGATCGAACCACAAACGGCAAAGGGAACCTCCGTGATTACACGGCAGCCGAATTAAAGGAACTGGATGCAGGAAGCTGGTATCATTCTCGCTATAAAAACGAAAGGATACCTTTACTAAGTGAGGTATTGGAGAATTTCGGGTCTGAGGCCGGAATTTTAGTCGAATTGAAACATCCCTCTGCTTATCCCGGCATAGAAGAGAAACTTGCCGAAGAATTAGGTAAATTCCAAGAATGTTCAACAAGTAAAAATAAGATAATGGTTCATTCGTTCGATATGGAATCCATGAAAAGGTTTCATCAATTAATGCCGGACATACAAGTGGGCGTTTTGATAAAACGGCGAATCAATGACCAAAAAATAAAAGAGATTGCCGAGTTTGCATCATTTTTGAATCCAAAACAAACGATTTTGAGTACGAAGCTGCAAAAGCGAATCCAAAAGCACGGGATGAAAGTATTTACATGGACCGTCAACAATAAAAAACAAATACATATGTTCAAAATGATGCAGGTAGATGGGATCATTTCCGATTTTCCAGATTATTTTTTGGATTGAAACTTTGAATGATAAGTGATAACTAGTTCTTTACACGGTTCAGGGTGAGACCATTCCGAATCCCTTTTAAAATTCACTTTGAAATTTTGATTAAAGGTTAAGAACAAAAGACTGTAGGCAAAAACATAGTTGATTGGAGCGGGTGTGCGAGACTCCTGCGGGAATAGCGAGTCCAAGGGAGACCCCACAGGCGCAAATGCGCCGAGTCCGGACCGACCGCGGAAAGCGAGTGCCCTACGTTCCAATCAATGTCCAAATTTGTACAAGCAAAAAAATGTAGACAAACTCGGTTTTCATCGAGTTTGTCTACATTCTGAACAATCCGCAAATGCGGATTGTTTTTTGTTTTTTAATAACAATGAAAGTATTGTATTTCATGCGCGTCCGTCCCATAATAGGCCCATCGCTGTTGACTTCGTCTCCAACGATAACCTGCCACTGAATTATATCCGACATATGTTGGGTAAAACCAAAATGAACGGCCATTCTTAAGCCAAATATACGTATGTTTTTATAAGCACCCTTTCATTGACCCAGTGTCCATTGCCTTATACGTTCCTTCATGAAGTTGTGGAGTGAATAATGGCGGAGCTATATGAGGCGGTGGCTGGCCCCCTCCGTAGGACGGACCAGGCGGGCCAGGAGGAGTCCTTACATCCATCATCTGATTCTCTAATGGATATGCCCCTGCCATGAAATGATTGCCCATATTTCGGAGATGTGCATTTCGTTCATTACCGTTATGGTCGTTCTGTTGATTGAATGAATCGTATGGTTTCATACCTTTTCACCTCATAATTTGAACTTCCATTTATCCGTATGTAGACGAATGACCATTTGTGCAACCTTTGCTCTGAACGGTCTCGAATTTGATTTCCATTTGATCTATTTTTGAAATTTATGCATCAGAAAATATTCCCTGTTTATTTTTTGAAAAAACCCCTATATTTTTTAGCTTTCTTGCCCTAGAATTGATATAGTGTTGGTAATGATTTAAATGTGGTCAAAAGTCATGTCAGGCCCTAAATCATTTTTGGACAAATTTTCTTATCTTAGAAAAAACGAGGGATTCCTATGTGGGAATTATTATTAGAATTCGATTATCAAACCGTTCGCCATGCGGTATGGGCAGGTTACTTATTTACCTTTGTCTTTCCACTGGCCGCGTTTTACTTCTTAAATAAAAAGCAATCGCTCTTGAATGACAAATATCAAGCTTCCGTTCATACAGATAAAAGTAAATCCCCTGTTCATACAGGCAGCACCTTTGACTGGCGCGGTGCACAGCGCTTTTTCACCTTTATCCGGCAAAAAGATTCACCAGATGATTCCGATGAGCCAAGCCTCCTTCTAGTTGTTTAAACATTAACAATTCGAGGAGGAAATTATATTGAAGAAGAAAAACATGTTTTTAATTGCCGTCCTATTTTTGGCAACGACCCTTTTGACTGGTTGCTCAGCAGCAACGAGCGGACCATTTCATACTGCATTGGTTAACCCCATGACAAAAATGCTGGAATTCAATGCTGGTTTATTTAATGGCAACTATGGTTTAAGCATCATCATGATGACGTTTTTGATTCGCCTTGTTTTGCTACCACTGACTGCCAAACAATACAAAACACAGCTTAGCATGAAGACGAAGATGAATGGGTTGAAACCGGAAATGACAGCAATCCAGCAGAAAATCAAAGAGACGAAAGATCCTGCTAAACAAAAGGCCCTTCAGCAGGAAATGATGCAGCTTTACCAAAAACATGGAGTCAATCCTTTAAACATGGGCTGCCTGCCGCTCTTAATTCAAATGCCGATCCTAATGGGCTTTTATTATGCGATTCAAGGTTCCCATGAAATTGCGACCCATAGTTTCCTTTGGTACAGCCTAGGTCAGCCGAATATTGCCATGGCGATAATCGCTGGTGTCATTTATTACTTCCAATCGGCCATTTCCGTGAGACAAATGCCGGAAGAACAGCAGAAACAAATGAAGATGATGAGCTTGCTCTCACCAGCAATGATTTTATTCATTTCTTTCTCTGCTCCTGCTGCATTGCCACTATATTGGTCTATCGGAGGTATATTCATGATTGTTCAGTCAATCGTGCTTAAGCGAATATATAAAAAAGACCATGCCGCTGTCCCGGCTGCAAATGAAACGGTCATGAAAAAAAGCTAATCCATTTGGATTAGCTTTTTTCTTACATTCATTTTCCACTTACGCTGGAAAGTGAAGCGATTTCCTGGGTGAGATCACTTTGTTTTATTTCTTCGGCAACGGATTTGTAGAAACCTTTTCGAAAAATCTCTCTACATATTCGAAATCCGTGTAAAAGAACAATAATAGGTCACCCGGTTGTGATTTCTCCCAGGCTTTTATGAATGCGTCCAATTCATTAGGTTCGATGAATGTCCGATCTTTTTGTAACCCAGCTTCTACCGCAGCATCCTGAAGCAGCCCGGCTACTTCTAACGGCTCCCTCCCCCGCAAATCATCGTCTTCTTTAATGATGAACAGATCGGAATTAATGGCCGCTACCTTGGAGAGTCTGATAAGTTCTTCATCAATACGGTCCCCCGGCCCTGCCAAAACAGTGATAAGATGATTTTTGTTATAGGCACTGACAGTTTCGAATATGGCCTTCAATCCCGCTTCATTATGAGCATAGTCGATGATGATCGTGCGCTCTTTCAACTTTTTCAAATTGAACCGTCCTTTGGACAAATTCGTATCAGGCATAAATGTGGCAGCCTTCCTTCTTAGTTCTTCCATGGAAATGCCTTGTGTTTCGGCTGCGGCTAACGCCTGAAGTAAATTGGCGATATTATGACGTGCCATGCCGGAAATCGTAATTGGAACCATGGTGCAATCCATAAATGGATGGATGACTCCATCAGCTGAATGACAAATGACGCCGTTTTCATTGACGTACCAAACTTTACATCCCTTATCTATCGCAGCTTGCACGTGAGGCTGGGTGGCATCTGTAGAGGTGTAAATGACCTCCCCATCAGTATAAGCGTTCATGGCAGCTACATTCGGATCATCTGCATTCAGTACACAATAGCCTGTTTTCATTACGACTTCAGCTACCAGCCTCTTTAATTTAATGAGATCATCCAATGTATCGATTCCATCACGGCCGAGGTGATCCTCACTTACATTGGTGATGATTCCCACATCACATTTACGAAAAGCAAGACCTTCACGCAGAATCCCGCCCCGGGCCGTTTCCAATACGGCAATATCGACTTCAGGATGGGCCAATACCATTCTTGCACTGACAGGGCCACTGCAGTCACCGTGATCCAATACCTCATCGCCGATATATACTCCATCAGAATTTGTCATCCCAACTTTTGTTTTTTCATTAGTAAGAAAATAATGAATCAATCGGGTTGTTGTCGTCTTGCCATTTGTTCCGGTCACTGCAATGATCGGTATAGCCGCCTCTTCCCTGGTCGGAAATAAATAATCGACAATGGCTTTGCCTACATCCCTTTTTTTCCCTTCACTCGGATAATGATGCATTCGAATTCCCGGTGCAGCATTCACTTCAATAATTGCAGTCTTTGAATGTTCAATCGGTTTTGATATATCCTCACAAATAAAATCTATTCCGGCGATATCCAAACCGATCGCTTTCGCAGCTGCAACAGCCATATTCTTAATGGTCGGATGAACCTGGTCCGTTACATCGATTGCCTTTCCGCCAGTCGAAAGATTTGCATTGCCGACAACTTGAACCAATTCACCTTGATTCGGAATCGTATCGAGCGTCCGATTCGATTTTTCCAAGTAACACGTCACGGTATGTGTAAGTGGGATTTTTGACATCGGCTTTTCATGACCTTCTCCCCGCAAATCATTACAATTTTCCTTTTCTATCAAACTGCGTATCGTTTCCTTGCCATTGCCAATAACATAGGGTGGAAGCCTCAAACTGGCGGCGATAAGTTCTCCATTAACTATCAGTAACCGATAATCATGTCCTTCAATATGCCGTTCGATAATATACTTCTCCACATGCAGCTCCAAACAATTGATCACATTGAATAGCTCATCCTTATTTTTGATATGGGTGATGACACCCTGACCCTGTCTCCCATTATACGGTTTTATGACCAGCGGAAAACCCAGCCTGTCCGCCGAGGCAAAGATATCTTCAATGGAATGGGCAACTTCCCCTTCAGGTACAGGGAGGCCACATCCTCTTAAAATGGATTTGGTCAATGCTTTGTCACATGAATTCTCAACCGCAATATTCGAAGTCTGGCTAGAGATTGTCGCCTGGACATACTTCTGCCTTGTACCTGTTCCTAAACGCAATAAGCTTTCATCACCCATTCGCTCGACAGGGATATCTTTTGCTTGCGCTGCCTTAAAAATGGCTTCGGTACTTGGCCCCAGTTTATTTTTATAATATAACTGCTCTATTTGTTTTACATAAGATTGTACATTTATAAGTTTTTCACCATTCAGGATGGCCTCCGCGATATCTTTTGCTGCTAAAAAAGCTTGAAGACCTGAGTGAGGCTCCTGATAGTCAAAGGTAACATAATAAAAACCCTTCTTTTCCATCATTATCGTTTTTCCCCGAATGGCTTCGATTCCGGCCAAGTTTTGAAGCTCAATCGTCATATGCTCCAATATATGTCCCATCCATGTTCCTTTTCTCAGCCTTTCGGCGAATCCGCCTCGATACCCTTTTGAACATGTATGGCTTCCCAAGTTCGGGAGCACCTTTAACAATTTTTCATTGAATCCAGGTATTGAATCAGATGGTTTCTGTTCCAGTTCCCCTATATCCAATTCAATGCAAATCGTAGGTGTATAAGCAAAATAATTAGGTCCTTTTAAATAACGGACTCGATTGATCTTCATTGTTGGATCCCCTTTTTCATCAACAATTTCCTTTTAAGCAGGTCAAAACGGTATCCCCTGGTTAGTGCATGAAGGTTGAATCCCGAAAGAGTCAACTCTTCACTGCCATTATCAGAAGATGTGATATTGATATAATCACTGGAGCTGCCATCAAGAACCAATACTTGATGTTGGCCGACTACTTCAAAATGACCGTCTTTAACTAAAATTGCTGTATTTTCATCAATGCCAATACCCATAATTTCTTTTTTCCCTGCTATTGCACTTAACAGACGATCAAACCGGCCACGCTGGGAAAAATGTTGATCGATTATCAGTCCGTCCAGGAAGCCGAAACCTACGCCAATTTCAACACTTAACTTATTGTCATTCAGCATCGTGTCAGCAGCAACGATCATATACTTACCTAAAATCGAAGCACCAGCACTTGTCCCTGCTATCACCATTCCTTCATGCCAGGCTTTAGAAAGGGCATCGTGGAACTTTGTTTTTCCAATCAGTTCAGACAATCGGCTTTGGTTTCCCCCTGAAATGAAGATGGCGGAAAAAGATGCAAGCTGTTCACAAATTGCCGGATCGTCTGCATCCTGCCTTGAATCCAGCTTGATCACTTCCACCCTGTCCACACCTAAATCCCTGAAAATCTTGATATACTCTGTACTCACTTCCTCAGGAATTTCACTCGCTGTAGGCAATATTCCTATTCCGCCTTCGCTATGGGTTGCAAGCTCGACAAATTTATTTAATACTTCACCTTCAAGGCACTTATCCTCTGCCCCGCCAATGATAAGTAATTCACCACAATTCATTCATCATACTCACCTTTACAAATGGATTCACATCATGAAATTGCTCTAAACAGAACACATAATGACTAGTATGGCAACTTCTTTCGGTATTCATTCATAAAAATGGCAAACTGCATAATTTTGTTTAACTTAATGAAAAAAGAGGAAAAGTAATAGAGTAAAAAATAAAAGGAGTGTATAAAAATGAGCCAAAACCAAATAAAAGAAAAAGTATTGAACATCATCCGTGATCATAAAATAGGAGTTTTATCTTCAGTTGAAAACAACAAACCACATTCACGCTATATGACGTTTTTTAACGATGAATTAACTTTATACACACCAACGAGCGGAAAGACGGAAAAAATCGACGAAATTGAAAAGAACCCTAATGTTCATATCCTGATCGGCTATGATAATGAAGGATTGGGCGATTCTTACCTGGAAATCTCAGGTACCTCGAAAATAAACGATTCACAGGAACTGAAAGATAAATTATGGAATGAATCCTTTGAAAAGTGGTTCGAAGGTCCGAAAGATCCAAATTATTTAATTCTGCAAATTAAGCCGGAAAGCATACGGTTGATGAACAACAATGGTGAACCTCCACAAGAATTATCATTATAATTTGTCATTCACGAGTATTTGAGCGACATTCACCAGTAAAACACCAAAACTCACGAGTATTACGCACAAACTCACGAGTAAAACACCGAAATTCACGAGTATTACGCACCAAACTCACGACTTTAATGAAATATCCTAAAAAACAAGTAAAAGCCCGCACTTCTATGATAGGAGTGCGGGCCTTTCTCACGATTATACCAACTCTGATTGGATATAATGCAAAATCAGATTGGCTGTATGCTTTAATGAAGAGACATGTGTCCGCTCGAAGGCATGTGATGCATCGATTCCCGGTCCGATCAGGCCATGGACGACATCATATCCTGCCCGGATGGCAGCGGAAGCGTCCGATCCGTAAAATGGATAAATATCGACACGGTAGTCGACGGCATTTGCTTGGGCAAGTGAGACCAGATGCTGACGCAGTTTATAATGATAAGGACCCGAGGAGTCCTTTGCGCAAATGGAAACGCTGAATTCATCCGTCGTTTGTCCATCACCGATCGCGCCCATATCGACAGCAAGATATTCGACTGTTTTCTCAGGGATATTGGAATTTCCGCCATAGCCGATTTCTTCATTGTTGGAAATCAGGAAATGGGTCGTATATGCCAATTTTATCTTTCCTGTGGAAATGAGGTCAATGATATGAAGGAGGATGCCCACGCTAGCTTTATCATCCAAATGCCTTGATTTCAAAAAGCCTGTATCCGTCACTTCCACTCTCGGTTCAAAGGAGACAAAATCTCCAACAGAAATGCCAATTGCCTCGGTTTCCGCTTTGGTTTTCACGACAGCATCTATCCGGACCTCTATTGTCTCATCATCACGCTTCGCATCGCCGGCATTTTTATATACGTGGACAGAGGTCTGGTTGATTAAAATGGTCCCGGTGATAATGGCTCCGTCAGCTGTATGGATTTTACAATATTCCCCTTCCACCGAGTTCCAGCGGAATCCGCCGATCATCGTCAATTTAAGGCGGCCATTCGCTTTGATTTCCTTTACCATGGCCCCCAATGTATCGACATGGGCAGTCAGCAAGCGATGTTTGTTATCATCTTCGCCTTTTAATGTAGCAAGCAATGCCCCTTTATTCGTGATGTTATATGAAACCTTCCTCTGCTCCATGAAATCGGCCGCGTATTTAATGGCTTGTTCAGTATAGCCGGAGGGGCTGGGTATGGACACCAATTCTTTTATGTAAGATACGATTTCTTTTTCTTCGATCACGCTCATGCATATCTCTCCTTTCCTCTTTGTTCATTATATCTTTTCATGGCAACTTTTAACATATTAAAAGACCGCCAAAAGGCGGCCCTTTAATAGATTTAACCCATGAAAGCCATGACAGGCAAGATGGCCATAGCTAATGTTGCAATTCCATATAACGCTAAATTCTCCATATTCACTCTTCTTTTCCACTTATCGCGCCATACCTTGTATCTGTCCATATCTTCGTTTCTCATAAAAAAACCTCCTTAGTGATGAAAGTTCAACTTCACTTCAATTGTCTTTGTTTGTTGGACATTTCCTTCATATATTCCAAGAAGGCAATTCTCTTTTCGTCCTCTTCGAGAGGTTTCAGTAAACGGCCAACCGATTCAGTAAACAATATTTCTAACTCTCTCTTTGTTTCATTAGGATTTCTCACTTCCATCAATATCACCCTTCCAATTACTTACTATTATCTATATAACCTTTATCCACTCCATTGAAACGCAAAAAATCGACCGCCATAAAGGCAGCCGATAGTCAGCTTAAATTATTTCGTTACCCCAACATTATGCCATTGATATTGACGGCCTGCGAGATAATCGTAACCTGTAACGCGTTCATTCACTCCAGTCAATTGATAACGGAATAATGTCGGAATGACCGGAACCTCTTCATGGATCAATTCCTGCCACTCATTATACGTATCGATTCGATATTGATCATCAAAGGCTTCCTCTGAAATCCCTTTAGCAAGAAGCTCATCATTTTTTTCACTCACCCAGCGGGTATAGTTAAATTCTGCAGACCTTGACCATATTCCTGATGGATCCGGATCGGAAGCGACGCCCCATGCTGCTGAATAAACATCAACTTCGTCATTATCCTTTTTCAGGAGGTCGTAGAATGAATTGAACTCATGCAGCCTTCCATCCTGCAATTCGACGTCCAACCCTACTTGTTCCCATTGCTGGATATAATATCTTGCCAGTGGCTCGGAAACATCGGAACCGCTCATGGAAGCAAAGTTGATTTTGAACTCTTTTCCATCAGCATCTTCACGAATGCCATCATTATTCGTATCTACAAACCCTGCTTCATCCAAAAGTTCCTTAGCCTTTTCAGGATTATATTCATATGGTTTTACATCTTTGTTATTATATTTAAAGTTCGGTGTAATGACAGAGTTGGCAGGGAAGCGAAGGCCCTTGTACATCTTTTCGCCAACTTCTTCATTATTGATGGCATATGCCATCGCCTGACGAAGGCGTTTGTCCCCGAATTTCGGATTCTCATCCATAATATTTTCTTCTTTTTCTTTATCATAGTAGCCGAAATTGAATCCAATATAGGAATAGGCCAATTCAACTTTCCCCAATAATTCGACATTATCCAATTCCTTGGCCTGATCATATTGTTCAGCCAAGACCTCCGCTACATCGAGGTCACCATTTTCAAGTGACTTGACGACAACAGACGGATTCACGACTTTCAATGTGATACTGTCCAATTTAGGTGCACCGCGGTAATAATCTTTATTCGCTTCAAATTCCACCGCTTCCCCTTGAACGATTTTCTTCACTTTGAATGGTCCAAACCCAATCGGATTTTTACGGATTTTATCCGAAGATTCCAACTCTGCAATCGGAACATCTTTTAAGTATTCTTTATGAAGCGGGTATGTCCATAATCCGGTCGTGACGGAAGGATTCGCTTTTTTGAAGGTGAATATGATTTTTTTGCCGTCGACTTTAATGCCTGAAATCTTATCCGCTTTCCCTTCATGATACTCTTCCATACCCTCGATTAAAGCCATTTGTTCATCATAGCGGACACCTTTGTAATCTTTGCTTCCCATGACAAGATATGCATATTCCAAATCGGCGCCTGTCACAGGTTTTCCATCTTGCCAATTTACATTATCCTTAATCGTCAGCGTAACCGTTTTATGATCGTCTGAAATCTCATATGAAGCGGCACCTTCATTCGTATATACATAGTTTTCGTCTGTATCCAATAAATCCTCATCAAAGAATGTGATAACTTGGTTATCGGGTTCGCCTTGATAGAAAACCTTGTTTAATATCCCTTCAAACGGGGTATCTGATACCAAACCATATGTCAAATGGCCGCCTTTAATCGGCTCTCCTTGATTTGTCGTCTTTGTCGGGAATTTAGAAGTATCGACCTGTTCTACATCTTTCCCTTTTTTCTCTTTCGTTGACGATTTCTCCGTATCATTCGAACATGCAGCAAGCAGTAGAGACGAAATGGCCAATGCACTTAATACCTTACTGTAGCTTTTGATTTTCATATCCTACACTCCCCTTTTTTTATCCTCTTCTTTGTCTTGCATCGGCTGCGCGTTTTAACGCCTGACCAACGAAATTTATACTCAGCATCAACACTAAAATCATGAGTGATGCGGGTACCCATATCCACCACTTGTTTTCCAGAACATCTGGATTTCGAGCATAACTGATGAGCGTCCCTAAACTCGGGGTGCTCTCCGGAAGGCCGAACCCTAAGAAAGTCAAACTGGATTCTAAGCCAATATTGCCTGCAAGGTTCAAAATGAAGTTGACGATGATCAATGAACTGACATTGGGCAGAAGCTGAAACAGGATGATTTTCCAATGTGGCGTCCCGAGTGTCTGTGAGGCGTGGATATAATCCAGCTCACGCTCAGACAAAGCCTTTGAACGTATCAGCCTGGCCTTTCCTGTCCATAAAAACATCGTCATGATTAAAATGAAAACATATACATTGAAGATCGGCACAATCGTGACCACAACGATGATGAACATCAATTGCGGCAGGGCAATCACGAAATCGATGACACGCATGATCACATTATCGGTTGCCCCGCCGAAGTAGCCCGCCAGAAGCCCTAATGATAAACCGATGATAGCCGTGAATAATGTAATGAATAAACTGATCGTGAATGAATTTCTGGTACCGATTATCAGTTGGCCGAATACATCCCGGCCGCCATAATCGGTTCCAAGCCAATAGTCTGAGGATGGTTCCAAATAAATGGAGAGAAAATCGACCTTGGCTATTTCCTTGGCGTCCATGAAAAACGACGCACCGTAAACAAAAAGCAATATGGCTGCTAATATAATCAATGAGCCCATGGCAAGCTTGTCTTTCTTGATTTCCTGCCAGATGATCTTGATACCTGAAGGGCTCACATCATTAACTTGTATGTTCTTACCGGTTTCCACTTTCATTTCCATACGACTCACCCCGCTCCTATTCTATCCGTATGCGCGGATCGACCGCACTAAGTATGATGTCCGAAAGAAGGGTGCCAAGCAGAGTGGCAAATCCCGTCATCATGACGATGGCCGTGACAACACTGAAGTCCCGCAGACTGACTGAACTAAGGAAAAGCTGCCCAAGTCCCGGATAACTGAAAATGGTCTCGATTATGACCGCGCCGCCGACCAATCCAGTAATTTCATAACCTAAGAATGCTGCTATCGGTAAAAAGGAATTTCTCAGGATATGCCGTGAATACACTTTTGATTCGGGCACTCCCTTCGAACGCGCTGTCCTTACGAAATCCTTGATTTTATTATCGATGATTTCATTTCGCAAATATTGGATCGTACTTGTTGTTGCAATTAAAGCTGTACTTAACGCTGGTAAAATTAAATGATTGATCTTACTTAAAACATAGGCGAATGTTCCTTCATCCACTTTTGAATCGACACTGCCTCCAGACGGGAACCAATCAAGGGCAAATCCGAAAACGAATAACATGATTAAAGCAAAAATGAAAATTGGCGTGCCAAACCCTAAATAGCTATAACCCGTAACGGTTTTATCCACCCAGGTATCGTTATACCTTCCACTAAGTATGCCTAATGGTATCGCAAGCATATATGTAAAGATCAGCGTGACCAACGCCAGGAACACCGTATTCCAAAGCCTGTCTTCGATCACATCCATAACGGGCGTCTTATGTGTATAGGAAACACCGAAATCCCCCTGTACTGCATTGGATGCCCACCTTAGATATTGTTGGTACCAAGGATCATTCAAACCCAGCTCTTCCCTGATCCTATCAAGCTCGGCTGGATTGGCCCTAGGGTTGATTTCCTGGCCGGACAGTGCATCTCCCGGCATTGCTTTTGCCATCATGAAAACGATGATGCTCAATAAAAAGAGCTGCGGGATCATTACTAATAATCGTCTTAGGATAAATTTCCACATATTCCTTCCACCTCCTTATTGTAATGCGACTCTATGTGTCGATGAGATTGGCTTCAAATCGTAAGCACGTCCGTTCTCATCGAAATATTTTGAGTAGGTAGACTCATATTCCGAGGTGAGTTTTTTTCTAAGCTGCACTTTATCTTCGCGGACTTCCGGCTCTAAATCAGGAATGGCGGCAATCAGGCGCTTCGTGTATATATGTTGGGGATTTTCATAGATTTCCTCGCTTTTGCCTTCCTCTACCAATCTACCTCGATACATAACACCCATCCGGTCACACATATGCCGGATTACACCTAAATCATGCCCGACAAATAAATAAGTCAAATTGAACTCCTGTTGGAGATCCTGAAGAAAATTCAATACTTGTGCCTGAACGGAAACATCCAGTGCTGACACCGGTTCATCCGCAATGATCAGTTTAGGTTTCAATGTCAATGATCGGGCAATCCCGATTCGCTGGCGCTGCCCCCCAGAAAATTCATGAGGATACTTGTGAATCGATTCCGGACTCAGTCCGACTTTGTCCAAGAAGTCCTGTACGATTTTCTTTTCCTCTGAAGGGGATAACCGTTCGAAGTTCCTCAGCGGTTCGGCAATGATGTCAAGTACCCTCTTCTTGGGATTCAATGATGAATACGGGTCCTGGAAAATCATTTGGATATCTTTTCTGAACGGCTTAATTTCTCTTCTACTTAAAGATGCTAAATCCCTGCCTTCAAACAGGATTTGTCCGGATGTCACTTCATTCAGTTTGACCACTGCCTTGCCTGTCGTGGACTTGCCGCTTCCGGATTCCCCGACCAAACCATATGTTTCCCCTTGCTGCAACTCAAAGGAGACACCGTCAACTGCCTTTACGTGATCGACCACCCTTCGAAAAAAACCGCCCCTTATTGGAAAATGCACTTTTAGATTATCTAATTTTAGTAATGTCATGAGCCGATGCATCTCCTTCAGCTTGAAAATAGAATGCTTTATAGCAGGTACAGCGGACAAAATGACCGTTGCCCACTTCGTGAAGCCGGGGTGTCTCTTCATGCGCATGTTTTGGTATCCATGTAATCCTATCTTGGAAGCGGCATCCGATCCGATCCATTTTGGCTATCGATGGAACGATTCCCTCGATAACATGCAAACGGTTTTTCTCGTTTGCGGCCGAAGGAATCGAATTCAATAATGACCTTGTATATGGATGCAGCGGATTGCTGAATATCTCTTTAACACTTCCCGTTTCCACTACCTGACCTGCATACATGACAACGATTCTGTCAGCGACCTCAGCTACGACGCTCAGATCATGTGTAATTAAGATGATCCCCATTTTTGTCCTGCTTTGGATATCCTTCAGCAGATCAAGTATTTGCGCTTGGATCGTAACATCCAAAGCCGTCGTGGGTTCATCAGCGATGACCAGTGCAGGGTTGCAAGCAATGGCAATCGAGATCATAGCCCTTTGCCGCATTCCGCCCGAAAGCTCATGCGGATATTGCTTGTACGTCCGTTCAGGGTATGGAATTCCCACTTGTGTCAAAAGTTCAATCGTCCTTTTCTTTTTTTCAGCACTGGAGAGTTCAGTATGGTAATCAAGATTCTCCTCGATCTGTTTTCCGATGGTCATGAGAGGGTTCAAAGCCGTTAAAGGTTCCTGGAATATCATACCCAATTCTTTACCACGGACTTTATTCATTTGTACATCATTCAACTTAAGGAGATTTTGGCCTTTATAATGGATGTTTCCTTCGGATTTCGTTCTCTGCTTATTATGTAATTGCATGATGGATAAGGCCAATGCACTCTTTCCACAACCTGATTCTCCAACAACTGCTACAATTTCATTTTCATTCACCGTAAACGAAACATCATCCACCGCTGCATGATATTTGTTACCGATTCGGAATGAGGTAGTTAGGTTTTCTATTTGTAAAATAGCTTTCTTCATCCTTGCTCCCCCTAAACTATTTTATCGGGAAAATAATTAATCTTCTGATAATTATTTAAAATTTTAATCATTTTTTTACAATTATACAATAGTTTTTATAGAAAATAATCACATTTTTTTCATATTTTATAACTTTAGGAATAATTTTCTGCAACATAAAAACGTTTCCTTTATAACTGTTATACAGTAAAGTTTTGAAGTCCTATTAAATATATAGAATCAATAATTTCGGATTTATTATTTCGAGATAGCTTTTTTTGAAGTTTATGTCTATTTATTGACCTTAGCGCTTTACTTACCGCGGAAAGGTTTCGTTTAAAGTATTTTAATATTTCAGAAAAATTAGTATATTTGTAAGAATATCATAGAAAAGGTAATTACTTCATATATATTTCAATACTTTTAAAAAAACACCAAATTTTCATTGTATGCAATGAAACCTTTTTAAAACAGACTCGTAGAAAACGGTAGAAAATAAATGATGGGGTGATTGAATGTATTCACAAACTGTACAAACATATATGCCGTCCGTCATGCGGACGTTCGCTTTATCTCTTGCCGTTTCCGTTTTAGGTATGGCTCTCGGCACTCTTGTTCCGCCATCCTTGTTTCTTCCCTTGGCGATACTTGAGATTGCCATGTTGATTGGAGCATTCATATTGCGAAGGAAAAAAGCCATCGGTTACACATTTTTGTATATTTTCACGTTGATTTCCGGAATTACGACCTATCCGATCATTGCCCACTACCTAGCCGCAGCAGGGGCAAATGTGGTGATCCTGGCAGGTGTTACGACGACAGTCGTATTTGGAGGACTGGCTGTTTATGCCACAACCACCAAAAGGGACCTTTCATTCTTGGGGGGGATGTTATTTGCGGCCTTGCTAGCTTTAGTCGTCATTAGCATTTTCAACATTTTCTTTCCATTAAGTTCTACAGCCATGCTGGTCTTTTCATTTATAGGGATTTTAGTTTTCAGCGGTTATATTTTATATGATTTCAATCGAATGAAGCATTACGGGGTAACAGCCGAAGAAGTACCGCTCATGGCGTTGAATCTATATCTTGATTTCATTAACCTATTCATTAACATCTTGCGTTTCTTTGGTATTTTAGCTAGCGATGACTAAAAGACCTAACAAGGGAACATAAACAAGACGCTTGGAATTATCCAAGCGTCTTTTCACGTAATTTTTTCCATATGGTCTCGATCATCAATAAGAACGGCTGAAGGGATGCCTATCTTATTTATATAATCCTGGATTTGATTGATCGGTCCATGGAAGTTTCACACCGAAAGTACTTGCAATGAACTGTGTATCTTCCCTTCTTTTTTTCCTTATTTGGGCCCGTTGTTTTGCTGATTCATTTAAATTCATTTCCATCTCCGTTTCCGGAACCAAACGGGGAACAGGAATTGGTTTACCTTCTTCATTAATGGCAACAAATGTCAGGAAGGAAATGACGCATAAATTTCGGGCTCCTGTAACTAAATCCTCTGCAATCACCTTTACGATGATTTCCATTGATGTTCTGCCCGTATAAGTCACGAAGCTTTCAAGGCAAACTGCATTTCCTTCGTGAATAGGGTGCAGGAAATCGACGGAATCAGTTGATGCCGTAACGACGTTGCTTCGCGCATGACGCATGGCTGATATAGCCGCTACATCATCAATGTATGCCATTAATTTGCCTCCGAACATCGTACCAATATTATTTGTATCCGGCGGGAGGACCAGGCTTGTTTTTATGACCAAAGAGTCCCGGCAATTTTTTGTTTCTTCCATGGTGACTGCACTCCTTTATGTCTGATTTCTCACTAGTTCACTTTATCGAATTCTTACCTGTAAAGCAATTCACATGCTTATTTTCCTGCTTTTAGTCAAAATTATGCGGCTTATGATGAAGCCAACCACTTTCACTGCCCTTTTGGCTGCTTGCCTTGCTGCAGCTCACGCAGGCTTAAGCCAAATGTCATTTGTAAATGCGGATAATCCTTGAACCCTGCCCAATCCCCTCCCCAATCGAAACCTAACCCTTTAGCGATTGTTACGACTTCCATCCAGTCTGACTTTCCATTATCGTTACCGTCATAACTCATATCCCAAATGGCCTCGCCTTGTTTGTTAATGAGGGCAAAATCTATCGCCAAACCGAAATTATGCAGCGACTCGCCACCTCTTGCATTCGTTACGATGTTGCCCGGGTCTGATCGGCCCTTTTCATAGAGTTCATTTTGCTCGGCTAAAGACCGGAATCCGGCCGTAATGATTACCGGGATGCCTTTGTCCTTAGCCAGTTGAATGAGCTCGTCTTTTTTTTCGGCTACGATCGGATTCAGCTCGTCAGTCAGTTCGATTTCGTCTAGATCAGGCGGAAGCATATACTTGAACAATAGCCACAGCAGCAATCCGAAAAAGCCCAATACCAAACATGTCCTTATCCAAGTGGCTTTCACTTAAAAAATCCTTCCTTTACGAAAATATCTATCTGAAAATGAAAAACTCAACCAGAGACGGATGAGTTTTTCTTCTATTATAACTTTGCTTTTAATTCTTTAATTTGCAATAAATGCCGCTTTTCATGCAGTCCCACGAACGGAATCCATTGCTTCAGGCTTAAATCTTTGAACAAAGGATGCGGAAAAGACTTTTGTTCGAGATCAATTTCCTTTGCATGGTCAACGACATGTACAAAAGCTTTTCGGGATTCGGACAACTTCTCCTTAACTTCACTCAAAGTTTGGTATGATTCCGACGGAGTGACAAATGGCGGGGCCTGGACCTTCATTTTACGATTTAACGTAAGTTCTATCGGTTTATCCACAGCAGGAATGCTTTCGTCGCTTTTCAATTTATCGGAAATGCTCTTTGTTATGGCCCTCTCCATTAAATATAAATGATCCAAAACCTGGATAATGCTCCATCTTCCTGTTTCAGATTGGGCGTTCAGCTGTTCATCCGATAGTCCGTTGACCGCATTTAAAAGTTCTCCCCTGATTTTTTCATTTTCATTCATTTTAGCATCTCCTCTTATCAGCCTCGCTAATCTCCTTTAATTATTCCATGTCCTATAGGAAAGTGTAAAATAATAATTCTTTTTTGACAAAACGAACCGATTAAAAGTTGTCTATTTTTCGAAAAGCCCTATGATAGTCATAAAGGCAAAAATCATCTAGGACAGTAAAATAGGAGTGATCGTTATGAGTGGAGGACATATTCCATTCAGCCACAAAGGGCGCAGTGCAATACATGCAATACCCTCAAAAGGAAGCATATGGTTGATGCTTAAACAAATGTTCAATCGGGTCCCGTCGAAATGGAAGTTTTGCTCTTTGGTTCTATGTATCATGCTTTTCATTTCATTGCTTGAGTTCTCCATCCCCCAATTGACACAGTTTACGATTGATAAAATCATTCCCGAAAAAAGATATGACTCGTTGATCTGGATTGGTGCAGGAATTCTTTGTGCTGCAATCTTATTGGCTATACTGAACTACTTTAACAGCTATATCGTTTCCAAAGTCGGTCAAAAGGCCATCATGGATATACGCAATAGCATGTATGAACATATTCAAACACTGGATATGAAATTCTTTGATAAAAACCGGACTGGTGACTTAATGTCGCGGTTGACCAATGATGTCAATTTACTGCAGCAGCTCATCTCTTCGAGCATGCTTCAGGTTTTGACTGACACGGTGACCTTCATTGCCGTAGCGGTATATATGCTTTTCATTAACTGGAAGCTTACCATTGTCCTTCTTATTACATTCCCTTTCATGTTCTATATCACAAGGGTATTCGGGAAACGCATCAGGATGTCATTTAGGTCTGTACAAAGTTCCGCAGGAGATGTCAGCAACCAGTTACAGGATTCGATTTCAGGAATGCGGCTCATTCAATCTTTTACAAATGAAGAATTCGAATCAAGGCGGTTTGCGGAGCGTAATCAGGAAAATATGACTGCAAACCTTAAGTCCGTTCGGCTGCGTTCCATGTTCGGGCCGATTATTGATTTATTGAACAATATCGGTCTTGTAGCAGTCATTGTGTTCGGTGCTTGGCAAGTGATGGAAGGTGAATTCACAATAGGATTAATCGTGGCCTTTCTTGCCTATTTGAGGTTGCTGCAGAGTCCCGTTCGCAATTTTAGCCGGGTAATCAGCATTGTCCAGCAATCAGCCGCCGCCTTTGAGCGGATAACTGAAATATTGGAAACCCAACCTGAAATAAGTGACAAGGGAAATGCCATTGAACTCCATGCCATAAAAAAGAAAATTGAGTTTAAAAGTGTTGACTTTGCTTATGATGAGACTGTTCCTGTTCTCGGCAATCTAAACCTGACCATGAAAGCTGGTCAAGTAACCGCTTTGGTCGGCTCCTCCGGCGCAGGAAAATCGACCATCACGAGCTTACTGATCCGATTTTATGATCCGCAAAATGGAACGATTAAAATGGATGGACATAATATCAAAGATGTGTCACTGAAGTCATTACGGGGACAAATGGGAATTGTTTCTCAGGATATCATTCTATTCAATGGTTCCATTCGTGATAACATCGTGTATGGCAAACTTAATGCTACAGATTATGAAATCATCGAATCCGCCAAAGCGGCAAATGCGCATGACTTTATCTGTGCCTTTCCTGATGGTTATGATTCTCAGATCGGAGAGCGCGGAGTCAAGCTTTCAGGCGGACAAAAACAGCGCATTGCCATTGCCAGGGCACTTTTGAAAAATCCGCAAATCATCATTCTCGATGAAGCAACGGCTGCCTTGGATACAGAATCTGAACATTTGATCCAGCAAGCCTTGTCACGTTTAATGAAAAAACGGACTTCAATAGTCATTGCACATCGTTTATCGACCATTCATGACGCCGATCAAATCATTGTTCTGGAAAAAGGGCAGGTTCTTGAAAAAGGAACACATGACCAGTTAATGCAAAACGACGGCCGATACAAGCAGCTCCATGACTTACAGTTCCCTCAACTAAGCGATATCAAATACCTAGCAACTTAGCAGGCAACCATGCACAGAAAGCCTTTCTGTGCATGGTTGGCTTCATTTGAAATCATAACTTTCCAAAACCCGATTCGCAATGAGCTGATACCCTTTTTCATTCGGATGTAACTTATCACTGAAATACTTTGTTTTCTTTTCATCTTCAAAAAGATCATTTGTAGGAATGAATAACATCCTTTCACCTTTATCGGCTAATCCCTTTATTGACTCGTTATAATCGCGAATGTGCTTTTCAAGTTTTTGATTGTCTTTAATTGGGTTATATAGTCCTATTACCAGAATATCCGCTTTATCGTTTGCCTCTATCAGTGTTGATGTAATCTTTTTCAGATGGTTGATATATTCCCGTTTACCCTCATTGATTTTTCGGTCACTTATTTTCTCCAAGTTCCCGCCATTACTATTGATCAAGTCATTCGTTCCAATAAAAACAATGAAAGTATCGGCTTCATCAAGTTTCGTTTTAATTCGGTAATCATCTAGCTGTTTCATCACCCCATCCGTTTCCTGGCCTTTAATACCGTAATTCCAAAAACTCACTTTTTGCTCCGATTGGGGATTATTCAATTCATCTTCAAGGCCATCTATATATCCTTCCCCGTCCTTATCCCCTTTTCCATAGGTTAATGAATCTCCAAAAGCCATGACCCTTTGCACATCTTCCGACTCCGAGGCCTGAAATTCATATGCAGCAAAACATATAAACAGTACGATAATCAATATACCTGCCAATTTTTTCATTTGGTTCTCCTCTTGTTTTTTACTAGAAGTATTTAATCTTTTTCATACCCAAAAAATCTGCAGTACTAACATAAAAAAGAATTGTCAGATAAAGAATAAAAAGTGTATGATAATATAAAACTTTCAATGGATTGGGTTTCATTCAACGTCCCTAAAACCAAAAACGGGATTACCCTTCATTCTGGAGATTGAATAAATGATAGTTAGGAGTTTAAATCATGGAAGAACACATAGAGTTTAGAGAGGCAGAACTATCTGATCTACCCAGAATTGTTGAAATATATAATTCGACAATTGCTTCAAGGATGGTCACGGCAGATACGGAACCTGTATCCGTCCAATCGAGGGTTAAATGGTTTGAGGAACATCATTCAGAAAGTAGACCGCTATATATCATTACTATAGAAGGGAAAACCGCTGGATGGATGAGCTTTCAATCCTTTTATGGCCGACCGGCATATAATTCCACTGCCGAAATCAGCATTTACATTGATGATTATTTCCGGGGAAAAGGAATTGGACAAATTTCGATTCGAAAGGCAATTGAATTGAGTCCAAAATTAGGTGTTAAGACTTTATTGGGTTTCATTTTCGCCCATAATACACCAAGCCTTAAGCTTTTTTCTAAATTCGGGTTTGAAGAATGGGCACATTTACCTCAAGTTGCCGAGATGGATGGCATTGAGCGGGATTTGATCATTCTAGGTAAACGTGTCGATATTTAAATATAATTCTTTAGAGCTATTGCCTTGAGCAGTAGCTTTTTTAGATTAATACAGGTCGAATTGCTAATTTAAAAATACCTATATGCTTCTTGAAGGGAAAAATATTCAGAATCTCTTTTACTTGCTAACGCATTCAATAGCGTATCCAATTCTTGGCTGGCTTGTACAGTCAGCAGACTTGTTAAGCCGTAAATCGCACCCAACTTTATCATTTCCTGTCTCTTCTCTTCTACTTTTTCTATAGTTACCTTACGGCAATGCATCATAGCCACCTCCCATTTATTCAATATTTTTACACTTTTATCATAATGAAATCACTAGTTAAAATCAACTATTTTCCAGAAATTAAATGTGTTATTTTATAGGTCAAATGTGACAAAACACCTATTTTGTTATTTAATTATGTATAATTTGTGTCGTTTTCTAAAAAACGCAAAAAAAGCATCCACTAGTGTAGACTGCGAATGCTTACATCATATCCCTTATCCAAAAATCCAAATATTGTATTCCGATTACTATGTCATCCATTCAGAAGGTGACTCGTTATTAGGTCTATTTATAACAATTTTATATTCATCTTCAAGTACTTTTAATGGGGCATCATAAAGGTGCCTTTCATCAGAGGTTTTGTATACTCCATTGGCCAATAGCTCTTCAATGAGTTTTGCCTTCCTCTGTTCAATCCTCTTAAATAATTCTGCCATGTAAATGGCTCCTTTCCGTCCTAGTGCCTGCTTCTAGTTAGCTAAACTTTATCAACTTGTTTGATTTCACCAAATAATATATACCTTTTCTAGTATGTCACTAAACGTTATTTCCCAAAAATAAAAGCCCCTTCTAATTTAAGAAGAGGCTGACAGTGTCCGTTCGGCTCTTCTTATCTTCCAAGCATATGCTTGTTGGATTTAGCACAGTTCCCTAAACGGGTCCGCTGCCGAGGTTTCATAGGGCCAAGTCCCTCCACCTCTCTGGATAAGAATTCAATATATAATGATGTAGAAATGATTCTATCCTAATAATCTTCAAAAGTCAATTACCTGGTTCTCCCTTTTTTCCTGGACATAAAGTGATTCCTCTTTCAAATACGGGTTGCATTTTCTTGTCTTTCTGATATGATGTCAGTAATTACATACAATTCACACCACTAGGGGAGTCTTTTTTAAGACTGAGATGGAATTAGTTCCGGACCCTTTGAACCTGAACCGGCTCATACCGGCGGAGGGAAGTGGATGATATCGTCCATTTCACAGACTATATCCATCTACCCCGTTCCGTATTCAGGAACGGGGTTTTTTATTTAACAAAGGCAAAGGGAGCCATTCTATAGGAGGATGAACAATGGAGAATACAAAATTAGAAACATTCAGTGATAGACTGCATGCACGGGCAAAAGAGATTTGGAAAAGGAATCATTCACATCCCTTTGTCCAGGCAATTGGAAACGGCACACTTCCTGAAAAGAAATTTGCCTATTACCTGAAGCAGGACTATGTCTATCTCATGGATTATTCCAAGCTCTTTGCTTTAGGTGTCATCAAAGCCCATAACATCGAAACCATGGCAAAATTTGCGAGCATTTTAAATGAAACCCTTCAAGTGGAAATGGATATTCATCGGCATTATGCTTCCGAATTCGGGATCAGCTCCAAGGAATTGGAAAATACAGAACCTACTCCAACCACTCTAGCCTATACAGGTTACATGCTAAATGCAGCTCAGCATGGGACTTTGGCAGACTTGATCGCCTGTCTCCTGCCCTGCGCTTGGGATTATTATGAAATCGGTTTGCTATTAAAAGAACAAAATGGAGCAGCACTGGAAAACAATCGCTACGCAGATTGGATAAGGTCCTATTCATCTCCTGAATTCGGGGAAGCACACAAGTGGCTGATCGCTTTGTTGGAAGAATTGACGGAAGGCATGCCTGAAAAGGAACTTCTTAGATTAGAAAAGCACTTTTTGGTTACTTCCCGATATGAATATTTATTCTGGGACATGGTTCAAAATGAGCAGGATTGGCCTCTGTAGGTGGTTGACATGAGGATGAACCCTATCAAGAAACTGACATTGACTGCCATGATCACGGCTTTAACGACGCTTACCAGTTCATTTATTTTCATCCCTGCAGGATTTGCAAAAATCTTTCCTATTCAACATCTGGCAAATGTCCTGACGGCGGTTCTATTGGGGCCTGCATATGCGGTGACACAAGCTTTTTTAGTTTCCATCATTAGAAACATGATTGGTACCGGTTCAATTTTCGCCTTTCCCGGCAGCATGATTGGTGCACTTTTGGCCGCCATCCTTTACCGAAAAACACAAAGCTTAAAATTCGCCTGTTTAGGGGAAGTGATCGGGACCGGCTTTCTCGGTTCCCTGGCCTGTTATCCGCTTGCAACCCTCCTATTGGGAGAAAAAGCTGCTCTTTTTGGTTTTTTACCGGCTTTTATGTTCAGTTCATTCGCAGGTGCGATTTTAGCTTTCATATTACTTAAAATATTGCTAAAAAATACTTATATGAAGGGGTTTTTTTATGAAAACAGCATTAACGATCGCAGGCTCTGATTCAGGGGGCGGTGCTGGAATACAAGCGGATTTAAAAACATTTTCTGCACATGGTGTATTTGGAATGTCTGCCATCACAGCCGTAACCGCCCAAAACACAATGGAAGTCCGTTCTGTACAGCCCATTGAAACTGCTATCATATCGGATCAAATTGCTGCTATCTTTGAAGATATTCCTGTCGATGCAGTAAAAATAGGCATGCTTGGATCAAAAGAAACCGTGGAAACGGTCGCTGCGTCCCTTAAAACCTTCATGCCTGCCATCATTATCCTTGACCCTGTCATGATTTCCAAAAGCGGCCACCATTTGCTCGACGAAAAGGCCGTCTCTGCCTTAAAAATGGAATTGCTTCCGCTTGCAAATCTTGTAACACCCAATGTACCAGAAGCGGAAGTACTTACTGGCTTCCCGATTCGGACGAAACAAGATTTCTACAGGGCATGCATTTCGATACAAGAAATGGGTTCCAAAGCCGTTTTACTTAAAGGCGGCCATGCAGCAGGAAATCCAAATGATCTTTTTTATGATGGGACTGACTTCCACTGGATCAAGGGAGAGCGCATTCATACAAAAAACACTCATGGTACGGGCTGTACCCTATCATCCGCCATTACATCTAACCTGGCAAATGGACTGCCATTGCAAGTGTCGATCGAACAAGCCAAGACCTATATTTCCGAAGCGATACGCAATAGCTTTTCAATCGGTAAAGGTCATGGACCTGTCCATCATTTTCATTCATATTCAAAAAAAGAAAGGAGTGACTTATTATGAAGGTTTCTTCAGCCGATTTATTTATGAAGGTAAGAGAAAGGAAACCACTCGTTCACCAAATCACCAACTTTGTTACGGTCAATGACTGTGCAAATGCCACCCTTGCCATCGGAGGTTCACCAGTAATGACATCGAGCCCAAGAGAAGTGGCGGATATGGTCAAATTAGCAGATGCATTGGTCCTGAATTTCGGTACGATCGATGATAAGGCCTTGGAAGCAATGGAGATTGCCGGTAAAACGGCAAATGTCCTGGACATCCCGGTCATTTTGGACCCGGTGGGCGTTGGTGCCACCTCCTATCGTACAGAGCAAGTCAAAGAGCTCCTAAGTAAGGTTACTTTCCAAATCATTCGCGGAAATGCGAGTGAAATCCTGTCATTGATGGGTGGGGATACCGTTACTCGCGGGGTGGATTCGGGGGAACTTGCGATTAGCAATGCAGAGCTGGCTTCACGAGCGGCAAATGAATTGAATAGCATCATCGTGGTCAGCGGAGCTAAGGATGCGGTCAGCGATGGAAAACATACGTCCATCATCGATAACGGGAACCTCCTTTTAACTAATGTTACAGGTACCGGTTGCATGTCCACTGCTCTTATCGGAACTTTTTCCGGAGTCACCGATGATTTCTATTCTGCAGCAATTGCCGGTATCTCAACAATGAGCATTTCAGGGGAACTAGCAGCCGCAACCCTTCAAAAGGATGAAGGAACAGGTACTTTCCGTGTGCGATTAATCGATGCCATATCAAGAATGGATAAGGAAATCTGGATGCATGAGGTGAAAATAAGTGAAGAAGTCCCAAATTGATTTAAGCCTGTATTTAGTTACGGAAGAGTCCATAGCAATAGAAGAATTGACCAAAATCATTGCACAATCGGTTTCAGGAGGAGTCTCGATCGTACAACTTAGAGAGAAAAACAATTCCTCCCTCTCCTTTTATGAAAAAGCATCTGCATTAAAACAGTTATTGAATGAGCTTTCCATTCCCCTTATCATCAATGACCGGGTGGATATAGCACTTGCGGTTGGAGCGGACGGAATTCATATTGGGCAAGAAGACCTTCCACTGCCTGTCGTCAAAAAAATGGTTCCTGAAGATATGATTGTCGGTGTATCTGTCTCCACTCTTGAAGAAGCACTCGAAGCCGAACGAAATGGAGCGGATTATATCGGAGTCGGTTCCGTTTTCCCCACCAAGACCAAACAAGATGCAACCCTAATGGCACTTGAGGATTTGGGGGGAATTTGCCGCGGCGTATCCATTCCCGCAGTAGCCATCGGGGGTATCACTGCCGATAACATTTCCGCTCTTTCTCATAGCGGACTATCAGGTACCGCAGTCGTATCGGCCATCATGAATGCAGATAATCCGAAGACTGCCTCCGAATCCCTTTTAAAAATCATAAAAGACTTTAAATAACAAAAGGATGGGGACTGCATGCAGTCCCCATCCTTTGTTTATGTCAAAACGGTATTCTTTGTTTCCTTCCCAAAAGCCACGGCAACTGCCCCCACTAAAATAGCAATTGTAAAAATGGTGAAAATCGAAGAAATCGGGGTGTCTGCAGCAACTAAATACCCAACAAGCAAAGGTCCAAGAACACCGCCAATCCTCCCGATCCCTGCAGCTAACCCAGCCCCTGTACCGCGAACTGATGTTGGATACTGTTCAGGTGTGTACGCATAAAGTGCCCCCCATGCCCCCAGGTTGAAGAAAGAGAGGAACATTCCGGAAACTATCAGCAGTGCCAGCCCCTCTGCCGATCCAAAGAAAAAGGCACTGACGGCCGTCCCAATTAAGTATGTGATCAAAACGAATTTACGTCCCATCTTCTCTATCAGCCATGCAGCTGAAAAATAACCCGGAAGCTGTGCGAGCGTCATGCTCAAAACATATTCAAAGCTTTGAATCATGCTGAAGCCTTTAAGGACCATCACACTTGGCAGCCATAAAAACATCCCATAGTAGGAAAAGACCACGCAAAACCATAGAATCCACAATACAAGGGTCTGACGGGAGTAATCCTTTTTCCAGACACTTTTCATATTGCTTAATACAGATGGTCTTTGCTTTTTTTCAAGTTCCGTATACTTTGGTGAATCCGGCAGTTTCAAGCGCAGGTACAGCGCATATAAAGCTGGAGCTGCGCTCAATAATAATGCAACCCGCCAACCATAAGCCGGTATGATGAAATAGGATATGAGTGCTGCCAAAATCCAGCCAACCGCCCAAAAGCTTTCAAGAAGGACGACAACCCTTCCCCTTTTACTCGCTTCAACACTTTCAGAGACCAATGTCGAGGCAACCGGAAGTTCTCCCCCAAGTCCCATTCCAATCAAAAAACGCAATATCAAGAACAGGCTGAGTGTACTGACTGCTGCAGACAGGCCACTTGCGATCGAAAACAATAATAAAGTAATGATAAAGACATTCTTTCGTCCGACCCTGTCGGCCATCGCACCAAAGAATACGGCGCCAACAGCCATTCCTATGGAGTTTATGCTCCCAATCCAGCCAACCTGCTCACTGGTTAAGTTCCAATCCTGCTTTAATGCAACAATGATGAAAGAAAGCATACCGACATCAAGTGCATCGAACATCCATCCAAGACCCGCAACACCAAGTAACTTACGCTGCGATATCATTTTCGCATTATTTCCCATATATTCCTCCTGAAGAACTTTAGACCTTCTTGTTATTTTATCCTTTTTCATTTTAACTATTAACTTTCATTTTTGCTATAGTAATTACACATGTCTTGACAAAATAATACTTCATTTTTTTAATAGATGAAGAAATCTTGGATATTCTGTCGAATGTTATAGATTGAATATTCCCTTTTTTTCATTTATCATAAAAATTGGCAATCATAGCGTTAACAATAAGTCATCATGTTTTGCCCAAGATAAACATTTTATTCAGGAGGGTAATTAATGACAAATCTAACGTTAGAAGTAAGTGGAAAGCTGCAAAAATTTTTAACAGGACCAAAAAAGCTCTATATTAATGGTCAGTTTGTAGAAAGTGCTTCAAAAAAAACCTTCTCCACTCCTAATCCTGCTACAGGACAAAAACTTGCCGATGTTTATGAAGCTGATAAAGAAGATATCGACTTAGCCGTCAAAGCTGCACGCAAAGCATTCGATGAAGGTCCTTGGTCAAGAATGAGCGCAGCTGCACGCAGTAGACTGATGTATAAACTAGCCGATTTAATGGAAGAAAATAAAACTGAACTTGCTCAATTGGAAACGTTGGATAATGGGAAACCAATCAGTGAAACTACAAATGCCGACATTCCTTTAGCAATTGAACATATGAGATATTTTGCTGGCTGGTCCACCAAGATTGTTGGACAGACCATCCCGGTAAGCGGAAATTACTTTAACTACACGAAACACGAGGCTGTTGGTGTTGTCGGCCAAATCATCCCATGGAACTTTCCGCTTCTTATGGCGATGTGGAAACTGGGAGCGGCACTTGCTACAGGTTGTACGGTCATATTAAAGCCCGCTGAGCAAACACCGCTTTCCGCTCTTTACCTGGCTGAATTATTGGCTGAAGCCGGTTTCCCTGATGGGGTCGTCAATATCGTTCCCGGTTTTGGTGAAACGGCTGGACAAGCGCTTGTCGACCACCCGCAAGTAAATAAAATCGCATTTACCGGCTCGACCGAAGTTGGAAAATTGATCATGCGTTCCGCTTCATATTCATTGAAACGGGTCACATTGGAACTTGGAGGGAAATCGCCAAACATCATCCTGCCTGATGCGGATTTCTCAAAAGCCATCCCTGGAGCTTTGAATGGGGTCATGTTTAACCAAGGCCAGGTATGCTGTGCCGGTTCAAGGGTTTATATCCAAAAGAAACATTATGATAATGTTGTTGCCGATATGGCTAGCCATGCAAAAAACATCAAACAAGGGATAGGCCTAGATCCAAGTACCCAAATTGGGCCGCTTGTTTCCGAGGAGCAGCAAAATCGGGTAATGGGCTATATTGAAAAAGGGAAAAACGAGGGTGCGGAAGTTCTTGTCGGCGGAAATAAACCGGGTGAACAGGGCTACTTTGTTTCTCCTACTATATTCGCTGGTGTTGAAGAGGATATGACGATTGCTAAAGAAGAGATTTTCGGACCGGTCATAGCGGCAATGCCATTCGAGGATTTAGATGATGTCATTAACCGTGCAAATGCCAGTGAATATGGTTTGGCTGCCGGCTTATGGACAAGCGATATAGCCAATGCCCATTATGTTGCAGGAAAACTCCGTGCCGGTACCGTATGGGTGAACTGTTATAACGCGTTCGACGCAGCTTCTCCTTTCGGCGGCTACAAACAATCCGGAATCGGACGTGAAATGGGATCTTATGCACTGGACAACTATTCTGAAGTGAAAAGTGTCTGGATTAATTTGGGTAAATGATTTACTGACTATTAAGAAAGAGGGTCTCAAAGAGGCCCTCTTTCTTTCAGTCCATTGATCCACTGCACCAAGTCATCAAGTTATTCAACTATTCAAACCTTTTCAATAGTCTTTCCTTCTTTAGTTTTGGTAAAATGCAAGATAGACAAAATAGCTGCTGGAGCAGCTCCCTGCCGGTTATAATGAACTCCTTCGTATACGAGTAGTTTTCACAAACGATGTAAAAAGTTTCTTTTTTATATGACAAAAAGTACAATTAAAAATGTAGAAAATGGAAAAGAGGAGTTTTAAATGATGAGTGATTTTCAAACGAATTTAGAAAAATATGCAGAACTTGCCGTAAAAGTCGGCGTAAACATCCAACAAGATCAAACCTTGGTCGTAAACACAACATTAGAGGGTGCTGACCTTGTGCGTCTCATTGTAAAAAAGGCATATGAGAACGGTGCGCGCAATGTCATCGTTAATTGGAATGACGATATCGTTTCACGTACCAAATATGAATTGGCTCCAGATGAGGTGTTCCACGAATATCCAAAGTGGCGCGCAGAAGAAACGATCGAACTCGCAGAAAACGGAGCTGCTTATCTTTCCGTCATCTCCTCCAGCCCTGACTTATTAAAAGGTGTAAAACCTGAAAGGATTGCCAACTACCAAAAAGCATCCGGGACAGCACTGAAGAAGTGGCGTCAGTATATGCAATCCGATAAAGTGAGCTGGTCCATAGTTGCCGTCCCTTCAAAGGCTTGGGCCGATAAAGTATTCCCTGAAGAAGCAGAAGGAAAACGTGTTGACCTCCTATGGGAAGCCATTTTCAAAGCAGTTCGTGTTGATGTGAAAGATCCTGTGGAAGCCTGGAAAAAACACGATGATACCCTGCATGAAAAGGTTGATTATTTAAATGATAAGCATTACCAAAAATTGCATTATACGGCTCCCGGAACCGACCTGACAATCGAATTACCCGACAAACATCTATGGGTAGGGGCAGGAAGCGTTAACGTACAGGGGCAGGAATTCATGGCTAATATGCCAACCGAAGAAGTGTTTACAGTTCCATTGAAAACAGGCGTTAACGGTACGGTTTCCAGTACGAAACCACTTAGTTACGGCGGAAACATCATCAATAATTTTTCCGTGACGTTTAAAGAAGGACGGATCATTGAAGTAAAAGCAGAAGAAGGAGAAGAAATCCTAAAGCAATTGGTTGAAACGGATGAAGGTTCACACTACCTTGGTGAAGTCGCGCTAGTTCCATTCAACTCACCGATTTCCCAATCGAATGTTTTATTCTTCAACACATTATTTGATGAAAATGCATCAAACCATCTCGCTATCGGCAGCTCCTATGCTTTCTGTATTGAAGGCGGAAAAAACATGGGTCCAGAAGAACTTGCAGAAAATGGACTGAATGAAAGCCTTACACATGTCGATTTCATGATTGGATCTGAGAAAATGAACATCGACGGCATCAAACAGGACGGCACTTCAGAACCTGTCTTCCGTAATGGTGACTGGGCGTTTTAATAAAAGCGTTGATATAGAGGGGTTTTGAACGTCTAAAACCTTAAGTGGTCGACAGAAATGGTCACTATTCAACAGCCGCGTGTTTCTGCTTACTAGGAAGCACGCAGCTATTGATATAACGTAATTTTGAATAGTTGTATAACCAATCCGCTTTGAAAATATTCTATATTACCAAGTTTAGTGTTAATACAACATTTATTAAAGCTAATATAAGTTTTGATATGTACTACCGCTACATTCAATTTCATTTGATTCGACAAATCTTGAATAAATTGATCAAATGGTAATTTAATCGGATCAACTCCAGCTAGAAATTCACTAAGATAATGTTCCGCTTCCTACTTAACATTCCTGTATTAGTAAAATTGATAAAACCACCAATCTTAAAGACTGGTGGTTTTTGTGTATTTATAAAAAAGACAAAGTATTTTAAATCAAAAATACTTTGTCCCCCAATTAATATCCTAGAATAAACGGATGAACACGGCAACTCCGGTTCGCCCGAAGTCAAGGTTCAATACTTGTACAAATCTATTTCGAAGTAAACAACGTACAGCAGCTCTGTAGGAATCACCAGGATCTAAATTGTTAGCACAAGGAGCAGCACTTCCAATCGTTGTAGCTTGTACAATTGTACGCTGAGCTAAAGGTATTAACGTAGCTCTTTCCCAAAGAATCGTAACTACATCAACAGATCTAGAACCAGAATCAGACATATAATTCACCTCTTTTCATTGTTAATATATTAAATGCAATTTCAGACAGCATGGTTCGTTCTTTTGTCATGCTATACACACAAAAAAAAGGTATATTTATTATCTGAATATTCAATAAAAACTCTAGCAACTTATTCAAAAGGAAACGAGCGACAAAAAGGAAATCCAGGAACACTTTGAAATCCACCAAGTCGTCGAAGCCACTGCCCAGATTGTCGAGCAATAATCTGAAGCCGAGCTGCGAATGAAACTTGGCAGTACATCTGTCAAAGGACTCTTAGTTGATTTCGGAGATGGCTTCCATTTAAGGAAATTAACAGGAAGTATATATTAATGATAGAAACTGATACAATTCATTTCGATAAAGGTTTTCGCCGATTGAATTTCATAGCCCTGATGATTTAATAGAGATTGTGGAGCGGATTAGTAAGAAGGTTTAGGTAATTAGGGGTTGTGAATGAGATGACGTTATCAAGACATTTAACTTAGCGACCGCTTTTGAAACCCAAAAACATGCGTTATTAAAGGAGTTGTGACCAGCTTAGTGACCAAAAATGTGACCGCTCCTGTAATGAAATAAATAATACTAAAAAGTCGGTCTGAAAGTTCGTGATTTAAGGTTTCCATTCATTTAATACAAAAAGAAGTTCCAAAAATAAATGGAACTTCTTTTTTATATGAATTTTAAGGTCGTTTGAATAAGCCAATAAATTGATAGTAATCAGTTCGTATAAACCTATTAAATAGATTCCGTTTTTTCGTAGCCAATTTGCCATATAATCTTTCAAAATCTGGATGGGACGTATTCATATAAACGGTCCAATTATCAAGCTTAGCGAAAGCTTAACCCATTTCTTTATACATTTGCTCTACCGCTTTCTGCTCCCCAATCCGCTCACCATATGGAGGATTCTCACCAGATTATTTCTTTTCCAATTGCTTCTTGCTTATTATAACTGTACTTTCTCTGGTAACACAGTGGTCACATGCGATCACAAAAAAGTAGTTTTTCCTACTTTTTCTATTTTTATCTCTTTAATCTTCGGAACCTGTCTTCCGTAATGGGGACTGGGCGTTTTAATTAACCGCTTTAAGCCCCTTCCATCACTTGAAAACCTTCAGCCACGTGATTTCTGCAGTACCTGGGAACATGTGGCTGTTTTTTCATGCCCAAAAAGGGGGACAAGCCCATAGTAATATCGACTCCTTGCTTTCGATTAAGTTCATTCGCTATAACTTGGCCTGCCCCCGCTTAATCCCATATTGTGACATCCACTCCTTGTTCATCCTAAAACATGACCCATTGACTTTTTCTATACAACATTCAAAATTATTAGGCTCATTGCCATATGCTTAGTCTGTTTTTTATACGCAATGTATTATTGGAATATGTTGAACACATCTTTCATCGCCAAATATGTTATACTATTAGTAAAGAGGGTGGCTAAATTGAAAAGCAATAAGTATAATACTGGTGAAACAGTAACCATTCAGGATACTAATGAATCAGTAACCATTAATAAATGGGCATATGTAAAAAACATGAAGAGATATTCTTATACTGTTAAAGAACATCCGACTACTTTTTTCTTTGAAGAAGAATTTAAAAAAGCTTAATGACAAGTCACTAAAAACCTACTCAGTCAGAGTGGGATTTTTTTTTGCTTTCATTTTATAGCACAATAAAAAACAGACTCCCATCGAGGAAGTCTGTTCATATAGGTTACGATTTAATTTTAAAATTAAGCTTTTTGAACGTTAGCAGCTTGAGCTCCACGTGCACCTTGCTCAACTTCGAAAGTTACTTTTTGACCTTCATCTAAAGATTTGAAGCCTTCGCTTTGGATAGCTGAGAAATGTACGAATACATCGTCTCCGTTTTCGCGTTCGATAAATCCAAAACCTTTTTCTGCATTAAACCATTTAACTGTACCTTGTTCCATTGTTGTTGCCTCCTAGTGCATAACACACATTGTATTACTATTTTTAATCATTTGGAAAATAACAAGTATCCTCTTCCACAACCAAAAACAATTCTTTATTAGATTAACATGAATTGACGCAGATAGCAAATTTTCCAGTGATAATTTAAAGATGGCCACATTCTTTTTGCCTTCTTACTTTCTTTATTTATCCAATTTAATGATTCAGATAGTAATTAATGGGTATATCAGAGTAATAAGAAACAGTACGATTTTCACTTAAAGAATTATCAACAAGGAGGACACTCAATGAAATATTACAAAGTTTCTAATAGCGGTTTTGACAGTAAGGTCATTGTAGCCTATAGCGGGTATGAGGCACTCGGGTATTATTTAATGGAAATCGATGATCAACTTGGTTTTGTTGATGATATAGATGTGGAAGAAGTGGATGCTGATGATCGAGTCGAGATTTCCTATACCGGTTATCCCGTTTATAAGACACTTAAGGAGCTATATCAAGAGAAAGATTTTTGGCAAGTTCCTAATGTTGTCGTTGAAGTCGAATAATGAAAGCACCCCACCTTTTAGGAGAATTCGATGTTACCTCCCAATCAACCCGGTCAAATAGTATTTGGTAATTGCCAGATATTCACGGGTATATGATTTCAACAGTGACACTTTTGGTGTCTTTGCCGGCAATCCCTTCATGTCCAAGCCTTCTTTTTTTGCTATTTCGACTGCCCGGTAGATATGAAAGTCATTGCTAACAATTAACCCTAAAGTTGCTGTATCAGGAATGAGCTCTTTTGAGAAAACAATATTTTCGTGAGTTGTTGTAGACTTGTCTTCCATCATGATGCGTGCTTCTTCAATTCCTTGGGCGATTAGCCCCTGTTGCATTGCTTTTGCTTCCGATATATCTTCTCCCGGTCCTTTGCCGCCAGATACAATGACCACTGTATGTTTATTCGCCGATAAATATTCTGCAGCTTTATCAATCCGGTATTGTAAGGATAATGATGGAACCGAACCTTTGACCCTTGCTCCAAGAATCATGAGGTAATCGGCATTTTCCGGAATTTGCTGGTGAATGCTTTCCTGAATTTTCATGTGCAAAAATCCAAAATACCCAAGTACCGCAATGACACATATTACACAAAAAAGTTTCATCGTCTTTTTCAAATTTTTTCCCCGCTTCAGTTTCTTATCATATATAACTTTCATTACCATTAACTCCTATATAACTAAGATCGAAGAGAGGGAAATCATGAAAGACTTCCCTCTCTTCTCAATCGGACAGTTTATTCTGCGACCATATCATCATATATCAATTTTCCAATTTTACTGATTACTTGACGGCTTTCTTCCTCTGATTTCATATCTTCAGTAAGAACTGCAGCATAAACAGTTTGTGTTTCTGACCGAATGATTGCACAATCATGGGCAACTCCCCGAATTCCGCCCGTTTTGCTTGCGACCTTGACTCCTCTGCCCATCAGAGATGGAAGTTTATCCCTTAATTGCTGATTGTCAAATACATGCAATATTTTTTCCCGGCTTTCTTTCGTTAAAAAGTTGCCTGTATGTATGGCTTTTAAGCAGGTAATCGTATCTTCTGCCGAAATGGTATTGTCGCGCCCTTCTTTTAATGCCTTAAAATCCTGCATTTTCCGTTCAAGGACAGTATTTTTCAAACCAAGTTCCTTGATGCATTGATTGATTTCTTCAAAGCCCAACAGGTTCATCATCATATTCGTGGATGTATTGTCGGAAACAGTTATCATCAATGTCAGTAAATCCTCTACGGTCAAAAATACCTTATTCGATAAGACATGCAGGACCCCAGATCCCCCAGTCACTTCACTAGGCGGGATGGTCACTGGTTGGTTCAAATAGATTTTCTTTTGTTCACTTTGACGATAACCTTCGATGATCATTGGTATTTTGATCAAACTCGCTGATTGAAAGGATTCATTCTCGTGATATCCAATCGTGTCCCCAAGACCATTTTCAATTTTATATGCGATTCTCCCATTAAATGTTTCAACTAATGCCAAGATATCATGTTCTATAGTTTGTAAGGTCATCTACTCCCTGTTCCTCCCTTAGATATCATTTAAACCCCTATAAAAAACTCCCTTATACCCTAACTTATTCTACCATGTTAAAAGCAGTACAATCTTATTAGAAATTCCAAATTGAATAAATTTTTGTATAAAAAAATAGCCTTCATATTTGAAGTCTACAGTTTTTTTGCTTGTACAAATTTGGACGTTGATTGGAACGTAGGCACTCGCTTTCCGCGGACGGTCCGCCCTCGGCGCACTTGGCCTGTGGGGTCTCCCTTGGACTCGCTATTCCCGCAGGAGTCTCGCACACCCGCTCCAGTCAACTATTAAAAATTTAGATAGAACTCCTTTTGCCTACAATCTTTTTTGTTTTAAAATAAATTTATTAAAACTTGAGGTGATGAGGATGCTTTCGAAACATCATTCTATTCAACGAGATCAACTTGAATTGATTACTTTAGATCAACTGGTGCAGGCGAACCATTTGGTTCGTAAAATGCAGGCTTCCATTGACTTCACTTTCATTTATGATTTGGTGAAAGATAAGTATTCAGAGGTAGGAAGCCCAAGTATTAATCCAGTTATTTTAGTTAAACTGATTCCGAACCCCATAAGTCTACAAACAGGAGCCTTCATATTGAAGGCTCCCTTAATACCTGTCATTCATCTAGCTTTAACGGCACGGCCCTTCACTAATGGGAATCGTTTCTTCTCGGTGGTATCCACTTGAGTGATTTCACCATCATGTACGGTAATTAAAACCGATCCATATTGCAGATCCTCCAAGCTTGAAATGATATGCCTGATTTTCAATTCTTCTTTCTTTTCCATAATATCTCCCCTTCACTACTGGTAATAAAGCTTCGTTTTCACCTAATGTAAAAAAGGTTCGCACGACAAGCACATGTGCGCTTCCCACTTTCAATGTTTTCTTGGGAACTTGGTTTACCTATCATATCCTCATCACTTAACTTTCCGTATAAGAATAACCAGTTAATAGGAACTCCATATTCCCTCCCTTCCCTATAAAAAATAAAAGGCACCCGCCATCTAACAGATTAGATGTAAGGGTGCCTTTAGTTGACTAATCGGCAATATTCGGGAATGGCAAATGATATAGAAAAATACGATTTAATGTGGCAAACCACATTATTCTTACCAACTAACTTGGTATTTACTACTCTAATCCAATTTTATCCTTTTGTCAATCCTGTGTTTAAATTTTCTGATTAGTCCGCCTTTTACATTTTACTTATTTACCACTTTACCAAACTAAACTATTTGAGATATACTATTTTAGTATAAGTTGTCGGTATAAACACACACTTTGTATATAAGAAAGGTTCGATATAAATGGTAAATAAAAAATGGGGTTTATTGATTTTGACCACTTTCGTAATTGGAAATATGGTCGGCGGCGGAATTTTCATGCTCCCTGCTCAATTAGCACAGGTATCCAGTCCGTTAGGGTCCACATTAGCATGGATCGTTACTGGACTAGGAGTTTTTCTAATAGCTTTGGTGTTTGGTAACCTGGCAGTCCGGAAACCTGATTTGAAGGCTGGACCTCAAAGTTATGCTCAGTCATTATTTAAATCTCCTGTTAAAGGAAGGGTTTCAGGGTATAGCATGGCTTGGGGGTATTGGGCTGCGAATTGGGCTGCGACAGCTTCTGTCATCATTTCATTTGCTGGTTACCTTTCAACGTTTTTCCCTGTGATGCATAGTCCAAAAGTGATTTATACAGCGGGTTCGTTTCAACTTGAACTAGGTAAAACATTAACGTTTGCGGTATGTTCCGTTGCCCTTTGGGGGATTCAGGCAATCTTGGTAAGAAGTTTTAACAGTGCCGGGAAAATGAATCTTTTTGCTACAGTTACCAAAGTGCTTGGATTCTTATTTTTCATCATTATCACGATATTCATCTTCGATACTTCCAATCTAGGAAACGGAGCTGAATTTTATGATAAGGCGGGAACTGCAATCTCCCTAGGTGATCAAGTGAACGCTGCTGCCATTTCAACATTATGGGCCTTCATCGGTATCGAAGCTGCCGTCATGCTTTCAAACCGTGCCAAGTCACAAAATGATGTAAAGAAAGCGACGATTCTTGGTTTACTTATCGCTGTTGCCATTTATATCGGCATTACTTTATTGACGATGGGTGCCATATCACAAGACGAGTTGAAAATATCACAAAAACCGCTTGTTGACGCACTACAAGCAGTAGTTGGTTCAAGCGGCACGTATATAATGGCTGCTCTAGCCGTCATTTCCTTATTGGGATCGACGATCGGTTGGATTGTCGTTGCCTCGGAAGTTCCTTACCAGGCAGCGAAATCGGATTTGTTCCCGGCCTATTTTGCGAAAGCAAACAAAAATGGCACACCTGTCCGTTCTATGACAATAACAAATATCATGACACAGATATTCTTATTCTCCACTATTTCAGGTACGATTTTGGAGGCTTATAAATTTTCGATGATCGTCGCTACACTTGCTTACTTGATCCCGTACCTTGCATCCGTTCTGTATCAATTGAAACTTGTGATGACCGGGGAAACCTATGACATCATGAAAGGCTCAAGGGTACGTGATGGCATTATTACAATCTTGGCGTTAATCTACTCGATCTGGGTCATCAAGACAGGTACAGCCGATATGAATACGTTCATACTAGGCATAGCCTTATATGTATTCGGAATCGTCCTATACCCACTCTGGATGAGAAAAAAAGCATAACCTTAAACACCTAGGCATTTTTAAATGCCTAGGTGTTTTTTATATTTCTTTCACAATCAATCTGGTTTTCAGCTGTACCGTTTCCCCTGAGCATAACTCCCTCAATCCAGTCAATTTTGCAGGCAAATCCAAATTAGGAGCATTCGTTACCCAAGTATATGGTTCAGGACAAACGAACCCCTCCTGATTGAACAATACCCAAAACCTAAAATGTTGATCGCCTTGATAGATGACTTGTATGCCAGCCTCTTGATCAGTGAGAATGCACTCGTTTTCCGGATTTCTTTCCTTATCATAGCCAAATAAGTCATCAAATTGCCGGCCGTCCAAGCTAATACCGTTTTGGATTTCCAATGTATTGGCCGTTTCATGTATTGCACCTGTGGGCAATGATCTTTCATTCAACTCCCAATGTTTATTGACGGGAAGAGATATTCTGCAATCCTCCCATTTACTCACTGGTCCAAATGGAAAATTGAATACAGTATGATAACCTGCTCCCCACGGAAATGGTTCAATGCCCTTGTTGGTGATTTCCAATTGTATTTCCAATGTTTCATCCCTTAAAGATAAAGACATATTCACAGTGATATCTTGTGGAAAGCTACCTTTTAGATCAAAATCACTGCTTGAGAATTCAGTATTAATCACGATTTCTTTCCCGTTCACTTCCTTTTTGCGGACTTGCCACGGCATGTCATGCAAAAAACCATGAATATGATTGGATTTTTCCATTTCATTGATTGGAAACTTATACGAAGTCCCCTTATATGTAAATTGACCATCTTCAATTCGATTAGGAGGAAACAGGATTGGCATTCCGTATAAAATGGTAGCTTTTTTATACTCCTCCACACTATCCGGAGTTCGCAGCAACTCAATATCCTTATGCTTGTATTTCAATGAAAGCAGATTGCTTCCTAAAGATGGTACAAGGATCGCTTCCACTTTTTCATTGCCGAACTTTATGGCCTTTTCATTTAAAAAAGTGATATCTTCTATATACCCTTTCACTTTTTCTCCTCCTTTGACTTGAACATATATCCATCCTACTTCCACGGACCATTTATTGCAACAAATGGAAAATATATTTCGTCCTTACTCTTTCTAAGTTTGAAATAGTATATATAATCGAGGATTTTGCTTCATTTACTTTGCTATTTTTCTATTTTCTTTTTTTCCCTTTCCTTCTCCCTGACGACTTGTAGCTTTTTAAATAAAAAAAAGATGCCGTTACGGCATCCTTTTTTACTCATCTATTACTTTCACTTACCAAAGCCACTATACCTTCATCATCATCCAAAACAAGTTCAATACCTGAGTATGGATCTTTATTCATATATTCATCCAGCCATAGACGAAGCGCTTCTATCAAGTTGATGGTGATTAACACTTGTTTCCGGCCATCGACAAACGCTTCCGCCGAAAAGCCATAATCATCATCATACATTAACTCCACTTCCACCTCATTAGGTTGTACCTGCTTTTTACGGGCAATGTAAACACAAACCGCATTGATGATTTCTTGTTCGGAAATCTTTAGCCTCTCCATGGGTTTGGATCTTCTTTCTTCTTCTTATCTTTGAAATATGTGAATATTTTACGGATTACAACGATTAATACTACAACCGCCATCACGTTGATTAATAGACCAAGTATAGAACCAAGGGCTCCCATATTTGCAAATAGGCTACCAAAAAGTAAACCTGCCAATCCTCCTAGCATAAGTCCTTTCATTAAGCCGCCTTTTGCGAATGTGTTTCCACTCTTGGCTTTATTGGCAGTAGTGGCATCGGATTTCTTCGTTTGTTTATTTTGGAAATTCGAATTATTATTGTTGTTGCTGTTAAAGCTTCTTTTTCCGGACTTGTAACCCCTTGCATCGACTGACTCCGTATGATCCTGGAATACATAAGTGCCGACTGGCGAGAATGCTAGTGTAATTGTAAGTAATGCAGCCATAAATTTTTTCATCATGTTTTTTGCCTCCGTTTAATAGTATGGAATGTTGTTTCATTATATCTTTACCCAGATTACTGAAAGTCCACATCACCTATCCTTATTTTATCTTATAGTATTTACGTTGAAATTCAAAATAAGTTTCATTTTTTTTGACTTTTTTTCAAAAAAAATAAGCAGGGGCATTTTCTCCCCTGCTTATTATTGAACTATTAGTTTACACGAACGACACGGCCGTTGTATACACCTGCCCAATATCCACTATCCATATTGGCAATCGCAACACCTGTTGAACTTTGGGAACCGATAAATTTGCCGCCGCCGACATAAATTCCGACATGCCCATCCGTTTTATAGGTATTGAAAAATACTAAATCTCCAGGTTGTTTTTGACTATCAGATACTTGACGTCCCGCATTTTTCAATGCATCCGTACTGGCTGGAAGGTTCACACCAGCTTGTTTATAAGCCCATGCAACGAATGCTGAGCAATCAAAAAGACCGTTAGCAATATCGGATGCCGTTCTTCCGCCACCAAATTTATATGTGGAGTTACCGATATATTTATAACCTGCTGTAATGGCAGAGCCTGTATTTGCACTGCTTGGCTTACTTGATGTTTCGGTTTTACTTGCTGCAGGTTTGGCAGCAGAACTGTTTTTAGATGAATTTGAAGATGATTCAGCTTTAGAAGAACTTTTTACAGAAGCCTCTCCTTTAGACGAACTTGATGATTCTTCGCTAGAAGAAACCGATGATCCTTCGCTAGAAGAACTTGAAGATCCTTCACTGGAAGCATTTGAAGAATTCACTTCTTCAGCAGCACGGTCAAGATCTGCTTTTTCCGATGCTTTACGTTCTTCCTCTTTTTTGATATTTTCACGAATGGAAGCTATTTGTGCTTCTAGACCAGCATCTTTATTCTCTAAAGATTGTTTAAGCGCTTCTGTTTCCGATTCTTTCTTTTCGATCTTAGCCTTCATGTTGACAGTTTCAGCTTTTTGATCTTCAATTTGAGATTGCATGCCTTTAAGCTCTACTTCCATATCCTTAAGGCTTTGCAATTTCTTCTCAACGGTCGCTTGTTTTTTCTCTAAGTCAGCTTTATCCGCTTCCTGCTCGCTAAGAATCTGTTGGTCAGCTTCCACGATAGTGGCTACCGCCCCAACACGATTAACGAATTCACCAAAGCTTTTAGAACCTAAAACAACTTCCAGGTACTCAACGTCCCCGCCGCTCTCTTGGAAAGAAAGTGCGCGCTCTTTCAAGACTTCCTCGCGTTTTGCGATTCTTTCTTCCAACGCTTTAATTTCTTTCTTTAAAGATTCTATGTCTTTTTCGGTGTCATTAATTTCTTGTTTAGTATCTTTGATTTTTTGGTCATTTTCTTTCATTGCCGATTCGATCTGGGCAATTTGGGCATTCATTTTCGATTGTTCTTTTTTCAATTGCTGAATAACTTGTTCTGCCTCTGAAATATCTGATTGTATTCCAGTACGTTGCGATTGAATATCCGTGATAGATTCAGCTTTTACAGACGGTATGGCAAAAGCGCTTCCTAATCCAAGCATAATTGTCGTGTTCAATACGATAAGTTTTTTCTTCAAACTCATTTCCCCTGCTTTCCTCCCCTTGCATTTCCATCGACCCACTTCTTTTTCTCTATGAAAAATGATTAGTCAAAACAATTTGCTGGGAACTCTTCTCTATTTTTTTTACTCTTTATGTAATCTTCTAAGGTTGAGATAATATTAAATACATTTCTTAAACTCTACTATGTTTTCATCTAAGTCGTAGTATATCATCAGATTTTGTCAAATACGTAATAACAATATTACAATTATATTTCAATTTTAACATTAAACATAAAGATTCGACTTTTTCACGTGATAAAACATCCAATATCTTACATAATCACCTTCACATTTCGATGCAAGACTTTCTATCTAGTGTTTAGCACCAAGGGACCATGGACTATTGGCAGACAAAAACTCACCACCTGTGAAGGCACGGTAGCCCTTTTGGAACAGATTTCAGCTCATTTACCAATCATGGAGGAAGGTTTTCTGAAAGTCTATTAAAAAAAACCGCTTTCAGCGGTTTTTTCGTCAAGATTCGACCCACTCTTAAATTCCAGCCATAAAGTCGACAAAAACTTTCAATTCTTTCGGTCGGACGAATACCCTTTCCCCTTTGCTTATTTCCAGATTCAAATATTGTTCCTTCGTCAGTTCGATTTCCAGCGGTTCGTTTGTATCCTGACGAATGACTTCTATCCTGACGATGGGGCCAATTGTATGGATGTGGTCAACTATGGATGCGATCGAATCCTTTTCCGCTGGTTCTCTTTCTATGATAAAGTTATGGGCCCTTACATAACCAGTGCCCGCTCCATCTTCACTGCCCGGGGCATTCATTTCTACATTGCCAGTAACCAATTTCCCTTTATGCACGTTGCCCTTGAATAGATTGACACTGCCTAGAAAATCATAAACAAAGGGATTTTCAGGGTGATCATATACTTCTTCCGGGGTTCCAATCTGTTCAATTTTCCCTTCATTCATGATTACGACCCGATCAGCAACATCCATCGCCTCTTCTTGATCATGTGTCACGAACACGCTCGTAACATTGAATTCATCATGAAGCCTTCTTAGCCAACGACGAAGTTCTTTGCGCACCTTGGCATCCAATGCCCCGAATGGTTCATCAAGCAAGAGGATATTCGGTTCAACGGCAAGTGCCCTTGCCAATGCGACACGCTGGCGCTGGCCGCCTGATAATTGCGATGGATAACGATCTTTATATCCTTCCAACTTGACGAGTTGAAGCAATTCGGTAACCTTTTGTTCGATAACTTCTTTACTGGGCCTTGTTTTTCTTGGGCGAACCTTTAATCCATAGGCGATATTATCAAAAATCGTCATATTACGAAAAAGGGCATAATGCTGAAAGACGAAACCCACATTTCGATCTTTTACATGCTTATGCGTGTAATTCTCTTCATTAAAAAGGATTTTTCCGTTCTCAGCCTGCTCAAGGCCTGCGATGATACGCAGTAATGACGTTTTTCCCGATCCGGAAGGGCCAAGCAGGGCTACTAGTTCACCGCTCTTTATTTCCAAATCGATGTTTTGGAGTGCTTGATAGGACCCGTAATATTTTGTAACATTTTCTATGATGATACTCATTTCATTCCTCCTACCTCGCTTTGGTTGATTTAAAGTCCGTTTTCCACTCTATGAAGCTTTTAATGATCAACGTTACGATTGCAAAGATGGACATCAGGGATGCAACCGCAAAAGCGGCCGAAAATTGATATTCATTGTATAAGATTTCAATATGAAGCGGCATCGTATTGGTCATGCCCCGTATATGGCCTGATACGACCGATACAGCTCCAAACTCCCCAATTATTCTGGCATTACAAAGGATGATTCCATATAAAAGTCCCCATTTTATATTGGGAAGCGTCACATACCAAAATGTCTTGAACCCTCCCGCACCCAGCGTGAGTGAGGCCTCTTCTTCAGACGTCCCCTGACTTTGCATGAGCGGGATCAATTCGCGCGCAATGAATGGGAAGGTAATGAAAATGGAGGCGATGACAATCCCTGGTATTGAAAAGATCACTTTAATGTCAAGTGATTGCAGCAGTGGACCAAGTGTTCCATGTAAGCCGAACAGAAGGACAAAAATCAACCCCGCAATGACCGGTGAAACGGAAAAAGGCAAATCTATCAATGTTATTAAGAAGTTTTTTCCCTTGAAATCATATTTTGTTATCGTCCACGCAGCAACCACTCCAAATATGGCATTGAGCGGCAAGGTGATGAGGACAACGATCAATGTTAACTTAATCGCAGCCACGGCATCAGGATGGGCGATGGCCGCAAAATAAGCTTCGGCACCTTTTTCAAAGGCTTTTACAAAGATTGCGATTAATGGGACTACTAAAAACAAAGTGAGAAATAGCAATACAATGGATATGAGGATCCACTGTATGGATTTAGGCTCTTTAGTTGCGTTTCTCGTAATAATGACTGGGTGATTCGCTTTTGCAACCACTGAATGATCATGTTCCATCATATCCCCCCTACTTCCCTGAATATCTTTTGCCGGTCCACCATTGTAAGATATTGATGGTCAACAAAATTATAAATGTAATAATGAGCATGACGGCTGCAACAGCTGTTGCACCTTCATAATCATACTGTTCAAGCTTTGTCATGATGATCAGCGGGGAAATTTCCGTTTTAAATGGCATATTTCCGGCAATGAAGACAACGGATCCATACTCTCCAAGTGCCCTCGCAAAAGAAAGGGCAAAACCCGTCAATATCGCTGGAATCAATTCCGGGAAGATGATTTTAATGAATGTCTGCATTCGATTCGCCCCTAAAGAGGCAGATGCTTCTTCCATCCCTTTTTCGATATTTTCAAGCACCGGTTGAACCATCCGCACCACGAATGGCAGACCGATAAATATAAGGGCGATGATGATCCCTGCGGGAGTGAAAGCGACTTTAAAGCTGAAAAATTGCCCGATCCATCCGTTAGGTGAATACAAGGTGGTCAACGTGATTCCTGCAACGGCAGTCGGGAGGGCAAAAGGCAAATCAACCAGTCCATCGATGATCCTTTTGCCGGGAAACTCATAACGAGTAAGCACCCAGGCAATCAATACACCAAAAACTGCGTTAACAAAGGCCGCAGTTAACGCTGTCAAGAAACTCAATTTATAAGAAGCGAGAACCCTCGGTTCAGTTATGGTCGCCCAAAAATCCGGGAACCCCATTGAAAATGTGTTTAGAAAAACCATCGATAACGGGATCAAAACGATGATGGTGAGATACAGCAGCGTAAAACCCATCGTCAATCCAAAACCGGGTATGGTCCTCTTTTTCGTCTGTTTACCTTCAGTCACTATATTCATCGCTTCGCCTCAACCCTTTTTCTGATTTATGAAGGAGAAGATGTTAAAGCCACACCTTCTCCTTCATGCTTACTGCTGTTGGTAAATCTCGTCAAATGTGCCGCCATCATTAAAATGTGTTTCCTGGGCTTTTTTCCAACCGCCAAATGTATCATCAACAGTCACCATATCGATATTGGCAAATTGGTCTCCATATTCAGCGAGGACCTTCCCATCCCTTGGACGATAGAAGTTTTTCGCGGCAATTTCCTGACCGGCATCCGTATACAGATATTTCAGGTAGGCCTCGGCCACTTCCTTTGTTCCTTTTTTCTCGACCACTTCATCGACAACAGCTACCGGTGGCTCTGCTAATATACTGATTGAAGGGTTGACGATTTCATATTTGTCATCACCAAATTCTTCCAGTGTTAAATAAGCTTCATTCTCCCAAGCGATCAGTACGTCACCGATTCCCCTTTCCACAAAAGTGGTCGTTGCACCGCGGGCCCCTGAATCCAGGACTTCAACATTCTGATAAAGTTTTTTCATGAAATCCTTCACTTTTGTTTCGTCATTATCGAAATTTTTCTCCGCATAAGCCCAGGCAGCCAGGTAATTCCACCTTGCCCCTCCGCTTGTCTTTGGGTTTGGCGTAATGACGGATACATCCTTTTTAATCAGATCATCCCAATCTTTAATGCCTTTAGGGTTATCCTTTTTCACCAAAAACACAATCGTTGATGTATATGGTGTCGAGTTCTCAGGTAAACGTTTTTGCCAATCCTTCGCTAATAGGTTACTAGCTTCATAAATGGCATCAATATCATAAGCCAATGCCAATGTAACGACATCCGCCTCCAATCCGTCAATGACAGCCCTGCCCTGTTTACCAGATCCGCCATGTGATTGTTGTATCGTTACATCCTGACCTGATTCTTCTTTCCAGTGCTTCACGAACGCTTCATTGAATTCCTGGTACAATTCCCTTGTCGGATCATATGACACATTCAAAAGCTCTACTGACTTCGATGTTCCGTCCCCTTTCGTTTTTTCCGAGTTGCATCCAGCAAGTACACCGAAGGCTAAAATCAAACTTGTCAATAACATCAACTTTTTCATGAGCTTCCCCCTCTTTTTACAGCAAAAAAGGCATTCTATTTCCCTTCAATTATTTTTCGGGAGATAGTATGCCTTCAGTTCTCTGATCAGCAATTATTTTGATTTTTGTATATCCTTACCATAAAGCAAAGTTTACCAAGTTGTCAACTAGGTATTGCATGTCCCTTTAATTAAATTCATTCACATTTTGCAGGTTGAAAAATTCCCTAAACGAAAAGGGCTCGATCCACCGGGAAGATCGAGCCCTTTTTAATACTTTGCCAATAATTATGAATTTGATGATTTTTGATAAAGCTTATTTTCCACGATATACTGATAACACTGATCGGGCAGTAAATATCGTGGTTCCCCGCCCATTGCAAATTCATCCCTTATATATGTAGAACTGATTTCCATGGAAAGGCCTTTATCAATAAGGTGAAATGTATTGCCATCATCATAATTCCTTAGCAATGGACTTTTGGATATGATTTTCAGCATATCGATTCCATCCCGGGCCATGACGATGAATTTATGATTGGCAATCAATTTTTCCCTGAATTTCCATCGTAAGTGTACCGGCAGCTCCTGATTATCAATATCTTCAAGTAAATCTGCACCCATTATGAAGTAAACTTCGTCTTTTGGAAATCGAGATTTAAAATATTCCATCGTATACCAAGTATATTGTTTACTCGTTCCGGCACGTTCATTAATTTCATAATCACTGACTTCGAATATCGGGTTGCCCCCTATTGCCAGCTTGAGCATTTGCCAACGGTGTTCATTGCTTGTTTTCATCTGTTTATCGATACGGCCATTTGCGCAAGGTAAAAAAATCACCTTGTCCAGCTTAGCACGATGCGCAATGGTGGATGCTGTCCATAAATGTACATTCGTGACCGGATCGAAGGAAGATCCGTAAACTCCAATTTTACCCATCATTTTATCCCCCTCATCAGCCTTTCTTCTTCACCACGGCCCTGACCGGGCTCCCGTCCCCTGCTTCCAATGCCAGCGGCAATGCAGCCAAATCGTACAGCCCAGGCTCCAGTCCATCAAGGACCAGCCCTTCGAGTATATGAATTCCACAGCCTGACAGTTTATTGTGGGCAGGTAATTCTTTGCTGTCGAGACAGTCGACTGAAGGTAAATCAAGCCCAAGGAGCCTAACCCCTTTATTTGCAAGGAAGGGAGCTAAATCTGGTTCAACCGGTGGAATCCATTCCGGAAAACGTCTAAGGTCCTTCCATTGACCTGTTGCCACCAACAACCGCCGGACCCCTGTCAATTCGATGCCTTCAAAAGCTTTAATGCCAATGCTTTCAGCTGCATCCACCTTTACTACGGTTGCAGTGCCAATATATAAATCAAGATCGAGTTCGATGATTTTTTTTCCATTCTCATCAAAATGATAGGGAGCATCAATATGAGTTCCTAAATGTGTACTCATCCGGATTTCCCCTACATTGACGGAAGAACCTTCAGCCATTGATGAATTCAGCCGATATGAATATTGCGTATCTCCTGGCCAATATGGCGTATTTTCATTGAGGCGCTGAGAAATATCTAACCATTGATTCATGTGTTCAACCCCTCCTTACAGTTTGGTCCTTAATGTCCAAAGTTCAGGAAAAAATGGCTGTTCGACCACTTTCTTCAGATAACTTACACCGGACGATCCGCCAGTTCCCTTTTTATTGCCGATGATACGTTCTACGGTGCTCATATGATTGAATCTCCAGAACTGTTGTTGACTACCAATATCAACGAGTTTTTCGGCCAGCTCATACAAATCCCAGTAGTTATGCACATCACGGTAAACGGTCAGCCACGCGCTTTCCACACTTGCATTTTCCTGATAAATGACAGACCAGTCCCTGTTCAATACCGATTGATCAATGGGAAGACCCCTTGCAGCCAAAGCCCCTATAGCCGCATCATAAATACTAGGTTTATTCAACGCTGCCATCATCGACTCATAAAGCTCGGGCTGATGACGGAAAACAGCGAATATTTGCGAATTCTTTTGACCCATCGCAAATTCTATCAACCTGTTCTGAAATGATTGAAACCCTGAAGAGTTTCCTAGTTTCTCCCGGAATTCCATATAATCGGCTGGCGTCAATGTCGAAAGCACATTCCAGGATTGAACTAGTTGCTGTTGGATTCTGGCCACTCTGGATAGCATCTTAAAGGACGGCTCCAAATGTCCTGCCACAATATGATCAGTTGCCGCAGTCAATTCATGGAGGATCAATTTCATCCATAATTCACTTGTTTGATGAATGATGATGAACAGCATTTCATCGTGATGGCCGGAAAGCCGATGCTGACTTGATAAAATTTGATTTAAATGCAGATAGTCCCCATAGGACATATCTTTTTCAAAATCAGTTACCATACTTTCTTCCAAACGATGTTCATCCCTTGGATCCTTATCCATACCATCCCTCTTTCCCTTTACTTTCTTTTGAATTTCGACATCAATAAATAAACGATGCAAAGAAAGATCAGCCAAGGAACCCCGAACTGGAGTACGATTTTAAATGGGCCAGTGAACCAGGTGGATACCGTCAAAGCAAACAAAAGAAATGCACCCAGAATCGTTAGATATGGAAATCCATACATTTTAACCGGTAATTTGCGGCCCCCTGATTTCTCCCACCTCTTCCTGAAATACAAATGGGAAATGAACACCATGAACCAGGTTAGAATGGCTCCGAACATCGATATCCCCATCATGAATGCATATGAAGTATCCGGAAGCAGGACTTTTACTCCTGCAGCAAGAAATATTCCTAAAGTGGATATGAGAAGGGCCCTTAGCGGGACACCTTTCCTGCTCACTTTTTGAAATAGGGCTGGAGCCTGATGTTGCTCGGATAATGAAAATATCATTCTGGTGGAGGCATATAATTGACTATTCATTGCAGATAAAGCAGCGGTTAAAATAATGAAATTCATTATCCCAGATGCCCCGGGAACATTCAGGATTTCCATTACCTTGACAAATGGGCTCTTATCAATACCTGCAGCTTGCCAGGGAACAATCATTAACATGATCCCGATAGTCAGTACATAAAAAGTGGCAAGCCTGAAGACAGTTGCCTTCAAAGCTTTAGGTACGGCTATATCCGGGTCCTTTGCTTCCCCCGCCGTCACCGCAATCAGCTCAGTTCCTAAAAAGCTGAAGAGCGAAATGAATATGGCGACCCAGAGCCCCCAAAATCCGAAAGGCATAAAACCTCCATCACTGGCATAGTTCTCTACACCGATCCCGCTTGAAGGTTCGGCGCCAATCACCACATAGGCACCCAGTAGAATGAATATGACAATGGCGCTTATCTTGATCATTGAAAATACATACTCAAAATTGCCGAATGTATTGACACTCGTCGCATTTACATAGATTAGCAGTGCAGCAAAAAGGACAATCCAAATGCTCCCAGGCACAGCTGGAAACCAATATTTCATATAAACAGCGATGGCACTCACTTCGACACCTATGGCAAGAACATTCGCTATCCAATAGGAATACCTCACAACAAAACCCGCAAATGGACTTATATATTTTTCCGCAATGGTTCCAAAGGATCCCGATGTTGGATGGGCTACCGTCATTTCCGCCAAACATCCCATCAGCAGAAGGACAATGAATGCACCTATTGCATAGCTGATAAGTACACTTGGACCAGCCGTTGAAATCGCAAGGCCGCTGCCCAAAAATAACCCGGTGCCAATTGCACACCCCATGGCTATCATAGTGATTTGATTCGATGATAATTCACGTTGAAGCTTATTTTTCTCCATATGTTGCTCCCATTCTAGGCAATGATTCCCCTTTTATTTTCATAGTTTTCATATAAATTGCCGTCCATGACCTTCTTTAGTACCTGTACAGTTTCGTAGACTTCCTGAAAAGAGGTAAAAAGAGCGACAGGTGTTAAACGAATCATATTCGGTTCACGATAATCGGGAATGATGGCCTCTTGTTTCAATGCTTTACATATTCTCGCAGCTTCTTGATGTTCAAGGATGATATGACCGCCCCTTTTTGATTCATGCCTTGGGCTCCCAATTTCAAATCCATATCCCGTTAATTCCAATTGTATTAAATCCATAAGATATTGAGTCAGCCTCAAGGATTTCTTTTGAACTTGTTCCATCCCCCCCGCTTCCTTCCAATCCACTTTTTTTCATTTGTAAATCCCTACCCCTTCCCATGCCAACCTTATCATTCCGTCAGGATCTTTTTCAATATAATCCGTTTTATCAAAAATCATTGTGTAGTGGTTGGTTTCATCATATTTCGGCCAAATTTCACCTTCCGGGGGGTTGGGATTTCCATATTTCGCAAAGTTGACCCAATGGCCCTGCATTCTATGGGATACCTTTAGGGCAGCTGACCTTGAACCATATGAAACAATCCGTTTCCCGAATGCCGAGTCGAAGGTCTGGAAAGCAAAAGGGATTTCCATACCATGCGTCGCCCCTAATTTACTTATGCGCATGGCCGCCGTTTTATAATCAAAACGATACATCCATGTTTTTTCAAAGCGGCTGTATGCCTCCGCATACCAAACCGAGGGAATATGGAAAGTCGCATCACGGCCAATGCCTAGTACAGCTTCCTTTTCTGGGTAGTTTGTATAAGCGTTCGTAATTCGCTCTTTCGCCTTCGGATCAGTATTTTCGAACATTTTATGAATCATCGCCGTATTAGTTGGGATTAGAGGGGGGGCCATCTGATCGAATAATGTCGCTTCGTCCCTATTTGTTCCTATAAGCAAGGGTATACCCCCTGTTCTTCCCGATCGAATCGAATCTAGTGGATAATCGGGCAGGAAGTCACCATCTACGACTGGTCCAAATGCTAGGGAGCCCGGCATTTCCTGTGAATTTTCCTGTAAAAGTTGGTGGGAGGCAGCGACAATCTCTTGAACCGAAAGGGTTTTTAGCCGGTGGCTTTCACCCTTTCCAATGCCCAATATCTCAAGGAACTTTTCACTCAATTGGCGAGCAAATCCTTTTCCGTAAACAGATGTCGGAGCAGGGCTTTCTGCAATGGCCTGCTTAAAAAGACCCCTTGCTGAAGGTACAGTAAGTAAAGTCGTCACCGCATTACCACCAGCTGATTCACCAAATATCGTAACATTATCAGGGTCGCCGCCAAAAGCTTCTATATTTTCTTTAACCCATTTCAAAGAAGCAACTTGGTCACGTAAACCTAAATTGTTTTCAAATATTTCCCCTTCACCTGCCAACTCGGTAAAATCCAGATATCCCAGTGCCCCCAGCCTATAGTTGATGCTTACCACGACTACATCTCCATTTTTAGAAAGTAAGTGTCCATTGTACATATCAAGGGATCCAGCTCCCGTTATATATGCTCCCCCAGGAATCCATACCATGACCGGGCGTTTTTTATCATCAGCTCTAGGCGACCAAATATTCAGGAACAAGCAATCCTCATCCATTTTTTCATTTGTGCTCATCCCTGTTCTTACCGCACGATCCATCGGCTGCGGGGGAACGGGACCAAAATCCACTGCATCCATGACACCGCTCCAATTATCAACTGGCTCCGGAGAACGGAAACGCAGTCCATCAATCGGCGCTTTCGCATACCTGACTCCACGCCAAACGCATATATCGTTTTCCATAGTACCTTGAAGATGTCCTTTTACCGTCGTAACTATTGATCCAATCATTCCCAATCACCTCTTCATATAGTAGTAGATATGTAAGTTCTTCTTTTTCCATTCCCTTATATCCTTCATCTTTATCGAAAAAAGATCTATATTGTCAGTTCAGCCAAAATAAAGGAATGCTATCATATATAAAGCTCCGGTTATACTCAGGAGTTTGAATTGTTATTTTAAATAATGGTTTTCAATGACCCGTTCAACAAAAAAAAGACCCAATCAGGTCTTTTTTTGTTGAACTCGGCAAAAATCTTAGGCAAGCATGGCAAGTATACTCAATAAAGAGCTGCCCCGAACGGAAAGCTGCTGTGCAGCATATGTTAATTGCTGTTCATCGAGCTGTTCCAATAAAGGCTTTAATTCCAGCAATTCATTCTCCAGTCCTCTAAGGTCTGTAGATAGCTTGTCCACCATCAAGAGCACCTGCTCAGAATCAACAGTGGTTTCAGACAAGACTTGTAACCGTTCCTTGATTTCAGTCAAAGGCATATTCTGTTCTTTAAACCGATTAATCATTTGAAGACGATTTAAAGCATCTTCTGTGTAATACCGATATCTTGACCCCGTTTTTTCATAGTTCAGCATTCCTAATTGTGTGTAATAGTCAATGGTTCTTCTCGAAACATTCGCAAGTTCAGCAAGCTGGCCAATCCGATATACATTCATCCAGATAGTCACCTTCTTTAAAAAATCTACTGTTAACGATACTATAACATATCTATCCGAAAAGGTGACTTCAAGATGAAACTATTAGACTACTTTATCCGAATTGCCCTTCAGCTGCTTCTTGGCAAAATACAGGGCATCTTCCTTCGATTTAAAAAAGTGCTGTTTTTCTATTTTATGATACAATCCAGTGCTGAGTAACAATTCCTTTGGTTGCTGCTGAATTCCGGAAATGATCAATTTCCCCTTATATTTTCCGATGCGATTAACAATCGCCAATAGTGCTGCCTCTGCTGAAGTGTCCATATATGTTACCCGGCGCATGCTTAATACCAACACTTTCGTCTTATTATCCAAGTTCTCCAATATCGATGACTCCAGGACGTCTATCGAACCAAAGAAAAGAGGTCCTTCCAAGTTATACACATTGATCTTCGAATCCGAATTATCAATTGGAACAATCTCGGTAATCTCATGACTTCTTTCCCTAACCTTTAACGTGTGGCTCATTTTTGCAATGAAGGTGATGAATGCAATCAATAAGCCGATTCCCACTCCCATGATTAAATCAGTGAAGACAGTGATGAGGAAGGTGACTAGCAAAACCGCAGAATCCGCCGTCTTCGTTTTCAATACATGAGCGAATTCCTTTCTTTCACTCATATTCCAGGCAACAAACATCAATATGGGTGCCATGCTAGCCAAAGGTATATGCGCTGCAAATGGGGAAAGCACCAGCAAAACCAGTAAAACGACAATTCCGTGAATGACTCCGGACATCGGGGAGGCTGCCCCGCTTTTTATATTGGTAGCTGTCCTGGCTATTGCGCCTGTTGCAGGTATCCCGCCGAAGAATGGCGTAGCGATGTTCGCGATTCCTTGCCCAACCAACTCTTTGTTACTATCATGCTTGGTACCCCCCATGTTATCCGCAACGGTAGCGGATAACAATGACTCGACACCGCCTAACAAGGCAATCGTAAAAGCAACTGGAAGGAGTGTGATAATGACTTCCACTGATAGCTCCGGCACTTGGAATTCCGGAAAACCTTTCGGAATCGCTCCATACGTAGAACCAATCGTAGCCACCTTATCGGGAAATAAAAAGTAAGCTGCAATTGTGGAAATCAGCAGACCCAGAAGCGGACCTGGCACTCGTGGCAAAAGTCTAGGTGCCAGCAGTATGACGACCAAACATATAATTGCAACAATCACACTATATAGATTGATCGTGTCTGCTTTAATCACCAGTTCCTTCATGTTATCCATGAAAGCTTCATGTTTTTCCACTTTCATACCAAAGAAGTTAGCAATTTGCCCTGAAAAGATTATTATCGCAATTCCTGTTGTAAATCCAATGATGACAGGACGGGGAATGAACTTCATCAAATTACCTAACTTAAGCAGACCCATCAGGACTAACATTATCCCCGCTAAAAACCCGGCAATAAGCAGGCTTTCATACCCATATTGCATAACGATTCCAAATAATAAAGGAACGAACGCCCCGGTCGGCCCGCCAATTTGATACTTGGAGCCACCCAAAATCGAAATGAGGATTCCTGCGATGATGGTCGTATATAACCCGTATATCGGTTCGACGCCTGAAGCAATTGCAAAAGCCAGTCCTAAAGGAATGGCTACAACCCCTACGACCAATCCTGCCGTCACGTCTTTTTGAAAACCCTTCATGTTATATCCTTGAAATCTAGAATCTTTTATCATCTTTTTCAAACTCACATCCTTAGTCGTTTTTTAAGATTGGAATCTAGCATCATCATGAAAATGACATTCTTTCATTTTAGAGGGAGTTACTTGTTTGAAATTAATCAAATTATTGTAGGCATTTTCCAACGGGACAAACCAAGCGGGGGACTTTTCAAAACTAATAAATAATCGTCATATATAATCTCCTTTTGTAAGGTTATTTGACATGGTCTCGACCACGCTTCAACATTATACAGTAAAACGTAAAACTGTACATTGTTAGAAACGTTAACATTTGTTTACAACTTTTTGAATATTTTTACATTAACATTACAATCCGGGACCATTTTTCCAGTCTAGTTAATTTGAAGCCGGAGATTCAGACTACGAATTAGGAGGTTTGAACTTTGGTCTAATTCCCCATACCGGAAACTTGATCAGTGAACAATGGAAAAAAGCATGTTTTGAGAAAGATTGCTCAAAACATGCTCTACCCTATACACAAAACCTCTTGATTAAAATAAAGAGGTTTTCTAAGTTTGTAGACAAAAGTAGTTCTATCTAAAGTTAAGTTGATTGGAGCGGGTGTGCGAGACTCCAGCGGGAATAGCGCGTAAGGGCCCCGCAGGCGCAAGCCAAGGGCGGACCGCCCGCGGAAAGCGAGTGCCTGGAGCGGAAATCAACGTCCAAATTGTGCAAGCCATAAAAAAACTATAGGCCCAATCATGTAGACCGGGACCCACAGTTTGTAGACGGAAAACTTATCTTTCATCAAATGATTATTCCCAAACCAACACCTTCAACTCTTCAGGTTTGGTTTCTAATTATATGCTATAACAAAGTTGATTGGAGAGAAAGGTACGAGACTCCTGCGGGAATAGCGCGTCTTGGGAGACCCCACAGGCGCAAGCCGAGGAGGCTCGCGGACCGCCCGCGGAAAGCGAGTGCCTGGAGCGGAAATCAACGTCCAAAGTCTAAAAACCAATAAAAAATCGTAGACATACTCGATTTTCATTGAGTTTGTCTACAGTCTGACAAAACCTCTTGATTAAGATCAAGAGGTTTCCTTTCAATTTACAGCTCCTCTCCTCTTGTCTCGATAATATGCTTATACCAATGAAACGACAGCTTCTTTTTTCGTTTTAACTGATCATGATGATCCACGTAAATAAATCCGTATTGCTTCTTATACCCGTTTAACCAACTTAAAAGGTCAATGACAGACCATGCGTAATACCCTTTTAAATGGATACCTTCTTTGATTGCACGTTTAATCACTTTTAAGTGTTCCTCAATATACTTAATGCGCGGAACATCTACTACTTCACCATCGATAATCGGATCCTCATCACCAAGTCCGTTTTCTGTAACATACATTTTAATATCGCCGTAACGTTCTTTTAACATATGCAGCCCATCTAAAAATCCTTCAGGTGAGATTTCCCAACCCCATTTTGTATAGGTTTTATCTCCCATTTTTACAGTCCGATAAAAGCCATCAAAAGACGGGTTCCCTGGAGCCAGAGTAGATGTTTCTCTTGAATGCTCCATGTTTGAAACGGCTTCCAGGTATTTTTCCACCCGAATGGGCTGGTAATAATTGAGTCCAATAAAATCATTTTTCTCCGCATTCCTTTTTAGCGTATCCAGTTCTTCTTCTGTCCAACTTGGTGTCCAGCCTCTCTCCTTTAATTGCTCAACCACATAAGCTGGATATTCACCTTTTAAAATTGGATCATAATACCAAAAGGTTTCATATTCATTGGCATGCCGAGCAGCTAATACATTTTCATGTTTGTCATCAATACTATAAGCTGGCAGGAATACATGGGTAATTCCAATTTCACCGTAATGATTCAGTGCCTTGTATACCTCTACCGCTTTGGCATGTGCATAAAATACATAATGTGTCGCTTGAAAGTATTTATTTTCATCGTTTTGGATTCCAGGCGGGTGCGCTCCTTTTAAATACCCTAAACCGCAAAACATAACCGTTTCATTAAACGTGATCCAATGTTTGACTCGATCTCCGAATGCGTGAAAACAAATTTCTGCATACTTGACGAATGCTTCAGCTGTTCGCTTATTCGTCCATCCCCCATCTTGTTCAAGCGTCAAAGGCAAATCCCAATGATACAGGGTAACAAATGGGACAATCCCATATTTTAAGCATTCATTAATCACATTATTATAAAATTCCAAGCCTTTTACATTGACTTCCCCATCACCTGTTGGCAAAATACGGGCCCATGAAATGGAGAAGCGATATGATTCAAGTCCCATCTCTGCCATTAATTTAATATCTTCCTTGTAACGATGATAATGGTCTATCGCTACATCCCCATTTGTACCTTCAAAAGTTTTCCCCGGAATCTTTGAAAAAACATCCCAATTCGTTATACCTTTACCATCTTCATCCCATGCTCCTTCTATTTGAAAAGAAGCAGAAGCTGCTCCGAATAAAAAATCGTGTGGAAATTTCATTAAAAATCCTCCCTTTTCATACCTGCTTATTAAATTGATAATAATATATTTTATTCATTGGTACAAATATTATTTTTAGTTCACGTAAAACATAAGCCTTATAGATAGTATTTACTATCACGGAATGATTAAATCCAGAATTCCGTTGAATCAATCTCTCTTTTTCTAGCAAAAGATGATCGATACTTAGTAGCATATGAACATACAAAAACCCGTCCACCTTTTGGGGACGGGTTACACATATTAAAGATGTTAGCAATCATTCCACTACCGGGAGCCAACCTTTTATCCCGATCAACTTTTCCCAAAGCGGATCTGGAATGACCAGTTCATCCTGATCTTTTTTTGAGAGGGTAGTCCGTATTTCCGCTTCTTTTCCAGACCTGATTTTTTCAATCCAATGCGGTTCCATAAGAAGTTCACGGCCAAGGGCGATAAAAGGGACCCCCGTTTCCATGGCTTCTGCAACTTCATCGGGTGTATGCAGTGAACCTACACCGACCACCGGGATACGATTACCTACTTTATCGTAAATTTTAACGATGCGCGACTTTGTCCTATCACTCTCACGGAATGAGCCATTCCAGAAGTGACCTACCGATATATGTAGATAATCCAGGTTTTGATTCGCTAATCTATCAACGAATTGGATCGTATCATCTAAAGTGATTCCAGGATTGCTGCCTTCTTCAGGAGAAAGGCGGTAGCCAATTATAAACGGCTTTTCTGCATGCTCGGCAACCGTTCTCTCGACTTCATTCACAATGGTAAGCGGGAAAATCAATCGTTTTCCCAATGTTCCGCCCCATTTATCTGTACGACGGTTCGAGTGTGGCGAGAAGAATTGTTGAAGCAAGTAAGTATTGGCACCATGGATTTCCACACCATCGAAACCTGCTTCGATGGCCCTTCTTGTTGCTTCGCCAAATGCCATAATAACGTCTTGTATTTCATCTTCATTCATTTCCCGCGGTACAGGTGCTTCCTCGCTGGAAGCAATGGCACTTGCAGAAACAGGTTGGTTATCAGGCAATAATTCGGGCGGACTTTGACGGCCTCCATGATATATTTGCAGGATCGCTTTTGCCCCGTTGGACTGAATCGTTTCAGCTAGTTTTCTCAAGGGTGGGATAAAGGAATCGTCACCTGCACCTAGTTGGCCTGGGAATCCCTTGCCTCCAGCAGATACATAGGCACATGCCGTGACAACCGCACCTACACCAGCCGAGCGCTCAGCGTAATAGGCCAGTTCATCATCGGTTACAACCCCTTGGTCATCCGAAGAATAAGTGGTCATAGGAGCCATCATGATACGATTTTTCACTTCTACCCCTGATGGAAATATATATGGTTGAAAGATCTTTTCGTATTTTTGATTCATGCCAATCCTCCCCCTTTACTATTAGTGGTGATGATGTCCATGCGGTTCTTTAGAAGGATTCGTGATTTCAAAGCCTTCTTCTGGAACATAAAAATATTTAATCCAGACACCATCCAGAAATTCTTCACGTGAATCAAGCAAAATATCGATATCTTTATCTGTTTTTACGATTTCATCATATTCTGCCGGTGTATCAAGCTTCATGTCATAATGGGCATGATCGCCATGCATATGGGTGATATATACACGAATCATTTTCCCTTCGGCTTCTTCAGTGCTCAGCATTTTTTGTAAGACCTTTGCTGCATTGCGATTTATTTTACAATTCATGTCCATTCCTCCAACAATAAAATTATCCCTGTACTGAGTTCTACCCAATTAAGGGTTATCAGTAACATCCATTTTTCCCCTTCATGATTGGCCTTATCCGCGGTCTGAAGGAAAGACGATGCCGATTTGCCTTCTTGCTTCATCCATGATTTCCATAGTCAACAGTGAATTCGAATATGTATTTATTTCAGATTCCATTTTCCCCTGCTGTATCAAATCAACAAATTCCTTCGCTTCATAATACATGGTAGGCATATCCTGTTTAACGGAAATATTTTCAGTGGTTCCATTCCGATACTGAATATCCACCGCTTGCGGTCCTGAAATTTTCTGAATGATGATGCTTCCAAGTTCACCTTGAATTTCCGATGGCAAATTGGATTCAGTAATTTTGGAAAACATGACGACTGCCTCCATTTCATCATAGGAAAGCAGAATCGTACCTTGCCCATCAACTCCTGATTCAAGCATCGTTCCTGATGCCTGCACCTTATTCGGTTTACCGAACAGTACAACAAGTGGATAGAGGACGTAAATGCCTAAATCCATTAAAGAGCCACTGGAGAATTCCGGATTGAATGCATTCAGCACAGTTCCTTGTTTATATGAATCGTAGCGTGATGAATATTGGCAAAAGCTCCCCGAGAAACGCCTAATCTTCCCGATTTTATCCAGATTCTCTTTTATACTTTCGAAATTCGGCATGATGGTCGATTTCATCGCTTCCATCAATAGCACATCATTTTGTTTTGCAGCCTCAATCATTTCCCTTACTTCTGCCGCATTCGAGGCCATTGGTTTTTCACATAATACATGTTTTTTATTTTGTAAAAATAACACGGCTTGCCTGCAATGATGAGAGTTAGGGCTTGCTATATACACAGCGTCGATTTCATCGCTGCTGGCCATTGCTTCTAAATTCGTAAAAGTCGTATGTACTTCGTATTTATTGGCAAATTCCTTCGCTTTCTCCTCTGTACGTGAATACACGGCAGTTAAGGATAAACCCTCTACATGCTTTGCAGCCTCCAAAAATCGTTCCGTGATCCAATTTGTACCTATTACCCCTAATCTTATCAACACTCTATCCCCTTTCAAGCTAACTTAATTATGTCCTCAATATACAGACATTTCACTGAAAAACAAAGTATAATGAACACCCGCAATTGTTTAAATTGGATTTTTTAGGCAATATTCGTTTATAATTTTTCTATATTACAACTGCCATGATGTTTCTACATACTCCCAAACTGGGAATAGAAGACTTAAAAGGAGCGTGTGAAGTGTATGACAGAATTAATGAAAAACAAAGTTGCCATCATTACCGGTGGGGGATCAGGAATTGGCCGGGGCGCTGCACTGAAACTAGCTGAAAACGGCGCGAACATCATCTTTTTTGATCGTACAGTCGAAAATGCCGAAAAAGTGAAGGAAGAAGTGGAGAACCTTGGCCGAGAGGCTTTAATCATTAAAACGGATGTTTCCAAGGCTGAGCAAGTTGAACATGCTTACAAGACGGCCTATGAACATTTTGGGAAAATTGATTTTGTATTTGCAAACGCAGGCATCAACGGAGTGATTGCCCCTATAGAAGACATAAAGCCAGAAGATTGGGATCAGACACATACCATCAACCTCAAAGGCACCTTTCTCACCATCAAATACGCCATTCCCTACATGAAGGAAACGGGCGGCAGCATCGTAATCAACAGTTCCATCAATGGAAACCGATATTTCAAGAATTTTGGTTTTTCCGCTTATAGTTCATCCAAAGCTGGTCAAGTCGCTTTCGGAAAAATGGCTGCACTCGAATTGGCAAGATATAAAATCAGGGTAAATACCATTTGTCCCGGCTCCATCGATACGAACATTCACGATAACACATTCCCGGAAGATGAAAACTTAAAAAAAATCACGATTCCCATTGAATATCCCGAAGGCTCCCAGCCCCTGGCGAAGAAAGCGGGGACTGCCGAACAAGCTGGTGATCTCGTATTGTTCCTAGCATCAGACATGTCCTCCCATGTTACGGGCACGGAAGTTTATATCGATGGAGCGGAATCACTATTATGAATCAAAAAGGCAAAAAGCTGAAATCCACATCAGGATTTCAGCTTTTCTTTTTAAGCAACTCGCCTTAACCCGCGACGGGCAAGGAGTAAATAAGCGCACATGGCGATGACATGACAACTTACCATCACAATTCCCATCGGCAAGGGAGACTCACCTGAACCTAACCCCACCAGGGGAGCCATTAGTGATCCTAATATGAAGGGAAGCAAGCCAATTAAAGCCGAGGCACTGCCTGCCGTTTTTTTCTGATTTTGCATCGCTAAAGAAAAACTCGTTGTACCGACAATACCGACGCTGGAGACGGAGAGGAATAAAGCCGCCAAGATTCCGGCCAAGCCCATTTCGAGAAGGACTGAGGCCAGAAGTAATATTCCCCCAAACAAAGCTAGGCATAACCCCATTTGAAGCAATCTTTCTTCTTTAACCTCGCCAGCCAGCTTCCCGGCAACTTGTGAAGCGATGATGATCCCAACCCCGTTTATTGCAAAAATCAGGCTGAAGGTCTGTGGGGAAACCCCATAAATGTTCTGGAGAACAAAAGGCGATCCGGAAATATAAGCGAACATTGCAGCACTTATGAATCCTTGTGCAAACGCATAGCCCATAAACACACGATCCTTCAATAAGTTCCCAAAAGTCCTGATCGTATCATTTACCCCGCCAGCACTCCTGTGATTGGACGATAAAGTTTCCTTTATCCCAAAAAATGCAGCCGCAACCATAATGATACTTAATACTGAAATGACAATGAAAACGCCCCGCCAAGAAGTGAACTGCAAAAGTTGACCGCCAAAAACCGGAGCCAATATCGGTGCCGTCCCATTTACCAGCATTAACATGGAGAAGAACTTGGTCAAATCCGTTCCTGAAAAAAGGTCACGAACTATGGCCCTTGAAATGACAATGCCTCCCGCTCCCGCAATACCTTGGATAAAACGTAATAATAAAAGCAATTCAATGGTTGGAGCAAAAGCGCATAACAGAGATGAAATGCAATAAATGGATAAAGATATGATTAACGGTGAACGCCTTCCTTTTGCATCACTTAGAGGCCCTAAATAGATTTGGCCCAAAGCCAAGCCTAACAAGCAGGCAGTCAAGCTTAGCTGCGCTAACGACGTACTGCTTTTCAGATCCTCTGCCAGTGTGGGGAGACCCGGTAAATACATATCAAGTGACAGTGGTCCGATCGCTGCAAAAGACCCTAGCATAAGAGCCATCAACAGCCTTTTGGATTTAGTCATTTCGTTGCCTGATGATATCGTTTCCTTCATTTCAATCATTATTAACCCTATCCCTTTCAACTAATTGTTCTTCCTAATAAACTCGACTTTCTTTATTTTACAAAAGATCGGCACAATTTACGATAAGTATGCTCCACTTGAATGGGATTCTTCCTTTCGGCACTCAGGTAAGCACAGGTGCATCAAAACTCTGAAATCTTCTAAAAAGGACAAATCATATTTCAGAAAATATCATTTGAGAATACTGCGAACCAAAGAAACACTATTACATTCCTCATAAAAAAATGACCACATTTTTGGGGTCATTTCAGATTGTAGACAAACTCGATGAAAATCGAGTTTGTCTATTTTTATGGCTTGTACAATTTGGACGTTGATTGGAACGTAGGGCACTCGCTTTCCGCGGGCGGTCGGCCCTCGGTTTTCGCCTGCGGGGTCTCCCCTAGACGCGCTTTTCTAAGCAGGAGTCTCGAATACCCGCTCCAATCAACTTTGTCTTACCTTTTAGTTAGAACACTTTTGCCTGGAGTCATTTTTGTTTTAAAATAGAAGTATTAAAACTTGAGGTGATGAGGATGCTTTCTAAACATGATTCTATTCAGCGAGATCAACTTGAAGTGAAGAGAGCTTGCCTGCAGCGTTTTTATTTAAAAAAGGTTGCCGGTGATTTCAGAAATCCGCTCCCTTTCCGCCGACTGTCTGCCAAGCCTCCTTGACGCAAGCGTCTGTGGGGTCTCGGCAAGCCAGTTATTCGGCAGGAGTGTCGCAAATTTCTTCAATTCAATAAGGGTTATAGTAAAAAAACATGAAGAATAGTCTATTCTTGTTTTAAAATCTTTGTTCGGGATGAAACCAATCCGAACCCCATTTTAGCGTCATATTATTTATTCAACAATACTAAATTACGGGGAGTATCACCAGTTAATCCGTCCACCAAGTTTTGTACAGCAAGAGTTGCCATTTTCATTCTTGTGGCAATGCTAGCACTCCCGATATGCGGTAATGTAACCACATTGGGCAAAGTTAGCAGCGGGTGGTCCAGAGGGACGGGCTCTTCTTCGAATACATCCAATCCAGCCGCCCAAATCTCTCGATTTTCCAGCGCCTGGTACAACGCTTTTTCATCGATAATTCCGCCTCTTGCGGTATTAATGAGCACAGCCGTCCCTTTCATCAATTCCAGCTGCTCCTTGCCAATCATATAAGCCGTTTCCGCTGTGAGCGGCAGCATGACACAAACGAAATCCGAGATTTGGAGCAATTTTTCAAGGGGCTGATATTCGATTCCTAACTCTTTTTCCTGTTCATATTTACGGCTTCGATTAAAATAAACTAAGTTCATATCAAATCCCTTAGCTCTTTTTGCAAGGGCTTCCCCAATTCTGCCTAACCCGATGATACCCAGCGTTGCACCGTGTACATCTTGTCCTGTCAGCTGCATCGGCGACCATGTTTCCCACTTTCCACTCCTTAAATAATCTTCTGCCTCCATCATCCTCCTTGCCGTTGCAAGCAGTAAGCCGAAGGTTAAATCAGCTGTCGTTTCCGTTAAAACCCCCGGTGTGTTCGTTACCATGATGCCCCGTTTTGTTGCACTTTGAACGTCAATATTATTATGGCCCACTGCCATATTCGCGATGATTTTCAGATTGGGTGCCTGTTCAATCAGTGACTCATCGATTTGTTCCGTCAATAAGCAAAGCAGCCCCTCGACTTCTTTCATTTCTTCTACAAGGACATTTCTAGGGACCGGTATATCCTCTTGATCCCACATCCTGACATCATAATTCCGACTAAGACCTTCGATGATTCGTTCTGGCAATTTCCTTGTAATATAAATTTTTGGCTTCAAACCATAACCTCCTATACCGTTTCGTTCCATGGAACACATTCAGTTTTCGTTACAATAATTAAATTTAAAGAATATTGGCTAAATGACTAGCTTGTTTATTCAATTTTAAAATAAACTAGATAAATAGACCATCCATTTCCAATCAATCTTACTATTAAATTTCTTGATTGCCTGGAAGCTTCCGCTTGACAGTTTCGATTCATTCATCCAATCATAGAATAATAACCATTTACATCTATTACGTCATTAGTAATATCGCAATTTTCCAGATGAAGTTTATCTCGATTTAGGAGGATATGGGACGTTCATGAAAACGAATACAACATTTAAAATTTATCCAATTATAGCTCCAAGCGCTTTATCTTTAAAAAGTATAAACTTTTATTTAGTGAAACAGGATGAATCTTTAACATTAGTCGATGCAGGTATGAATGATGACGTTTGCTGGAATGCACTGCAGCAAACATTAAACGAAAATGGATTTACAGTTGGGGACATCACGGAAATTTTGTTGACCCATCACCATGGAGACCATGTTGGTTTGGTCAACCGGATTACCGAACTCCATCCGATTCCCGTTTATGCCCATTCTAAATCCATTCCCCGTTTAAAAAGGGACGCTGATTTCTTAAGTATGAGAATTGAATTTTATAAACAGCTATACCTTGAGATGGGCTGTGGTGAACTTGGAGATAAACAAGTGGCTTACCTATTCAACGCGGTCGATAATAATAAAGATCAAAAACTGAATGGTGACATCATCGCAATCACGGAAAAACACTGGCTGAATTTTGAAGTGATCGAATTTCCCGGGCATGCCCCGGATCAAATTGCTTTCCTTGACCGAGAAGGGAAACGGCTTCTTGCCGGTGATTTATTAATTGAACATATCTCAAGCAATGCCTTGATCGAACCTGATGAAAACGGTAATAGAATGCTGACTCTTGTAGATCATATCGATTCATTAAAACGATGTTTAGCATTACAGGTGAATCTCCTCTTTCCTGGTCATGGTAACGTGATTGAACAACCCGGTCATCTGATTGAAAAAAGACTCAACAGCATTGAGAGGAAATCACAAAAGATCCTGGCCTTGATAGAATCCGGAATTTCTAAAGGCAATGAACTGGCAAAGGAGTTTTACAAACAAAAGTATATAGCAGAATTCCCGCTCGTCATGTCAGAAATCATCGGCCATTTGGATTATTTGGAATATCAGGGGAAGGTCACGAAACAACTCGTTGAAAATGTAGTTCATTATCAAGCTAAATGACATCAAAAAAGGCTGAAATCGATAAGGATTTCAGCCTTTCCTTTACTGATGAAACCTACACGCACACGACAATCTCTCTGGAAAAAAGGCCTTTCCTGGCAACACATCGATCAGCAATCTCAAATCCAGCTTCTTCAATCATATGATCCATCGTATCGATCGTTACGACAACGACCTTATCAGCAAAGCTCCTTGCGTGCTTAAGGATTGATAGCTGATCCTCCGGCGTCGCATGTGTATATAGATTATAAGGCATATCGATAATCGCTACATCATATTTACTGGTGACCTCCGAAATCGGACCTGTAGTTACATCACCTTCGAGTCCGAAATAGGCAATGTTCTCCCTTGAACCGTCGGTAACAAGCGGGTTGATATCCCGGCCATCAATATTGATCCCCATCGAAAGGGCTTCCACCAATACCGTTCCAATTCCGCAGCATGGATCAATTGCCTTCACCCCATCCGGATGTGGAACGGCAATGTTGGCAATGGCCCTTGCCACTCTCGTGCTAAGCGCTGTTGAATATTCACGGGGCTTCTTCATATGTTTTAACCAAACCGCTTCAGGTTTGACATACTTCCCAAAATACCAACGACCGCCAAGCGTCACGATTCCAAAGACCTGATCTGGATTACGCACATCGGCATTTCCCTGAATGTGCCAGCCAATCTGACGTTCAATTTCACGCTGTCCATCATAATCTATCTTTGCTTCTTTATTCAAATCATTAATTTTCACGAATAATACTTTGAATGTCGAGTCAGGCAAATGAATACCTTTTACTTGCTCAACGATTTCGGATATGCTTTCCCCTTCAAACATGATGTCGACCCGCCCTTTTATAAAAGGGCTCCTGCTCGGTTCAATGGCTATATCACTTTTCAAAATATCCCCTGAAGTCTCAAAGCCAAAGAAAGAACGCATCTCCATTTTAGATAATGAGCGTTCGTCAGGGGTGCATGTAAATGTATATATATATGCCGGTTTGCGGCTATGATTAGTCAATCCATTCCCATCCTTCATTACTTTAGATTATACCTTTCTATCAAACATAGCTGTAATAGTATAGAAAAGCAAATGGAATCGTGCAGAAAAAAACAGGAATGCTTTTTATTCAGCATTCCTGCCACTATATTTTTCATTGTTCCATCTCTAAACGAAAGGAATTATTAATCCAATTTATACAGGTGGCTATTTATATACTCCGCACGGGCCTCAATGAATTTCAGGATGAATTCGGGCTCATCATCAAATTTCTCCTTATTCCCCTTGATATATGGATCTTTTGATACATAAGGTCTTAATTGATCATGCATTTCCTGAATGATAGGTTTCATATAGGCCACGGTATAATGATTGTTCAAAATCTCCTTAAGAAGTTCTTGGTACCTGACACGAAATCCCCTTACATCAAGGATTCTAGCAGTCAATGTATTGAACCCCCCGATTCCCACATAATCCTCTTCCATCACTTTCCCGTTAACATCCCTGCCCCATGTCGCATCATAATCCCATGGAATCATTTCAAATAGACCGGTATCTCCATTTCGATACAAAGCATAGTTATGAACGAACCCATCATAGTTTTGCGTGAATATGACACCGGCCAGCCAGCGCAGATACTTTTCCACATCGACATATTTTACGATTCCCTTTTCAAAATCCACTCTTGAAATTGTATTGATTTGGAGGATCAGCTCTTGTAAATATAATTCCTCCTTTTCTGTCCCGCATTTTTTTTGATAGCCCATCTCCAATGATTTTTTGATTCCTTTATCCAAATCGCTCATCAATGAGAAATTGGCATCACCATCCACTGCATAGAAAATGGACCCATTGGGGAGCCCCCTTTTCTTCAAATAATATTCATCCACTGATTCCAATTCCAGATATATTCCCTCGTCCTTTCCGTTTAGATTTAGGAAAACGAACTGGGCTTTCGGTGATAAAGTCCCTATATCTGCAAAAAAATCTAAAGATAATTTATTTCTTAGTAAAGATTTATCTTTATATTCGGCATTTAAATGAACTTCCTTGGCATTCTTAAAAGTATTAGGTTTATAAAAGACTACATTATAGGATTTTTTCCGAAAACTTCGGATATGTGAGCCACGGTAAGCAATATCAATATCAAGTTTTTTTTTGTTGATCGTTAACTTTGCAGGTAAAGGATCATTGCACCATATATCTCTGCGAAGCTCCATTAAATTAACTGGTGGAATAAAAAGCTGATACACAGGCAGCTTCTTGTCAGCATTCATATAACCTAACCCTTCCCTTTCACTTTCCTATTAAATTATGGAAAAAAAGCGAGGGGTGTCACCAAAAACAAATATTTAATAAAAATGTGCTATTATCTCTGGCATATTACGTACAAGCGCATAGTTTAACGTATAGAAAGGGGGATATATAAATATGTCTGACATCAATCGTGATATACAAAATGCGGTGGATAGAGCTAATTCCTTCGGCTTAAGCGATTTCATGCATAATGACCCATGTTCAAAAGGCCGTTCTTCACGTAAAAACAACAATAACAGGCGAACTTCCCGCAGAAGCACTAAACGTTGCACGAGCAGGAATCGGTCCACTTCCGGCACGCAAAGGCGCTCTTGCTGGAAACGGAGATCTACATGCAGCACACAAAGGCGCACTAGCAGGAGGAGGTCCACTTGCAGCACACAAAGGCGCACCAGCAGGAGGAGGTCCACTTGCAGCACACAAAGGCGCACCAGCAGAAACCGGTGTTCCATATGCAGCAGACAACGGCGCTCCAACAGAAACCGGTGTTCGTCCAACCACTGCAGTTGGCTTTGCGGCAATAATTTTCGCAATAAACGGAAAAGGTGCTTCTAGTTTCATGGTACCGTTTTAATGTACAACTAATATTTTTTTACTGGATATTAAGCTTTACTTTAAAGTCCAAATTCTATAAAAAAACACAAAACTCGTCCTATAGGGGCGAGTTTTGTGTTTTTAAAATTATCACGATCGTTATATCCATTCAAATGTCCCTTCCCATAAACAATAAAAACACGGCCATTTATAATGACAGTGGACTTATTTGCCATGTACCTGAACCTATAAAAAAGGATCCTACCCTCTTACATACGGTAGGACCCTTTTCGGTTTCACTTATTTAACGGAGACCAATTCGAACTGTGCATACACATCCTTCAGCCCTGCTTGAATGGCTTGACCAGCCTTCCCACGATAATGATTTTGCACACGATCAATCAATTCTTCGATACCATCTTTCAGGCAATAACCGCGCAGCAGTTGTCGGATGAATTCCCTGCCATGCTCTGTAGCAAGCGTACAGGAAGCCTCGACTATTACTCCATATTTAAAGTCAAGCTCCACCGTGATCGTGATTGAATCATATATATTTCTCGCTGCCATCCCTTGAGGAAGTTTTGCATGCCCTGCAATAAAGTATGTGTTCATCATCTGATCTGATCTCCTCTATCTATAGTTAATGTACGGAAACTTGCTCGAAGGGCCATGCAGGCAATTGCTTGCGAAGCTCTTTATCTTGTCTATAGCCAAGTGCGTATTCACCCTGCATTACAGTATGAATCTCACGGGTTCCTTCGTAAATGACCGGAGCTTTTGAATTCCGCAGAAAACGTTCGACTGGATATTCATCCGAGTAGCCATAGGCACCATGAATTTGAACAGCATCATTGGCCGCTTCATTAGCAGCATTACATGATATCCACTTGGCAAGTGATGTTTCCTTCGTATTCCTTTTTCCTTGATTTTTCAAGGTGCCCGCTTTAAAGACCAGCAATCTGGAAATCTCTAAATTTGCTGTCATCTTGGCAATCATCTGTTGAACGAGCTGATGCCTGCCAATCTCTTTTCCGAATGTGCTTCGTTCATGGCAATACTTCAAGCTTGCTTCCAGGCTTGCTTCTATTAACCCTACAGCACCTGCGGCCACTGTAAACCGGCCGCTGTCCAATGCCGACATGGAAATTTTAAAGCCCTCACCTTCTTCACCAAGCCTATTCTCCACCGGAACTTTTACATCCGTTAAAAAGATCTCGCCTGTATTCCCTGCACGAATTCCTAATTTTCCTTTAATGGCTTTCGACTCCACTCCCTCGAAAGTCCGTTCCACGATAAAGGCAGTGATTCCCCTTGAACCGGCATCATGATCCGTCTTGGCGAAAATGAGGAAATGATCTGCATAATCACAGAGCGAAATCCATGTTTTTGACCCGTTTATGATATAATGGTCCCCAACACGTTTTGCCGTTGATTTCATTGCCGCTACATCAGACCCTGCATTCGGTTCAGTCAGCCCAAAAGCACCAATCTTGATTCCTTTTGCCTGGGGTACTAAATATTTCTGTTTTTGTTCTTCCGTCCCCCATTGAAGCAGGGTCATGCTATTCAACCCTGTATGTACAGAAACTGCAGTTCGGTAAGCCGTATCTCCTCGCTCCAGCTCTTCACAAACGATGGCTAGGGTATTATAATCCATTCCGACCCCGCCATACTCTTCGGGTATACACACGCCCATCAACTGCAATTCAGCTAACCTTTTTAAAATATGAGGCTGGAATTGACCTTGCCTATCCCACTCTTGAATATATGGAATAATTTCCTTATCCACAAATTTCCTTACCACTTTCTTCACACTTTGCTGCTCTTCTGTTAATTCGAAATTCATCATTAAAATTCCTCCTAAATAATTTTATTTTCCTTGAATTTGCTTATTTGATATGGACTATATCCTATTTCAGCCAAAATGGAATCGGTATGCTCGCCATAGAGAGGCGGATGCTTTCTCATGGTAACCGGTGTTTTTGAAAGGTTCAGGGGAGATCCCGTCACTTTAAGATCTTCGATTGTGGGATGTCCCATGCTCACCAACATGCCTCTTGCGATGATTTGCGGATCTTCGAACATCTCTGCTATATCATTAATCGGACCATTCGGTATCCCTGCATCATCAAACAGCCTTTTCCATTCCTTCTTTGTCTTACCTCTCAACGAATCCTCTAATATCGGTATTAATTCTTCCTTGTTTTGCAAACGTTTTTCATTATGTTTAAACTGTTCCTGTTCCGCTAAATCAGGTCTGCCTATAACGGTTGAAAATCTCCTGAACTGATCATCATTTCCCACAGCCACGACAAGCTCTCCATCCCTTGTCCCGAACGTCTGGTATGGAACGATATTTGGATGTTGGTTCCCCATTCTTTCAGGGGTCAAGCCACTGAATAAATAGTTGCTGGCGACATTCACCAATGTAGAAACCTGACAATCCATCAATGAAATATCAATTTCCTGGCCTTCCCCCAATTTATCCCTATGATGTAAAGCGGATAAAATGCCAATGCATGTATACAAGCCTGTCAATATGTCAGCTATGGCCACTCCGACCTTCACGGGACTCCCATTTTTCTCTCCGGTGATGCTCATCAAACCACTCATCGCTTGAATGATATAATCATAGCCTGGCAAATCTTTATAAGGACCGGTTAAACCAAATCCTGTAATCGAGGCCATGATCAGTTTGGGGTTGATTTCCCTTAAATCCTCATAACCCAACCCCAGTTTTCCCAATGTGCCTGTCTTGAAATTTTGAATCACTATATCCCCTGAAGCCACCAACTTCCGGAAAATCTCTTTTCCTTCCTCAGATTTTAAATTCAAGGTCATGCTTTGCTTATTTCGATTTGCACATAAATAGTAAGCGCTTTCTCCTTCTGCGAATGGCGGCCCCCACCCTCTCGTTTCATCCCCTGACTCATGATGCTCGATTTTAATGACATCGGCACCCAAATCGCCGAGAATCATTGAACAAAACGGCCCCGCCAAAACACGGGATACATCGATAATCCTGACTCCCTCCAAAGCTCCATTCATATCATCACCCCTTTCAAACTGTCGTGGATACACAAAAAAGAGCCAGTAAAACCAACAATGTCATTACATTGAATGTTTCACTGACCCTTATCCACGAACTGTCTTCCTGCAAAGGAAGATCAAGTGAACCAAGTCAATTTTTATGGATTCCAGTTTTTTATATCAAGCCGGCCATGCAACAAGGTAACTTGTTGTCATCGGTTTGGTAAATTAAGTATAGTAGTATTTTTTGAATTTTGCAATAATTTTGTTTGAGTGTTTTATTACATCTGTTCCGTATACTTTCCGTATGCCTCAGGACTCCCCCCCATCCAAAGTAATCGGAATTGCCTTTATTCGTTTGGCATGTGATGATTGAATAGGTATAACTGTCAATATATGAATTTTACATATTATCAATCGTCGCACGGCAGACAAGGAAAGGTTAAAAAGGGGATGGCGCTATGGACAATAAAAAACTGGAAATAATCGAAGCGATCAAGAAATACCACACAATCATCATTCATCGTCATGTAAATCCGGACCCGGATGCATTGGGATCACAACTCGGTTTAAAGAAGCTATTGAAGGACTCCTGCCCTTCTAAAGAAGTCTATGCGGTAGGCGAGGAAGTGGATAAGCTTCTATTCATAGGTGATATGGATGTCATTTCCGATAACAAATACAAAGGTGCCTTAGTGATTGTTTGTGATACTGCCAACATTTCACGGATCAGTGATTCCCGATATGATCATGGAGACATGCTGATCAAAATTGACCACCACCCCGAATACGAACAATTCGGGGACATTTCTTGGGTCGACCCTTCTTATAGCTCTGCAAGTGAAATGCTTGTTGATTTATTCTTGGAATTTCCAGAAGGCTTCATCATGAATAAAGAAGCGGCTAAATCTTTTTATGCAGGAATACTTAGTGATACAGGGAATTTCACGAATGGGAATACAACTCCCAGGACATTAAAAATGGTTTCGCACTTAAGAACCTATAATATTCAGCCAGAAAGAATCCATAACAGCCTTAATGTTAAGCCGAAAAACGCTTCCCGACTTCAAAAAGACATTCTCATGAGCTTCAAGGTAACTGATAAAGGGGTAGCTTACTTCATAATTACGGACGAGCTTTTAAATATGTATGGGGTGGATCGACTCGAAGCTTCGAATTTAGTCAATACGCTATCAAGTGTCAGGGAAAATAAAATCTGGGCTTTCTTCATCGAATACCCTTCTGAAATCCGTGTCAGGATACGTTCACGGAATATTCCCATCGCATCAGTCGCACGTCAATTCAATGGTGGAGGACATTCACTGGCTTCAGGCGCTACCATCCATTCCTGGGAGGAGGTTGATCATGTTATCCAAGCATTGGATCAAATCTGTCCATAAAGGAAGTTCATGACCTGAGGTGTTTATATGGAGGATTATTTCCCCGCTTAATTAAAATGGATTAATCCGGCCTTTTAAAAAAAGCGCCAAAGCCAGGATGGCTGAGGCGCTTGCTTGTTATTTGGACACTTCTTCAAGAATTGATAAATCGATCATGCCTTTTATATCACTGCTAGGGATATAACCGGCTTCCTTGCTTATGTCGGCCATTTCTTGAATGACTTGCTCATTAACTTCAGTTGTCACTTCAAGGCGTGAAAATGCTGAAGCCACTTCTTCTTTGCTTAATTCTTTTCCAGTCAGTTCCTTCAAATGCTTAATAACCAGTTCTTGGCTTTCTTCAGGATTTTCCTGTATGAACTTCACCGCTTTTTCATGCGCTTTCAAATAGGAAGCAGCGAACCCCTTTTTATCCAAGAACTTCTGGCTTGCAGCCACTACCGTGTTAGGTGAATCTTTTCCCCATGCAAATTGATCCCAGTCAAGCACCAGCTTTCCTTTTGCCTGATTTTCCAATACATACCCCCATGGTTCCTGGGTCGCTGCTGCATCGACAGACTTTTGAACAAAAAGGGCGGTTGTGTCAGCAGGTGCTGCCGCATACAGTTCAACTGTGCCCCCATTTGTAGTCGGTTTTAAATCTACATCTTGAAGGGCCTTCCTAAGCATGACATCCTGAGTGCTTCCAATGACGGGAATCGCTACCTTTTTACCGGCCAAATCTTTTAAATCCGTAACCTTGCTGCCTTCGCTAGCCACAAGTACGGCACCTCCATTAACAGCCCCGGAGATCAGGTGGTATTCAGGGTTTTTCACGTAAAAGTTAAGCAATGGACCAGGCCCGACCGTTCCGACATCAATGGCGTTTGTGGCCATTGCTTCCATGAATAATCCTCCATTGGCCACTGTTTTGGTTTCAATCTTGACATCTTTACCGAACTCTTCTTCGAAAAAGCCTTTTTCAAGTGCAATGATCGTTGCACTGTGGGTTAGGTTAGGAAAATAACCAATTTTCACGGATTTCCCCCCGGACCCTTTCCCTTCTTCATCATTACTGCTGGATTGAGTGCATCCGCTTACTATTCCGATTAACAAAACAGACAGAATAAGGGCAAAGAATGATTTTTTCAGCATATTTTTCTCTCCTTTAAAGCTATTATTTTATTAAACTACCGTTACTTCACTCCCCATTTCAGTTGAACATTACGTTCAAGACGGGAGAAGACGACATTATCCACGATTGTTCCGATGATTGCGATGATGATCATCACGGAGATGACCAAATCCATTTGTCCAAGTGATCTGCCCATTTCCAGCAATTGGCCCAGACCGCCTCCCCCGCCAAGTAATTCACCTGCCATCAATGCACGCCAGGAAAAGGCCCATGCAATTCGGAGACCGGATATTATTTGCGGGACGGATGCTGGTAAAATCACGGTACGAAGAAAATGAAATCCGGTCGATCCATATGTTTTGGCAACCCGCTGATACAACTGGGGTACATTCCGGAAGCCACTTGTTGCATTAACCGTCATCGTCCAAGTTGCTCCGATGGTGACGATGAAAAGGATCGAAAAATCATTCAATCCAAACCAAATGATCGCTAAAGGGAACCACACGATACTCGGAATGGACTGTAAAGCCGTCACGACGAATCCTAAAGTGTCTTCGACCAATTTAAAGCGCCAAATGAAATATCCTAATATCAGACCTACTATAATGGCAATCATAAAGCCGATCAGGATACGGCCAAGGCTTTTTCCGATGGCTTCGGTTATTTGTCCGCTCATCAGTCCCTTAAACAGAGTTTCCAAAACCTGAGTCAGGCTTGGGAACATGAAATCCGGAAGACTGGAAAGTCTAGATGTGACTTCCCATATCCCCGCTATCATCGCGATGAATATGATTCGTCTTAAAGCTGTAATCATTCCCCATTTCCTCCTTCAGCACTTTTTCAATTTCCTCCTGCAAAATCGATAGAACCCTTTGTTCTGTATGCAAAGTTACACTATCCGGCATAACTCCATCTTTCATGGAAGGAACGGAAATCGTCTCTTTGATTTTCCCGGGACGGGTAGCAAAGACGATAATTTTTTCGGAAAGCTGAACAGCCTCGCGAATATTATGGGTAACGAAAAAGATCGTCACTTTAGTTTTTCTCCAGATTTCGAGCAGCTCTTTATGCAAAACCATCCTCGTTTGCTCATCAAGTGCGGAGAATGGTTCATCCATCAACAGGATATCCGGTTCCATCACCAACGCTCTTGCGATGGCTACCCTCTGTTTCATTCCTCCTGAGAGTTGATGAGGATAGGAGTCAACATATCGGCTGAGGTGAACCATCTTTAAAATGTCCAATGCCTTGGCTTTTGCCTCTTCTTTGGGCATTTTCTTTATCTTCAATCCGTATGTAACATTTTCAAGTACTGTCAGCCAAGGAAATAAACCCGCCTCCTGAAACACGACAACCCGTTCCGGACCTGGCTTCACCACTTTTTTCCCAGCTACACGTATTTCACCCACATCTGCTTTATCAAGGCCGGCAATCAGATAAAGAAGCGTGGATTTACCACATCCTGAAGGGCCGACGATCGAAACGAAGCTTCCTTTCTCGACCTCTATGTTTATCTTATCGAGCACCTTTATGCTTTCTTTCTTTTCATTCTTAAAACTTTTTTCAATGCCATCTATTGTTAAATACATAAAGTCACCCCACTTTTATATCGCATCGATTTACTAAACATTATTTCTTAATAATGATTAATCCAATGGTTTTTGTCAACTATAAAAATGCAAAAATTCTAATTTATCGGTATTTTTCTATTCAACTGTCAATGTATTGATGAATATTCCAAACCTACATAAAAATACATATCTATAAATACCATTCAGCAAATAAAAAAACCCGAGCCCCTTTTAAGGGTTCAGGCTGAATATAACCATAATTTTCAACTTCAGTTAACCGCGGTCACAGCACTCTTTCAATTACCTTAAAAAATCCTGCTTCCATACAATTTATCCTTCATCTTTTGTGTCTTTGCATGCAGAGGCTTTTTCAAAATGACACCTAAGATGAACGTGATTATTAAAAAGAGAATCAAGATAAAAATGTCCTTGCCAGCTACACTCCAGGTTATTCCCCCAACAGATTCACGAAGCAAACCCACAGCATAGGTGAATGGCAAGAAAGGGTTAATATGCTGAAAAAAGGGCGGTGTGACTTGAATGGGGAAGGTGCCTCCTGAACTTGATATTTGAAGGACCATCAAGACGACGCTTATCCCTTTTCCAATATTTCCAAGAACGGAAACGAAGGTGTAGACAATGAGTGTAAATACCGTACTTATCAGAACGGAAAACAGGATGTACTCAAATTTATCCGCTACATAAACACCGATAAGGAAGATGTTCCCAATAGAAACACTAAGGGCCTGCATCACCCCAATGATGAAAAATATTAGATACCGCCCGATATAAATTTGATACGGGCTGTAGACCTTTTGAGAAACACCCACGCTAAGCATGGAAATCAATATTGTACCGCCGACCCAAAGGGAAAGTGCCGTAAAGAAAGGAGACATGGCGGATCCATAGTTCGGAATCGGAAAGAGACTGTGTTTATTGAGCAGAACTGGTTCTGAAAAAAATTCACTTTCTTGTTCAATATCATTCCTTAGGAAATCGATCACTTCTTCCATATTATAAGACTTATCAATTTCCCTCATTTTAGAAGCCAGAGCCTTTATTTTCGTTTCGATTTCCGGAAACTTATTCTGTAACTTATCAATATCCGCTGTACGTGTTTCCAATGTTCGATTGGTCTCATTCAACAGCGTCCTCACCTCAGGAAGAACCTTGGTTCCCTCCTCCATCGTAAGCTGGACATTATTCAATATTGCTTCTGTTTCATTCCAGATTTCATTGAATTTTGGCCCCGTTTCCTTTGAATAGTTCTCCTGGAAGCTTGCCAAGACTTGATCATTGTTCCTGCCAAGTTCGATAAGATTGCCGTATGCTCGGTCATTCAGCGCTTGAAGTTGGTTCGAAGCATTATCCCTTAGTTCATCAACCAGCTGTATTTCTGGCTGAAGCACGTTTTTCTCATTAAATTGATTGACTCTCACCAATAAATTATACATACTGTCCAAAAGGTACAACTCTTTATTTATCCTCGTTACACCTTGTTCCACTAGCTGATCCGACTCATTGTCAGGTAAATCCTGACCCGTTAACCGGTTTGCCAGCACTAAAATGGATTCATTATCGCTCCTTATGTTCGCAATATCATTTTTCAAGAGGGGATTGATTCCTTCGAATGCCTGCCTTGTTGAATCTACATAACTAGAAACGTCCGATACCAATTTGTCCTTCTGTGATGTTATTCCTTCTATCGAATTCAGGCCATCATTGACCCTCTTAATGATATCTTCAGCCTTTTTGACATGTGTTTGAACGGTTTTGATATTTTGTTCAAGCTCAGGCAGTTCAGCCTCTAATAAATAAACCATATTCTTCATTTTTTGAATCGTCGGCAACTCGTTTTGCAAGGTGATTCCCAGCTCATTAAAGATTGCAAGGATACTCCCACTGGCTGATTTGATAAAGGTTTTGCTCACATTGTCCACAATGCTGTTGGCACCCGCTGCCGTAATTTTAGGAGCAATAGAATTGATTTTTTCATTAACATAGTAATCAATCCCCGCCTTCTTAGGATCATCGGTCATGATCGTCGCAATATGTTCGGAAAAGTTCTCCGGAATGATGATGGATGCATAATAATCACCCTTTTCCACCTTTTCTATCGCTTCTTTTTCCGATGTGAACCTCCAGCCCAGATCCTTATTATCCTTTAACCCTTCCATTACTTCCTTGCCTATGTTCACGGCTTTACCATTTAACTCCGCACCTTTATCATTATTGGCAACACCGACAAGAATTCCTTCCGTGTTTGCATACGGGTCCCATGATGCAACAATATTAAACCACGCATAAATGGAAGGGATGAACATGAGAAAGACGACTACGATACAAACAAAGAAATTTTTATAAATGCTTTTTAAATCGTCAATGAAAATTTCCTGAATATTTCTCAAAACATACCCCCGTGCAAATGTATTTTGATACTATTATTCGTAGAAATTTCTTAATCGATACTAAGTAAACATATCCATGGATTCATCAAAAAAAAGAAGCAAGTATTGAGCGGCTTGCTTCTTGATATTTCACTAATATGAATGCCTGGTTTATTGAATGTTGTTTCATAATTCATTTTTTTATGTATCGCACCAATCGTTTAAATCTATTAATTCAAGAGGGGTTCCCAAATCAAAGACGGTTTCTTGTCTGTTTCCTTTACAGAATAAATGGCAAGGTGTAAGAACATACTATCTCAAACGAACTGTCGGGAGTTTTGTAAGGGAGAAATCGTCATGTCGGAATCTGTTGAAATCATCTTTCGAACCTTTACCTCTTTTATTTTATTATGGGTATTTGTCCAACTTCTCGGTAAACAGACAATTGCCCAGAAGACCTATCACCTTTATATCGCTTCCATTACGATGGGGACAATTGCAGGAAATCTAGCATTCAATATTAAAATTAAATTCCTGTATTTCATCATTTCCATAATTATTATGGGTACCGTCGTTTTCATGCTCAATCTTCTAGCGGTTCGAAATCCGCGTTTCGGGAAATGGATTGCCGGAGAACCTGCCACTTTAATTCAAAAAGGAAGAATTCTTGAAGAGTCAATGGAACGGATGGGGTATTCACTGGATTCTCTTAAACAGGCTTTGCGGGGAAAAGATATCTTCAACATAGATGAAGTTGAATGTGCCATTTTAGAGATAAATGGTTCACTCTCTGTATTAAAAAAAGAACAATACCAAAATGCCACCAAGCAGGATTTACCAATACTGCCCCCAGCAGGTTCTGTACCGATTGAACTGGTCTATGACGGAAAAATCTTATATGATAACCTATCCACACACACCTACAATGAAGGATGGTTGATGGCTGAACTCAAAAAAAGGAACCTTGTTGTTTTTGATATCTCGTATGCTGTCGTAGGGACAAAAGGAAATTTATATATTGATTTGATTAAGGATCAATCAAGGGAATGATCTTTATCATAATCACTATTAAAATAAATTTGGGTATGGATAAAAAAAGTGTTTTTTCCAGAAGGAAAAAACACTTTTTCACCGTACTATGGATTTAACCCTTTTCAATCACGTTTATCAATTCCCTTAAATAATCCGGTAGATCAGGCGGACGCCTGCTTGACACAAGGTTTCCATCTACGACGACGGGCTCATCTATCCAATTTGCCCCTGCGTTTTCCATATCATCTTTAATGCCAGGTGTACTCGTTACATTCTTCCCCTGTAAAATTTTCGCGGATATCAACACCCAACCAGCGTGACAAATTTGCCCAATGGGTTTTTTATTTTCTTCCATGCTTTGGATAAGGGATATCACTTCAGGAAACCGGCGAATTTTGTCGGGTGCCCAACCGCCCGGTACAAGAATGGCATCATATTCTTCAGCCTTGATACTGCCATACTCATAATCAGAAATGGCTGGTACACCATATTTTCCAATGTATGTTTCATTCGCCTTTTCTCCGGCGAGATGAACGATCGCCCCTTCTTCTTTTAAACGTAAAATCGGATACCAGAGCTCTAAATCTTCAAAATCATGGTGCACAAGACTGATTATTTTCTTTCCTGCTAATCTCATGAAAATCTCTCCTTCTTTCGTACTTTCCGCTTTACCATTCTTCCCTATTACTTCCCTTTTTCTACTGCCTGTACACATTACATTCATTAACACATGCATCAATATCCGGTCTAAAAATCAACCTTTACCAAGTATAACCCAGCTGCCTCCGCCATACGGCCCGTTTGGATTCTTTCTTTTGACTCTATAATACTTGGTATATTTTCAGCATCTATTTCATTTAACCCTACTTCTATCAACGTCCCGACAATCTTCCTAACCATATTATAAAGAAATCCATCGCCTCGCACCGTAATTTCGATGAAGCCGGCATCTTCTTCTATATCAATGGAATATATTTCACGTACCATGGATTTTTTCTTGGATTTTGCATTTGAAAAAGCAGTGAAATCATGTTCACCTATAAAATGTTGACATGCTTTTTTCATTCTAGTGATATCCAGCTTTTCCTCTACATGCATACTGTACTTTCGCATGAAAGGATTTGTGTATGGCTCGTTCCAGAGCTTATACAAATAGGTTTTATCCTTAGCATTATAACGTGCATGAAAACGTTCAGGGACTAACGTAACCTCGACAATGCTGATATCTCTTGGTAAATATCTATTCAAATAATCCATGATTTCAACTTCAGTCAGGTTGTCACCGATCTTAAAATTGGCGATTTGAGCAAGGGCATGTACACCGGCATCCGTTCTGCTGCATCCGATGATCTCGATTTTTTCCCCTGCCATTTCCGTTAATACATTTTCTATTTTCCCTTGGATCGTATCATCACTATTACCAAGTCGCTGCCAGCCTTTATAGCGCCCGCCATCATATTGAATGGTCAATTTATAATTGTTCATTGCTTCCTCCTTATTTCATCTAAACAGAAAATTCTCAATAAAATACAAGCCCCCATACAACTCCTGCTGTATGAGGGAACAGATGGTCTTCTTAGAAAAACTTTTATATTGTTAAGCTTTTGTACCATATTTCGTTCGGGAGCACCCCACCGCTTACAAAGACCATGAATTATGTAAAGGTGACAGCATCTTATCTATCATTCGATAGTCAATCCTAGCTGAAATGCACTTCTGCATAGTGTACCAAAGTGGCTAGCGTCATGCAACGAACGATTCACCTTCACAGCAGTTTCTGTGCCACTTTGTGCAATGCATAAAAACACACAGGAATGATATTTGGATATGCTGTGACATCAAGGATTTGAGCCTTCGCTAGTTGATGACCTGTTAGGGCCCTAAATATTAAGGAAAGAACTCTATCTTAATTATAAAAAAATGTAATACTTGAATGTTAATATTCTAGAAAAATATCACTAAGATGATAATAAATGGATTATCCAATACGATATAATAAGGATATTAGCAAGATGATAAATCAAGAAGGAGCTCAGATAGACATAGTGTCACTCGGGTCATCTGTTTTCCCATTTACTCTAGGAGGTACATTTTGAAAGAATCTAAATCGAAAAAAGGATGGGTAGGTTTGGGGGCAATCGGGTTATTTTTCCTTGGAAAAATGAAATGGTTGTTTGCGCTATTGAAATTAGCAAAAGTAGGTTCCCTGATTTCTATTTTCGTTTCATTAGGAGCGTATGCCTTGGTTTACGGTTGGAAATTTGCCGTAGCCCTAGTCTATCTAATTTATATCCATGAAATGGGGCATTTACTTGCTGCAAAGAGAAAAGGCATCAAAACATCCAATGCCATTTTCATCCCTTTTGTCGGAGCATTAATTGCCCTTAAGGAAGAACCCAAGAATGCTAACCAAGAAGCTTATCTTGCCTTCGGAGGTCCTTTATTAGGTACATTAGCATTTCTACCAGCCATCCCCTTATTTATGATGACGGAAAATCCATTTTGGCTTTTAGTTATTACACTTGGAGCCATGATTAACCTATTTAATCTAATGCCTGTGCATCCTCTTGATGGAGGACGTATAGTGGGAGTCATCTCCACAAAGCTTTGGGTAGTAGGGATTATCGGGATGGTTGTATATTTATTTCTCCATCCAAATCCATTCTTAATTCTTTTCTTATTATTGGGCATTTCTAAGTGGTGGACAGAAATTCGTAGCGAGACAACCAGAAATCAAAGAGACATCATCATTGAATTGAATCAATTTGGATTGAGGCAACTAGAACAATATGCAGCTGCAACAGATGAAGAAAAAATTCGCCTGGTTAATATTTGGAATATGGAATCGAGCCAACAATATGAAAAGTTTAACAACATGAAGAGTTGGCATATCCCGCTATTTGATGATAATAAACTAAAAGAAAAACAGCTGACCGAGGTGAAATTAAATATGTATAGATCCTTAATGGATGCTGCTAATACGAATGAATACCAGAACGGACCGACCGATTTTGAAAATATAGGCACCTATGAACGAATAGCAGCAACCTTTTTTAAAGAAGTGCAAGAACAAACTGAAATTAGGGATAAAGAGAAATCCTATTACTCATCGAGGCTCAAAACAAAAGTCATCTGGTTCTCATTATACATTGGGCTTGCCATTTTCTTAATGATAACAAGCTTATATGCAGGTGATTTAATGGAACAATATAAAACTTCATTACCGTAATACATTATGAAAGGGGGACCTCATTTATGGGTGTCCCCTTTGACTGTCCATTTATTTAGGCTTTTGAAACATTAATGTTAATTATGTATAAATAAAAGAGACTACTTCTTGTAATCTCTTTTATTACACCTATAGTACTAAAGCTCCTGTTAATCGAAGAAAGATCATCAGTATTATCAAAAACTTAAACACCAAATATCTCAGTTCCTAAAATCAAATATTCAAAAGGAAATATTAATAAAACCGAAATTACAATGATAGCACTAAGCATCCAAATCTATGCCCATAACATTGACGGTTCTGTTAATACCATCTTTTATAGCAAGAAATTGGTCTCGATTAAATTGCTTCAAGTTTGGCTGGATAAAAACATCGTAATTTTGTCTGCTATATCTAAATTACTGCCATGAACAAATCGTGGATGAGCAGGTCATAATACTTATCTACACAATCGTTCTCTGGAGCCGCTTGACCAATAATCTCTTTCCTCTTTATCTAGTATATGTTGTTCATTAATACCTCTCTTCAGAGGTATGTTCAGACCAGTGTATTTCTTTTGTCAAGCAATCGATATCTCTTAAAAACCGAGCACGAACTTTGAACTTGATTTTCTATTTGTTTATTCATCAATCTTTCTAAGACAACTCCTCTTTCTCTGGGTCTTGTCTTATTGGATACCAGTTTAATTTCTCACTCAAAATTCAGCCAGAGAGATTCTCCAAGGAGGCTTCTTTTTCTTGTTTTAGTTTATAGTCGAGTCTCCATTTTCTTAGAGTACATTAATTTATTAACATTTTATCCAATTCACGAACTTTATCATACGACTCCAATAGTTGTTCAGGTATTAATGTTCTCCCATAATCCCAAGCATTAGTTTCTATTTCAGATTTCAGCTTTTCTTTTTCCTCTTCGTGACCATACATTAAAATCCTTAAATCATGTTTGTTTTTCTTAAAATCTAAATAATAACCAATCATACGATAAAGAATAATTTTAACAAAGTCTTCCTCCGTCTCTTTAATTCTAATTTTCCCTTTATAACCGTTAACTTGAAGGTAATTGAATTTTATAGTATTGGTCGATACGTTATAACTCATAGGTGCACTTAGGTTATTGTCAAATTCATAAATAATATCCAAATTGTGCTCATTTAATGTGTTATTAATTATCTTTCCGATATCGCTTATATAAAGCATTTAACAATCACTTCCCTTTTAAAGACTTACCAAATTATAGTAGTAGATTAAATACTTCATCCTTTATCAATATAATAAACTGTTGAGGTATTAAAATCATCCGTTAAAAACAAAGGGAATATTTACTATATAATACTGAAGTGGAGGGTAAGGGTTGTAATTCTTCTCTATATTGTTCTACCATCATTTTAAGTGAAGGCATTGTATTATACTTTTCAAGCCAAGAAACATCGTTTGCTGATATTTTGCATAGTCTTCATGCGTCATGTTCAGGGCTTCCAGGAAGTATTCCCGTGCATGGTATTTAGTAGTGAGTAATCCAACACATTATAGTAAAGTGGATTTTATCGAAGAATATGATTATGTACCTTTTAAAGAAAAGCCAAAAATACGGTCTTATTTTTAACCACCATCGTTAGCCGAATAAGCAAAAGGCTTTACCCATAGTTCCTTAAAATATTAATTATTACAAATAGTTGTCCTTTAATGTCTTTTAATCCTTCTCTATCCGCCACCAATCCAGTAAATAATACATACCAATTTGGATATATTACCGAAAAATTATTATTAGTATGGACAAACTACCGAAAATTATACATACCTCGAAAGTGCACTTTACTACTACTTTATATCCTTTTACTGCTCGACTTATTTTAATCGGTAAATATTTACCGATTGTTCCAGTATTGGTTGAAACAACAAATAACTTCTGTCTTTATTCGCATTTATAGGTAAAGCTCTTATTGGGTTAAATTTCGAGATCCATTGGTATTTTACCGATTACGAGTCACCCTAATTCGATTACCAGACTGGGGGGCATTGTAAGTTGTTTTGCGAGAAAAGCCCCCTTTTGGACACCGGGTGTGTCCAAGATATTATTTGAAACAGTCTCTGCTTTTGGTACAGTGGGATTAAGTGCTGGTTTTACTGGGGAACTGAGCCCTATCGGTCGTATTTTGGTTACAATTATGATGTTGGTGGGTAGGATTGGACCTCTGACAATGGCGTTTGCAATTGCTATTCATTCAAATGATAAATCAAAAATTCGTTATGCAGAAGAAAAAATCTTAATTGGATAAATGTAAGTCAAAAGAGCATATAATTATGCTCTCTTTTTTTTACTTATGGAACTATCCTCCCTCAATAAACTAAACACAATCTCACGATTGCTTTAGAATTCTTAGGATTTCATAGTCATATCATTAACCGTTATCTATGTAAGCTCGGCATTACTCCTCTAGGATAGGGGTTTATCGAAAAAAGTGTATGCTAAACTAGCCAATCATAGGAAAAAATTGGTTTAAGCAATGTTATGATCGCACTTTAGGATATCCACATGTCTCATGGAGGTCAACCCTCCCATGTCTCACAGAGTCGATGCTCCTACATTCCTTCGTTCAACCTTTCCATGAGGTGGATGTCGGTCATGCTGCCCCACAGGATCTAAGTCCTCACGTTAGTTGCTTTGCCGACTAATCCGTGCTTCACTTTTAAATGAGTGTTAGTTAAATGACCGTGTAACCATAAAAATCCGATGAACTATGCGACTGTTTGATGTGCTACAAATGTTGCAATATGAGGGATATCCTTTAACATCTTGTTTTCTTGAAACGTAAATTGTTTTTTACCGATTGAAAACAGAATTCGAATAAGCTTGTTACACAAAGCTATCAGAGATTGCATTTTCTTTAAGGGATTGAGAGAACGTTTTGTGTAATATATATGAAGAGCTTTAAAAGCCTTGTTCTTTGCCACCAGTATCATGGCTGCCCGGAATAAGAGAGCCCTTAATTTCTTTCGTCCCTGTTTGGTAATCTTGGTCTGACCTTTGTGCTTTCCTGATGTGTTTTCTTTTAAACTTAAACCTGATAATTTTACGATTTGGCGAGGATGTTGATAGTCTCTGAGGTCGCCGACCTCTGCGAAAAACTCTGCTACTGTATCTCGACCGATTCCTGACACCTCTAACATCTGTGTGACACCTGGGATATGGTCTAATAACTGATCTAATTGATGATCTATTTCTTCGAATTTCATTTGAATAAAATCATACTTCTCTAGTACTAGTACTGCGTTTTACCACTTGTCTTAAGGAAAGTAAGAGCTCTTCATCCGTATAATTTACAAGTTCATGTGGCAAAGCTTCTAGCTTTAGAAAATGAATAGCTGCCTTGCCTTCCCAACTTTTGAATACCGTCAAAAATTCGGGAAAGTAACGATCAAGCCAGTTATGAACTTGTCCCTGAACGACCTGTAAATCAACGTTGAGAAGATAGCGAAGTTTTTTGGCCACTCGGAGTTCTGCATAAATTCCTCGTGGAATTGTTGGTTCGGCGTATCTTCATCTTTGACTAACTGTGCGATGACTTTTGCATCTTTCTCGTCATTCTTTGTAGGTGAATTATCGTCTAATTCTTTACTTCGTTTAACATGTAGTGGATTGACTGATACGAACTTAATATTATTCTCTTTTAGAAGATGAGCTAGATTTAACCAGTAGTGACCAGTTGGCTCCATGCCTACAATCACTTGATTTAACTTACACCCTTTAACAAGTTGGGTAATCCAATCTAGAAACGAATGAAATCCTGCTTTCGTATTTTCAAAGAAACACGTTTTACCCAGTTCCAATCCTCTAAAATCTTGTGCTCTCGCGACATGATTGCGCTTGGCTATATCTACTCCGACAATTAAGGTTTCAGAAGTAATTTGAGAGATTTTATGATTTTGGTTATAATTCATTGTGAGACCTCCAAATAGATGTATTGTCCTTTTTTGCTGGCCAGCTCAGGACACATTCATCTTATCAAGAGGTCTTTTTTCGTTCAAACCTCATTTTCAGTTATTACAGGAATGCTGCCCCTTTAGTTCATTAAGCAAAAAGGTCACCAAATGGCAGCCCCGGAAAACTGCAGTAATCATATACGTGCAAAATAGCACTTAAAATAAGTTCAAATTATCACCTAAAGTAACACAATTCCGTTAAGTTATGATACCAACTTAGTCAAAATAAAAACACCCCATTTCTGGGGTGGACACCTCTTGGTCATATGTTCTTTAGTTCTTTAACGAGTTTCTTCTATTTTACTCCTTCTCCTATTTTAAGGTAACTACCAGAACGGTCGTTTTACCGGCTACAGATTGTCCACTATAGTGATACTCTAAATGTGTCACAATGTCTCCATTGGTAATGATCATCGGTGTAATAGTACTTAATGCTTTTTCCTTTACCAGTTCAAGGCTGTAGGTGACCAATATGTCTCCTGCTTTAACCTGGTCACCTTCTGCCACACAAACGGAAAACCCTTCTCCTTTCATGTTAACCGTGTCCAATCCAATATGAATCAATATTTCCAGCCCTTCTGCCGTTTCCAATGCAATGGCATGCTTCGTCGGGAAGACATTGATGACTTTTGCATCAGCCGGTGCCACTACCTTCCCTTCGATAGGAAAGAAAGCAATACCATCTCCCATCATTTTCTGTGAAAAAACGGGATCCGGTACATCTTCAAGCTTTAAAATTTCTCCTTCAATTGGCGATACTAATTTTATTTCCGAAATTTTTGTTTTTCTTCCAAATAAGTTTTTTAACAAGGTAATACCTCCCATTATTTTTAATATTTTGGCTGAACAGCAAATTTCTTTAGCAATCACTTTTTTGATTTGTTCTTTTAGCTGGTCTGATTTCGGTCCAAAAATTGCCTAGATGTTATTTCCTACCTCCAAAACGCCCGCAGCTCCAAGGCCTTTTAATCGGTCCTTATCAACTTAGCAAGCCAATCGGTCGGTACTTTTCCGTGTAGGGCAGGCGCCATTATTGATCGATTTGCTGCAGTTGATAAATCGCTTCTTTGGCCGGAATGGAAGAGATTGCTCCTTTTCCAGTCGTAGTAAGAGCACCACTAGCGTTTGCAAAGCTTAGGATTTCTTGGTGATGAAGTTCAAGAACTTCTTCCAGATTTCCTTGCCGAACGTCTTTTTCTAATAACTGATACAGCAAGCCTCCGATAAATGCATCCCCAGCCCCTGTTGTATCCTGTACGCCGACGCGATACCCAGTTGATTCGTATTTTTTACCTCTTACATATAATTCGGCACCTTGAGCTCCTTTTGTATAAATTACTGCTTTAACAGCACCAGTAAATAACGAAGAAACTGCTTTTTCTTTGTCAGTAATCCCGGTAATAAACTCAAGCTCTTCATCAGAAATTTTCACAATATGAACCATTGGAACAAACTCTAAAATCGTTTTCCGGCATTCTTCAGGATCAGTCCAAAGCGGAAGGCGGACATTTGGGTCAAAGCTGATGATTCCGCCTTTTGCTTTTACAGAAGTAATGGCTTTCACATGCGCATGCTTCATAGGACTTTCCACTAAATCGACTGAACAGAAGTGGAGGAGGTCGCCGTTTGCAAACCAGCTATCGTTAATTTCAGTCTCATGAAGCAGCAAATCTGCAGAAGGATTGCGGTAGAAAGAGAAATCACGTTCACCATTTTCAAGCAAAGATACAAAAGCAAGGCCTGTGTTGGCTTCATTCGTTCTCGTAATTTTATCTATTTTCACGCCGGCTTGCTGCAATTGTTCTAAAAGAAAGTCCCCAAATGAATCCATTCCGAGCTTAGTAATTATCGATGCATTTCCGCCATTTCTGGCAACTGATACAGCAACATTCGCTGGAGCGCCTCCTGGAGCACGCTCGAATTCCATTACATCTTTTAGTGCGATTCCTTTTTGAAGGGGGATAAAATCAATTAATACTTCACCGATTGCATATAAATTTCTCATACCTTACCTCTCGCTTTCATACATAACTCCATTTTTTTGCTTGAAAAGTGGTGCTTCCAGATAATGCAAAGAAACGAATTTCATTTCTGTTTTCACGAGGGAAAATCCGGCTCGTGAATACTTCTTCACCGTCATTGATGAAAATCTCAACAGAAGAGGTATCTACAAATAAATGAAACTTAATTTTTTTGGTATTCACAAAGCATTTTCGGATTGTTCCATAAGCTTCTCCAACGGTCTCACCTGAAGAGGAACGGTCAAGAATGACTTTTTTCTCTACAGTATCATATTTAATGACCGTTTTTTCATCATCACCAGCCCTGAATTCAATACCAAATTCAACGGCATCGTTGTTTTCAAATTCACATACCATTTCATAGGATACTCCTTTGAATTCTTCATACATGTTCTTGGTGTTCTTCAAAACACCTTTTACTTCAGTTTCCTGCCTGCGTAGCGCTTGAAGTTCCTGCACTGGTCGCTGAATCAGTTTGCCGTTTCGAACAGATAATTCTCTTGGCAGTGTTAAACAATGCGCCCAGCCATTTTTATCTGTGGGTAGGTCGATTTCAGGCAAGCCCATCCATCCGACAAGGATACGCCTTCCGTCAGGATTAACCATTGTTTGCGGCGCATAAAAATCAAAGCCTCTGTCAAGCTCCTGAAAAGAGCCATGTGATAATGAGTGGGTTATTGTATCTAGCTTGCTGCCAATAATATAACCGGATTGATAAATATTGTGGTAAAGGTCTCCCTTGGGCTCCAAACCTTGTGGAGAAAACATCAGTACACCATAGTTTTGCAGTTCAAAATAATCTGGACATTCCCACATATATCCAAAAGTTCCAAGGCCAGTTTGTAACTCTCCTTCAAATGTCCAGTTTACTAGATTGGAGGAACGATATAGGACGACACATCCTGTTTTGTCTTTCCGCTGTGCACCGATTACTGCATAAAAGGTATCATTTTCTCTCCAAACTTTCGGGTCGCGGAAATGATTAGTATATCCTTCTGGTACGTCCCGAATGAATGGATGGGTCAATTTTTCAATTTGTCCCGTTTTCTCCATGATGGCGATACATTGATAGGGATGTCTTTGCCAATTCTCATCACGGGTGTTGCCGGTATAAAATAAATATAGTTTTCCTTCATATTCAATAGCACTTCCGGAATAGGCTCCATGGCTGTCATAATAATCATCCGGTGCGATCCCGATGCCGGCATTTTCCCAAGAAACAAGATCTTTTGATTTCGTATGATACCAATACTTCAACCCATGTACAGGACCAAGTGGAAACCATTGGTAGAATAAATGGTACTCGCCCTGATAAAAAGAGAAGCCATTAGGGTCATTAAGTAGGCCGGATAAAGGCTGTATATGAAAGGTTTGTCGCCATGTGCATTCATTTACTCTTGTTTGCAAATTTTGCAGCTCTACCTGATTAACATCTTCAACGCGGCGATAACGCTGTTCTTTTGTCCATCCCATGTGATCAGACTCCTTTAAAAAATCAGAGGACTGTTCCTTGTTTCGAACAGCCCTTTTCATATTAATAAATTAGGCTGCTTCTTTTCGAGAAAGGGCAGCAACTTTTTTATCTGTCCGATTTGCTAAACTGAATGTTGCGATAAAGGCAACAGCAAAGGAAATGGCCATACCAATTATATAAAAGATAATTGTATCTGTTTTTATGGAAATAATCCCTGGTAGACCTGCAGCGCCAAGTGCAATCGCCTTTACTTTGAAGAAGGTGACGAAAGCAGAAGCCACTCCTGAACCTATAATTGCTCCAATAAATGGATACTTCAGTTTTAAGTTAACACCGAACATTGCAGGTTCTGAAATCCCTAAAAGAGCCGAAATACCCGCTGCAGATGCCGTACCTTTTGTTTTTTTATCTTTCGTAATGAAAGTAACTGCAAGGGTTGCTGCACCTTGAGCAATATTGGACATTGCTGCAATTACGAAAATAAAAGAGCCCCCAGTTTTTGAAATATCAGAAAGTAATTGTGTTTCTACAGCAATAAAGCTATGATGCATACCTGTGATAACGATTGGTGCGTAAAGAAGTCCAAATATAGCTCCTCCGATAAAACCAGTTCCATCATATAAGAAGATTAGACCATCTGTTAATAAGTTCCCTGTAGCACGAGTAATCGGTCCTACTACTGTGAACGTTAAGATACCAGTAATAAAAATTGTCAATAATGGTGTTAGAATATTGTCTAGTGCGGAAGGAATGACTTTTCGCAAATACGTTTCTATTTTTGCTAAAATAAAGGAAGCAACAAGTACTGGCAACACAGTGCCTTGATATCCGATTTTTTCAATTTCAAATCCGAGAATATTCCAGACCTGAATTTCACCGCTTACTAAGGCTCCTCCGTATCCCCAACCATTCAATAAGTCAGGGTGAACCATTAGCATTCCAAGTGTAGCACCGAGATAAGGATTTCCGCCAAACCGCTGTGTGGCAGAGAAACCTATTAAGATTGGAAGGAATACAAATGCTGCGTTGGCAAATGTATTAATTAGAGCTGCTAAATCTGCGAATCCCGGGTTAGCTTCGACAATGGATTGCCCTGCGATAAATAAGTCAGGTGCTGTGAGCAAGTTGTTAATCCCCATCAATAGACCGCCGGCAACAATTGCAGGAATAATAGGAACAAAAATATCAGAAAGCATTTTTACAAAGCGCTGAAGCGGATTCATTTTCTTCGAACCAGCATCTTTTACATCTTTCGTCGACATTTCAGTAAGTCCAGTTAGCTTTGAAAACTCTTTGTATACTTCATTAACAGTTCCCGCACCAATAATAATCTGGTATTGTCCTCCAGTTGAATATGTTCCCTTTACTGCATCCATCTCATCTAGTTTTGCTTGATTGACTTTATCTTCATCATGTAAAGCTAAGCGGAGCCGAGTCGCACAGTGTGCTGCAGCTGCCACATTTTCTTTCCCGCCGATTGCCTCCAATATTTCCTGGGATACTTCTTTATAATTCATAATGATCCTCCTTTTAAACGTTTATAAACGCTGACTTGGAACCGGTTCCGTTTGAATTCAAAAAAATATATGAATATATTAAGCAACGGAACCGGTTCCAACATAAACCAAAAAAATATAATATCAACAAGTTGATTCACAGAAACCGGTTACATTTTAGAAGGGAAATATGTGGTAACCGATTTCATTTTGATTATAATCGGTGTAGTAAACGATTGTCAACGCTTTCTCTTTCAATAATTTTATATTTTGATAGAGATAATTTTGGTAATTCTTCCCCGTTAACAAGCTTTACGATACTTTTAGCTGCCATTTGTCCTGCTTCTTTGTAGTAAAATTTCGCTGTAGTTATGCCTGGGTGTATCATCTCTGTTACTTCATAACCTCCAAATCCAGTGATCGACAAGTCTTCTGGGATTTTTAAACCTCTTAAATAAGCTGCTTTCAAAGCACCAATCGCTATATTATCAGTTGCACATACGATAATAGAGGGAGTGAATTCCTCAATAATAGAGGGGACATTGATTAATGCATCTGTTATGCTGAAGCTTGTTTCATAATACCTTACTTCACAGTCTGATTTTTCATCTATCGCCCGCTGAAATCCTTTTTTTCGCATGACTCCTACAGCAATATCTTTTCCTGTTACGCCCAAAAAAGCAATCTTACGGTGACCTTTTTCCAGCACATGTTTTCCGAGATCATATGCTGCTTCATAATCATTGTGTATGATGCTGTGAATTGTTTCATGCTGCTGACCAACAAGTAAAACGGGCAAGTGCAGCTCTTTGAAGGCCTCTAAATGGGCGTCTGTAACTTGGGATGGAAGCAAAATCATTCCCGCAACCTTTTGCTTAGCCAGTGTGTAAATATTTTCAATTTCCCGATCTAAATCCTGACCGGTATTTGAGATCAGCATTTGATAATTTAGTTCTCTTAATTGTTCATCAATGCCAATTAACGTATGAGAAGAAGCATACGAATCAAGTCTCGGTACGATCGTTCCGATTATATTAGTTTTCTTTGCTTTTAAACTTTGAGCGAAGGCATTAGGAGCATAGCTGGTTTCATTTATCACACGTTCGATTTTATTTTTCGTTGCCTCACTAACAGAACCATTATTTAGATAACGTGAAACTGTACTCTTAGCAACTCCGGCAAGCTTCGCGATATCAGTAATTGTAACCAAAGCATTCATCTCCGTCTTTATATGGATTTATTTATTATACACCAATATGTTTAGTAAATTAAGAGGTGAACATAGTTGATTATTTAAACAGGAAATTTTACAACGTTATCATTGCAAATTCAAATGTAAACGCATTCACATCCAAGTAGAAGGTGTAAAATATGGAAATTAGTAAAGAGGTTTCATTTATACAATGATAAATAGAACTAACCATTAAGAGAGAAAAAATCCTTTCTTTTCTATTTAGCTCTCTTCCTAAATGGGTATAGCACTCCACTAAACCCATTTACGAAACATTTCGTATACTTCCTGATGTTTATCATTACCAAGAAATTACCCATAAGTTCATTATAATAGTATTCTTTATCACTAAATAACGCTTGAAACTCCTTATCATCTGCGAAATCATTAAAAAACAAGTCCATTGAACTGTCTTTTTCTTACCCAAGCAATTGCTTCTATATATGGAGTGAACTCATATTTCCAATTATCTACATGAAGGTGATTACCAGTATAGTTTTCATCATTAAAATAATCTTGATTATTCATTGACTTCTCCCCGAAAACTCAACTATTAGCAGAATTATACCATAGGACTTATTGTTCTAACCTGCTCCGATAGTGTAATAAAGAAAAAGCTGCCTTAAAGACAGCTCCGATCTTCAGCTAAAGCACCTGTTAGTTCTATAAGGAATAGCAGCTTAATGGTATTGAAACCAAACAAACCATCCTTTTTCCTTACTTTTAGCTAAAAATATTTGACCTTGGCCTAAGTTAGCTCCAGGTGCTTTGGGGAAATCTAAACGTACAAGCCACGACTTTTCAGCAATTACTTTGCCACAAAAGGTCTTTGCCATTCCAAAATAGTCTTCTTCATCTTTATTGCCAACTGTTTCGAGAAAAGGTTTGGCTGTTACTACATCCCACTTAGTATATATGTCAGGAAAATCATCTATTCCAGTTCCATAAGTTTTTGGTATTAAAGTATTTAACGCTTTTATTACCTCTTTTTTATCCTTAATCGATGTTTTCTCTAATTCACTTAACACAGGACATTCTTTAGGTTGTGCGTATCCTTGAATTGAACAAAAAAACAACATCGGAATGGTAATAATCAATATATATAGCCTTTTCATAAAACTCACCTCAAAATTTATCTTTCCTAATTTTAAGAAAAATAGTCCAGTTTTTGAGGTTTAATAGCTCAATTGTTATTCAACTAATCTGCCCCTTTAGTTCCATAAGAAAAAGCTGCCTTAAAGAGAACTCTGATCGTCAGCTAAAGCACCTGTTTGTTAAATAAAATTTATATTTTAGTTCCTTTATCGTTATCAAACAAACTTGAATTCCCAGAGTTTAAATTTTGTAATATTTCGATCTGAAATTTATAGGCTATTTTAAACGTAAATTTATAAATGAAGTATCCAAGAATAACACCTAATACATTACAAATTACGTCATCAATATCAACTGTTCTTCCCCGACCACCTGCTATTAGTTCAATAAATTGTATAGATTCTATACTAATTGATATAACAAATCCGAATAGTACAATATTTTTAAAACCCTTAAATTTATTCCATATTAACGGTGATAATACACCCAAAGGCATCAATAATAATATATTTCCACCCACATTTCTAATAATTAGACTAATCATAAACACGGTATCACCGTCATATGCAATACCTATTTGTTTAATATCGTTTATAATTCCAACAAATGGAATGAGATTTAAGCCAAACTTAATATTTTGCATATTAAAATCAATCCATAAAGCTAATGGAAACAGTGTAACGGAAACAACCATAAGTATGTATAAAACAAAAAGAAAATTAATAACTTCCCTTAACCAATATACTTGTTTTTGTTTTTTTAATTTAAACCCTATTAAAATACCTCTTCCAGCCAAATAACATATAACACCAATTCCAATAAGCAAACTACCATTAATTAAATACACTCCATCAACCCTTCCTTCCAGGCAAACAAACCTTATTTTACCATAAAATATACCTTTGTTAGAATTTAATTCTGCTCGTTCATTATCATCAATAAAACCAAGATTTTATTGCGTTTCTTAATGAACTATCCTGCCCCGTTAGCCATCCATGAAGCGCAAAATCGGCGCTTCACCACAGAGAATGAAAATTGGTCTCTATGTCGATAATGTTTTAATGGCTGGCGAAGAAGGTCGTTGAACTATGGTGCCTTTGAGCCCATCCGTTAGTCTGACTCCGACGACCACGGTGTACCACCGACTGTCGCGCCCTTTATGGGTAGCACTCATGGGAGATTAATCCTTTTTTGGTAGTCGCGCTAGCCTCTACTTAATATGCTGTGATTGGAGGTTTTTGTTTAACGATCTACAATCAGATACTCATAAGGCTCAGCCTTTTTTTAAAAAGCGTTTTTACTGAGTCTATTTTGTTGTGGTTTTTTCTGGATATTGAGCTTTTTTAATTTTCATGGGAGTTCCTTAAGAAAAGCGAAACTAATCCAGAATCGGGCCCGATTGCGGAATAAAAAATAGATTGTCTGCCTATTTTACATGAAAATAGTTATCGGAAGTCGCTTTATTAGAAATCTATGGTAAGAGACAGGAGAAAAAGAACCAACAGCGAAACCAAAAGAAACTGTAAATTGTTATGACTTTTCTTCATGTTTTCTAACCTTCCATCGCGAGACCATTAGAAGCACCAGTGGAAGTAAACCGAATAAATACATCGCGACATTGCCCTGTAAATCCCCTAATTTAAACATGTCATTGGTATTTTTCGGAATCATGGCAATGATGTAGATAACCGGAAGCAAGCCATACATAAATGGACGAATGCTCTTTTTGAAGAGTTGAGCCAGTCCTAAAGCAGCACCATAGTAAAAGATCGTAAAGGAAGAAAACATTTGCATAATCCATATTACGAGCAACAAAGACTCATATCGTTCAAAGATCATACCGGTGACTTCAAAACTTCGTATAAGATCAAGTGTCGGCCATGTTCTCGTGACCACTACATCAACAGATAATGCTCCGATAACCATTACGACCGTTATCAAATATAAAATCAACGGTAAAGAAATTCCAATTAGAACGGCTTTTACTGCTTTCTTTGGTTCTTTCATAAATGGAAAAAGGAACAAAATGGTTTCAAAACCAGTGTATGATAGACCAGTTGTCTGTACTCCTTTTAGTACAGGTATCACTCCCAGACCTAGTACCGGGCGTAGATTATCAATTTCAAATATTTTGAAGCTCATAAAGGCAACAATTAAAAAAAAGATGACGGTAATAGGCAAGATAATTTCAAACATTCGGGCGATCGGATTTATTCCGCCAATGAGCAGATACAGACCTACCCACATAAATATCATGATGATTGCCCAGGTAGGGGTGCCTTCCAACAAAAAAAATGACAATACTTCTGCTACTGCTCGGACTTGAAACCCACAAGATGTAAAAAAATAACATACAATAAGCAGACTAAGTAGCCCTCCAACCCATTTACCAACAATTTCTTGACTGTATTCATAAAAGGTTTTTTCGGGAAACTGTTGGCTTAATTTAACAATGATCACTCCTGCGATCATCGCGATCAGACCGCCTAAAATAACGCTGATCCATATATCTGGGGTTTTCACCTTCTCTACTGCCATTCTGGGCAAGGTGAGGATTCCTACCCCGAATATAGAATTGATTACCATAACAGTTACTTGATCAGTCGTGATTCGGTCTTTAAAACTGGTAATCATTCCTGGTCACTTCCTTATTCACAATTCAGGGTTACTACTTTCAGAAAGTTCATTACTTCTCATTTTTCCACGCTATTTTCTTATACTTATAAACGATACAATTTTATATTTCCAAAAAAGAACAAAAATTATGTATATATGTATACATATTAGGTTGACATAATTTGTCCTAACAGAAGCTCCCTCTTACAAAACACCTTGGGAATATGGGGGTTCACCCTGTCACAATTTATTGTTTATGCAGGATTTTATCTTTAATCAAAGTTTACGTACACTCAAGCGCACCTGGTGGCTGTATAAAAAAGTGGGATTTTATGCAACTTCTTATTCAAGAAAATGGCCCTATTGTTGAATAAAGAAAGAGCTGCCTTAAAGACAGCTCCGATCCTAAGCTAAAGCACCCGTTAGCCATCCATGAATCGCAAAAGTCAGCGATTCACCACAAAGAATGAAAATGGTTAGAATGTGTCAATACTGATACTGACCTTAATCCAGTCAACCCTAACTAATTAATTAACGCTCTCCTCTTTTTTTTAAACGAATGAGCAGGGTCTTCTTAAGTATTTTCATTTTTCATTTTTAAAGAAACTTATTTTCATGGTAGTTTAAGTACAATCCTTTACAAATTATAAGAAAAATGCACCAAAGTATCTCTCAATAAGCTAGTGAAACCTCTGATCATTTACTATTTTTATACCATTTATCCGTTTTAAACCCCTCTGGAATCGATTGCTCAACAGAGTCATCAAATCCTAATTGTTCAAGGATATGTAACTATCCTGCCCCGTTAGTTTAAGTAGGAACCATCAAATCTCTCAAATTTACTTTTGCTATGCATTATATTACTACTTTTTTATTATTTTTCGAGCCCCCCTTGAAAATGATAGGTTTTTAAAAATATAATGTGTCCGAATTAAATAAGTTAATTCTAATTAATTACTTTTAAACTAAATAAAAAATTAAAGGAGAAATAAAGTATTCCTAAAAACATCGAAGATTATCAACGATTTTTAACAGCCGTACACTTATTTATATTTTGAGACAATAACCGGATCGGATTTTTTTTATTTTTACGAGTAACCCCTTGAAAACGATTGGTTTTTAAAAATATAATGTGTCCGAATTAAATAAGTTAATTCTAATTAATCACTATTAAACTAATAAATTAAAATTAAGAGGAGAAATAAAGTATGCCTAAAAACATCGAAGATTATCCAATGATCCTAACAGCCGTACATTTATCTGAAATTTTAATGGTATCTAAGCCAACCGCTTATGAGTTAATGGAACAAAAATCATTTCCACTTATTAAATTAGGTCGCAGCAAACGCGTGCTCCGTGATGAATTTTTTAACTGGCTGACGCAGCAACAAGTGAGCAGTTTATAAAACCGTAAGTGCGTAGTTCACCGAACTGAACGGCTAGCTTCCCTTACATAATTATTATCAAACATATACGGAGGTTAGCATACTGAGCGGTAGTACACAAAAGAGAGGAAACTCTTGGACATATAGTAGATTTTGAAAGTGATCCCTAACAGGTACACGCAGACAAAAAATAAAAACCGAATTCCACAAGAAGGCTTTTCAAGCTGCTCACTTAAAACATGGGGAAAAGAGCGGCTTATAGAACCGAAAGCAAGTGGTCAAACTGATATTAGACCACTTGCTTTCCATTGTTCTAACACGAACTACAATAGGATATGGGGGCAAGCAATATGAAAGGCACTGTTAAAAAAGGGGAAATACTTGGTCATATATTGTAGACATAGGCAGGGACCCGATTACAGGTAAACGAAGACAAAAAACAAAAAGTGGATTTCCTCGTGAAAAAGATGCAGATGCTGCTCTTCGAAAGATTCTGACTGCACTGGATGAAGATCGATATGCCGAACCGAGCAAAGAATCCTTTTCATCCTATATGGAATTTTGGTTTACGTCCCATTATCAAAAAAGGATTACAGAAACAACGGCCTCAAGCAGAAAGTATTTGATGGATAAGCACTTAATACGAGAAAATCCTTTTGCCAACAAAATGCTTTCAAAATGTGAGCAAATCACTATCATTGGTCTAAACGCATCCCGTAAGACAAAATAAAAAAAGGCCCAAATCCTTGTTATATCAAGGATTTAAGCCTTTGTTAGTTGATGACCTGTGAGGGATTCGAACCCACGACCCCTTCCCTGTCAAGGAAGTGCTCTCCCACTGAGCTAACAAGTCGTATGTAATCAAGCTCTATAGAGCTTGGTTTAAAACTTACTTAGTTGCTGACTTCTTTTCTGAACAAGATTTATTATATAGTGGTATTCAAAATAAAACAAGTAGTTTTGCTAAAAAAGTTTTTTTCCGTAAAGTGTGGTCTTAGGCGTTAATCCCTGAAAGTTCAATCTTCCCCCAAAAATTTCTCGGAATAGAATCCACCTCACCTTTTTCAAGGAGAATCCAAGGCTCCTAATCATACGTTTACTCAACTTTAATTATCAAATATGATCTCCATTTACTCAATCTAAGACTAAAGCAGAAAGATCTTTACATTGGAGAAGGGAATCTAGCAGCCTGAAAGTTTGTTAAAGATGCTTCTGCTAAAATTTCTCCGTTTACATCTGCACTAAATAATACTTGTACCCGATCTCCTGCTTGTAACTGAAGGATTGTAGTAACCGATAGTCCAATAGGTCTTGATTTCTCCAAGAAGTCATTAACAATATCTAAATTATCTCCGTTTACGTTAATGGAAATGGATGCGACATATCCTTCTTTTGAAGAACTCCTTTTTTTGTCTTTTGAAGAATGATGTTTTCTGCAATAATCACAGTTGCAACTATTTTTACTGCAATAATCACATTTGCAATTATCTTTTTTGTTTTTTGAGGAATCATTGCTTTTACTTTTTGACGGACAAAACGAGACTTTTGCTGTTATCTCATAAATTCCATCCTTAGTTGGAATAAATGTTGATATGTGCGGATTATATTCATCCGCTAAATCAAACTGTTCAGTTTGGAATAAAACTTTTACAGAGGGAGTTAACGCTGCTTCGTATAGTTGTGGTGTATTCTTATTAGCCCTGAACGCAGATGCTCTTACTAGATTATGTTTCTTATTGTCACAGTGACAGTCATTATGTTTCTTATGGCACAAATGACAGTCATCGGTTTTCTTTTGCTCACAGGTACAGTCACTGTGTTTTTTATGACAACAATGACAATCATCCGGTTTCTTTTGATGACAAATACAGTCATTATGTTTCTTATGGCACAAATGACAGTCATCATGTTTCTTTTGCACACAAATACAGTCATTGTGTTTCTTATGACAGCAGTGACAATCATCTGGTTTCTTTTGGTGGCAAATACAGTCATTGTGTTTCTTATGACAACAGTGACAATCATCCGGTTTCTTTTGATGACAAATACAGTCATTGTGTTTCTTATGGCAGCTATGACAATCATCCGATTTCTTTTGGTGGCAAATACAGACATTGTGTTTCTTATGGCAGCTATGACAATCATCCGATTTCTTTTGGTGACATATACAGTCATTGTGTTTCTTATGGCAGCTATGACAATCATCCGGTTTCTTTTGCACACATTTCTTATTAAGATATGTGGTGTCTATAAAGGAATTACAATGTGAAATAGAATTATGATTTTTAATTATAATCACCTTTTTCTTTTTTATTTTCGGGTTATTTTATTCATTAAAAGAAAAGATGTTTGTACATATGTTACAAATTTGAAAATAAATCTAACTTAAACAGCAAAAATCTACTGGATTATATATCTTATTAAGAAGGTGATCGTTAACAATAAGGAAGGTATTTTTGTGGATATAATCGGGGAAACATATTCTTTATTCTCAATCTGAAAATGAGGTGAGGTATAATCCCACTTCAGTTTTGGTTGATGAAGAACCTAGCTACTGAGATTCTAAGAGGACTGTTAGAAGAAAGGTCAGAAATTGAGTACATAAATTGTTTTTTTGTTAAAAACTCTACATATAATATTAAAAAAGTTATAATTTCATCTTCTTCCATTTACCCTCACAACAAAACAGAACCAAGGTTCCCTTTTCACTTGCATACAAAACGTATGTTCGCATATAATGATAGCAAGCAAGTCAGCAAAGGAGTGACCGGGAATGAAATATATACTTCGTAAACATATGGAAGAAAATGCTCCATTAGAAATAATTTATCTCTCCGAACAAGGTAAGATTACACAACGGAAAATCCAGGTGCTTGAAATTTATCCAGGCCATATTCACGCATTCTGTTTTCTAAGGCAGACAAAACGGACATTTAAAGTAGCCAACATCCTTTCTGCCCGCCTCATTAAGGCCAGGTTTTACAGGTCTGGCTGAACATTGCTCTTCAAGGTTCAACCTATTAACTCTTCTTCTTCCTGGATGTCCTTTTCCTGTTCAGTTAACGATTCCTCTTCATCTCTCAGACGATGAGCTAATCTTGAGGCGGCACTCGCGGCAATGCTTGCAACGATGTCATCCAGGAAGGTATGCACGATTCCTTCTTGCTTCTTATCAAGTTCGTGTATGACGCCTATTTTATTTTTATCCAAATGGCCAAAGGTTGTTACAGCAATGCTTCCATAACCGAGTACTGCACCAAAGGCAATCGTTTCATCCACTCCGAATAGCCCTTCATCCGATTCAACAATCGATTGCAGGGGTTCTGATAGTTTTTTTTGCTCTGCCAGTTTATCCAGCTCCACACCGACTAAAATGGCATGTTGAATTTCCCTTTTCAACAGGACACGCTCAACGCTGTGGATGCATTCCTCCAGCTTAAGATCAGCCTTGTACGGGAACTGCAATTCATAAACGATTTTTGCAATTGCCTCCACACTGACACCACGCTCCAATAATGTTCGTTTAGCCGCCTTTGTCACTTCCCTGCTGTGCACGTGTACATCTGCCATTTTATTCGCCACCTTTTTTTGTATTATTTTTCTATATCCTTGTATTATAACACCTTATAATTTAAATTTTTAGAAAATATAACAAAAATTTTATATTCCAAATTCTTGTCGCGGGAAAAAGTTGCAAGGCTATGCTAAAATAATCAAGTAAGTTGTTTTTCATTATTAATTATCATTGAGGTGCGGGAGAATGAGTTTACGCAAAGGCACAATTAAAGAGTACATGTTTAAAAGCGAAGCTTTAGCAGAAGAATTGGAATTGCTTGTCTACTTGCCTGCTAATTATTCGCCATTGTATAAATATTCGCTTGTGATTGCTCAGGATGGCCGTGATTATTTTCAAATGGGCCGAATCGGTCGGGTAGCAGATGAACTGTTAGGGAACGATGAGATCGAGAATATCATCATTGTCGGCATTCCTTATAAAGACCGCTTTGACCGCAGGCGCAAATATCATCCGGACGGGGAACAGCATATTGCATACATACGTTTTCTTGCCCATGAACTAGTTCCGTTTTTAGATGATGAATTCCCAACCTATCAAATGGGACATGGTCGAACTTTGATCGGTGACTCTCTTGGCGGTACAGTTTCTCTATTGGCCGCTTTGCAGTATCCGCATACATTCGGTAAATGCATCATGCAGTCCCCGCTTGCCAATGAAGCAGTAATGGATGCTGTACGTAATTTTGAGGATCCGCATCTCCTCGAACTTTACCATGTGATCGGGACCGGTGAAACGGATGTACCGACGACGGATGGCAATAAGGCAAACTTCATAGAACCAAATAGGGAATTGCATAAATTAATAAACCAAAAAGGATTTCCTTGCTTCTATGAAGAATTTGAAGGTAATCATACCTGGAAATACTGGCAGGCAGATTTGAAACGAGCACTATTGGAAATGTTCTAATTACTCGAAATCATCTGTTTGGGATGGTTTCAAGAAAAAAACATGTCCAACTATAATACAACAATAAAAAATATCAGGAGGTTTTATTTATGAAATATGGTGTTGCAATTTTCCCTTCAAAAAAACTTCAAGATTTAGCTAACTCCTATCGCAAACGGTATGATACGAAGTATGCTTTCATACCACCGCATCTAACGCTTAAACCAACGTTCGAAGCGACGGATATGGAAATTTCAACAATCGCGGAACAATTAAAAGGCATCGCTCAAAAGTGCAGACCTTTTACGATGAGCGTAACCAAAACGAAGTCTTTCCAACCCGTAAGCAATACGATTTATTTCAAAGTAGAATTATCCGAAGGGCTTCAAGAGCTGCATGATGCGCTTAACAATGAGGATTTCATAAAAAGTGAAAGTGAACATGCATTTGTCCCGCATATTACAATCGCTCAAGATTTATCCGATAATGAGCATTCTGATGTTTTAGGCCAATTAAGCATGCTTGACATCAGCCATGAAGAAGAGGTGAAACGAGTTCACTTGCTGTATCAACTTGAAGATGGGGCATGGACCGTTTATGAAACATTTAGATTAGGAGCTGAATGATTTCGTGTTTGTAAAAATCGCAGAGAACAGCCAAGAGCTTGAAAACGCATATATGATTCGAAGAAAAGTGTTCGTCCAAGAACAAAACGTCCCTCTTGAAGAAGAGATCGATGAATATGAAAAAGATTCCACACATTTCGTTTTATATGATGAGCAGCATGAGCCAATCGGTGCTGGCCGCTTCAGGGTCATTGACAACATCGGTAAAGTACAGCGCATTTGTGTACTGTCATCGGGCCGTAAGAATGGTGCCGGCGCCATGATCATGAATGCTATTGAGGAATACGCAATCCAGCAGGAAGTGCCTCAATTAAAGCTTGATTCCCAAGTGCATGCCATCCCTTTTTATTCAAAATTAGGTTATGAGATCGTTTCCGACGAATTCATGGATGCTGGCATTCCTCATAAAACGATGAAGAAAACCATTTTTTGATATAAAAAAGCTGTCCTTTCAGTCTTCTGATTGGACAGCTTTTTTTGTTCGTTCATGGACTTAAATTATCGTTTTATGAAAAAAACCATTTCCGTTCAATGGCAATCTCATCAAAAATACATAGTCTATATATAGAAAGCAAGAAGGAGGGAAAATTTTATGGGTAACAATGATTTTAACCTGGATGAGTCTCAAAAAAGACTGATGGAGCTGCTGGTTTCGAGGACTTTGAGAAAACATGGTTTCAAAAAGGAAAAGGTCGATCTAACTGAAAAAGAGAGAAACAACCTTAAAGAAACCGTTCGTTATTTACAAGAGCAATCACTAAAAATCATAAACCAAGAAAAGAACATCACGGAACATGATGTTAATCCAGTTACCAATTCCATTCACAACAAATTCACGGATTCCAAAAATAAATGACGCACCATATCACCTAATCACCTTACTTGCTGGCGAGAAATAAGTAAACCGAGACATAGCAGCACTTACATTTCATTCCTAAAGCTCCAGCTTCTTTATTATTCATCCCCCACACACTAATACTTTCTCTAAGTATTTAAAAAATAGACGAATGAACTGATTTATTCGTCCAACCCGATTAACCATCAAAGCATATTTTAATAGGGAATAAAACCTAAGGAGGAAAAAACAACATGAACCAAAATGTATATCGTAGCAATTGTAACACACATGATGACTCTGAAAGGTCATGGTCGGCTCTAGATTCCGCTTCCAGGCATCCCCTTTCAGGATTCTGTAACGACGATGACACAAAGATTGACCAAGACGCAAGACAGGATAATAATCAAGTTCAGCTTTCTGAAGAACTTATTTACATTAAAGATTCTTGTAATGTAAATATCACTTCAACGGATGTTAAAGCGGCCCTCTCACTACAAGCTGCTCTACAAGCTGCAATTGCAGTCATCGTAAGCATTTCCGTTGCAGATGCTGATAATGCTGATAAGATCACTCAACAATTAATCCAATCTTCTAATGTTAAACAAATCACGCGCCAAAAAACAATTGTTGAAAACAGCCGTGATATCGACATTACAACAACTGATGCACAAATCGCTCTAAACATCCAACTTTTATTGCAACTATTGTTAGCCCTAATCGTGGAAATAGACATTCTTTAAGAAGTCAGCACAAAAAGGACACTTCACGTGTCCTCTTTTGTCTTTCTGGAGGAACTAGACAATTTCGTTGATGAACCTGCCTTTTCCTGTCATTCCAGCCGTTAAATCTTTCCTGACGCTCCTGCCCATTTCATGTTGATATGTGCCTGCTCCATATGCACTTACCCGAACATTATCTTGAATTTGATTTAATCCTTCAACGCTTTCCCTTTCCCTTTCCAACACCTGATCAAAACGGATGGGTTGAATGGGTGACGCTCCTTTAACAATTCTTACTTTCCCTGCAGCTTCGACCGTTCGGTGGGCATATTGAATATAATCAAATTGTGTGACAGGTGCTATATATCCCATAGTAACCCCTCCTTATATTGAAATAGTTATGTTGTCATTTAATTCCCCTGCCAGAACAATATTTAAACATGATTTCCACATTCTTTTTTCCTAATCTTCTGGTATGATGAGTATTGCCGATATTTTTAATAGATTAGAGGTATCCATTTATATGAATCAAGCAAAATCTGGCAATGAAATCGTACATTTACATACCGTTTCAGCTGGTGAGCTGCAGACACTTTTTGAAAAAGGAAAACGTGATCAGCTTTCTTGTATCATTTGTCATAAACCAGTGAAATTATTTATTGGAATCCATGAGACACCTTATTTTTATCATAGCGACCCATCGCAGGGACCCTGTGAAATGCCAATTTCAGAATCCATAAATGAAGATAAGCCCTTAGAATATATGGAACAGAATGGATTTAGGATTCCAACATCACGAACCATTACTGAAACGAAAACCATTACCGAACCTTTCCTTAAAAGCCGCCCCATAACCGGCAATCCGAAATATTCAGATAAACCATATGACATGGCACAATCAGAGGAACCATACTTTCAAGAATTATCCTCTTCAGGGGTTGTTCTCGATGCAGAGCAACTCAAAGCGGTAATGACGATCGATGGACCCATCCTTGTCCTTTCAGGAGCAGGCAGCGGGAAAACACGCGTATTGACGGTACGCACTGCCTATATGCTCACAGTGAAAAAGATTGATCCCAAAAGTATCATGCTTGTAACATTTACAGCGAAATCCGCAAAGGAAATGCAGCAGCGTCTGCTCGGTTATCCCTATATGACGCCCTCCCTTGTTTCTCAAATCGTTAGCGGGACCTTTCATAGCATCTTTTATAAAATCCTGATTTTCCACGAACCAGCCAAATGGCAGCGCGATTTCCTATTGAAGTGGGAGTGGGAAAAAGAAAAGGTATTGAAACAGGCTGGCAGGGAATTGGAACTTGATGATAAGGAATTTGCATATGATCAGGCCCTTCAACAAATCGGGCTTTGGAAAAACTCTTTGGCCTTTCCAGAAGATATTCAACCTAAGGACGATTGGGAGAAATCGTGTTTATTTTTATATAAGAAATATGAAGAATATAAACAGCAAACAGGGAAGTATGATTTTGATGATATGCTTGTAGGCTGTTATGTATTTTTAAAAAATCACCCAGATTTTTTAAAGAAATATCAGCAAAGGTTTAACTATTTTTTGGTAGATGAGTTTCAGGATATCAATAAAGTTCAATATGAATTGATAAAACTCCTCTCTGCTGAATCAAAAAATGTATGTGCGGTTGGAGATGATGACCAATCCATCTATTCATTCCGCGGAAGCGATCCGAAGTATATTTTGAATTTCAATCATGACTTCCCTCGATCCCAAGTGGTGAAGCTGACGGAGAATTACCGCTCTTCCCATGAAATTGTCGCTACTGCGAACCGCTTGATCAAGCGAAACCAGAACCGGATGGAGAAAAAGATGAGGGCACAGCATGATTCAGGAAATCCACCTGTTTTATTTTATCCTTATGATGAAGAATTGGAAGCGACGATGATCGTATCCGATATCCAAGAGAAAATATCCAAGGGAGCAAACCCTGGGGACTTTGCAGTATTGTACAGGACACACACGATGTCCAGGGCCATTTTTGAACGGCTTGCCGCTTCCAATCTGCCATTCGTCATTGAAAAGGATGCGGATTCGTTTTATCAGCGCAAGGTCATTCGCGGCATGCTTGCCTTTATGCGCTTGAGTTTGTTCCCGCATGACAGCAAGGCAGCATCTGAAGTCCTTTCCTCCCTATTCTTAAAGCAAAGTATATTACAAGAGTTAAAAGCAATGACAATATTGCAGGATTGTGACTTCATCGATGCCTTTGCTTTTGTTAAGACTGGACATGCTTTTCAAGAACGAAAATTAAAAACGATTCCTGAACAGATTCGGTCTTTAAAAATTATGTCGCCACTCGTAGCGTTAGAGATCATCGAGAAAGATTTAGGATACCAGGAATATGTAAAAAAACGCGGTAATGATGCGAACCTGGAAAAAGGATCCGATGACATCCGTGACTTAAAGGTGGCGGCAAATCGTTTTCCAACCGTCGCCGCTTTCATTGAACATGTCGATCATATGACTGCGATGGTCCAAGAGATTAAACAGCTATCGAAACACTTTAAGGACGCCATACAGCTTACCACCATACATCGTTCCAAAGGGCTTGAATATCAAACCGTATATGTCCTTGCTGCTGTCGATGGCAGCATTCCTCATGATTTCGCACTTGAATCTTACCGAAAAGGGGAACTATCCCCTCTTGAAGAGGAAAGACGATTGCTCTATGTAGCGGCAACGAGGGCTAAAAAGGACCTTTACCTTTCCATCCTGCAAACTAGACGCGGACGGACTGCCCATCCATCACGTTTTCTGAAGCTTTGACCAAAAGCCGATACTATAAATCTTGCAAATGGACTTTTTTAGTTTAAAAAACTGCAGGCAAACTCGCTTTTTTTCAAGTTTGTCTGCAGTCTGAAGGCCTGCATGATAGCAGGCCCTTTTTCATTTTTTATTTATCATATTGGATATCGTCCCGAAATCAAGTTTATTCCCTTCAGCTACGATGGAATGAACGATTTTATCTTCCGTTTCCTTATTGACCGGTTTATTCGCTATTTTTGAAACACGCTTAATGACGTTTCTAACCGTTGTTTCATCTTTGAAGTTGGCTCCTTGCAGCGAGTTTGCCAATTCTAATACATCTTTCATATTTACGCCGGTTTTACCTTCTATGTTTTTAAAAAAGTTATTATCCATACTTAAGCCCCTCCCTTTTCTGTACCTATCCTATGGCATTATCAGAAAAAAGTGCTAGGCCCATACAAAAAAAATAAAAGGAATAGGCTTCTTCTGCCTATTCCTTTTACGCCTTAGCAGAAAGAAGCCCCTACAATGATCAATAGGATGAACAATACAACGATTATCGCGAAAGTAGAACCGCCGCCGTATCCTCCGCCATATCCGCCGCCGTATCCATAACCGCCGCCGCCACAACAACCGTAGCCACCAAAACCAAACATACATATCACCTCGCTCTCGCTAAAGCTTACTGATAACATATGTAGGTCTGGACAAATATGTATAGGCCATGTCCCATTCCAAGGCTGCCTATTTCGCTAATTTTATCCTTTTGGCCTGAAAACCAATGCTCCGATGAATCCAAAAATGATTGCTGCAGAGATACCGGAACTCGTAATTTCAAACATACCTGTCAGTACGCCAACGAGCCCATGTTTTTCCGATTCCATCATCGCCCCGTTCACCAGCGAGTTCCCAAACGAAACGATCGGTATGGTTGCTCCTGCACCGGCAAAGTCAACCAGCGGCTCATATAAATCAAATCCGCCAAGAACAGCTCCTATTACAACGAATAAGCTTAACGTATGTGCTGGGGTCAGCTTAGCAACATCAAAAAGCAGCTGGCCTACTACACAAATCAAGCCACCGATGACAAAGGCCCAAAAAAACATTGCTAACATCGAAATCCCTCCTTTTTCATGAATTCATCCCATACTCAATGGACACTGCATGGGCGATGCACGGAATCGTATCTTTTTGCTGGACAGAAAGCGGCGACAATAACGCTCCTGTTGCGACAAGCAGGATTTTTTTATATTTACCGGAAATCATTTCATTTAATATATGACCGTATAAAACGACTGCCGAACATCCCGCACCGCTCCCGCCAGCCAAAACAGGCTGGTCCTTTTTAAAAATCATCAATCCGCAATCCTTGAATTTTTCCTGATTGATATTACAGCCCTTTTGTTTCAATAAGTCATGGGCTGCCTCACTCCCTATTTGACCTAAATCCCCAGTAATGATGAAATCATAATCATCCGGGGTCAAACCAGTATCTTTGAAATGGGCAAGTATCGTATCGACTGCAGCCGGGGCCATTGCTCCCCCCATGTTGAAAGGATCTTTCAATCCCATGTCAATGACCTTACCAATAGTGGCCGAGACAATATGTGGATATTCCCCTTGCTTGCTTCCATTAGGAGCAACCAGCGCCACCCCTGCTCCTGTTATCGTCCATTGGGCTGTAGGTGGCTTTTGCCCGCCATATTCAGTTGGATAGCGAAATTGTTTTTCAACAGCTGCATTGTGGCTCGATGCACCTGTCAACACATAGTTAGCCCCGCCATAATTAGTGATGAAGGCAGCTAGAGCAAGACCTTCCATCGATGTGGAACAGGCTCCAAACAAGCCGAAATATGGAATTCCATTGGTTCTTGCCGCAAAGCTTGTCGGTGTAACCTGATTGATTAAATCACCAGCCAAGAAAAACTGTACCTGCTCCTTGTCAATCTCCCCTTTCTCCAAAGCAAGCTCTACCGCTTTCTCCATCAAATGGCGATGAGCCTTCTCATATGAATCCTGCTCCATCCATAAATCGTCGTAAAGAATATCGAAATCTCCCGCGATTTCTCCATTAGCTTCAAATGGCCCCCCTGTTACCCCTGTTTCCAAGATGACCGGTTTATTGGTGAACATCCATGTTTGTTTTCCCTTTAACACCGCTTAGCCCCCACTCATTAGGTAAATCGTTTTTATCAACGCCACGACAAAGGCTGAAAATACTCCGAATAAAATAACCGATCCGGCCAATTTAAACATATTGGATCCAACTCCAAGTACAAAACCTTCCGTCCGATGCTCGATTGCTGCAGAAATGACTGCGTTACCGAACCCAGTGACAGGGACGGCACTCCCTGCCCCAGCAAACTGGCCAATGCGGTCGTAAAATCCGAAACCGGTCATCAAAAGGGCCAGAAACACCATGGTAGCCGTTGTCGGACCTCCAGCTGTCTGCTCTGTAAAGTTGAAAAAATAAATATAGAAGTAGGAAATGGCTTGTCCCACTATACAGAAAATGCCACCTACTAAAAAGGCCTTCAAACAATTCTTCACTATTGGTCTTTTAATTTCATGCTTCCCTTGAAGCTCTTGATACGCATCCTGTATTGGGGTCGTTTTATCCTTGCCGCTCATGTGTTGAACCTCTCTTCTAAATTAATTCTTTTTGAAGTTCTTCAATTTCCTTGAACTTCTTCCTTGCCTTTTTCTCGGGAACATCCTTTTCCTTGAGTAACTCGTTCAACCTTACTGATTCCAAAAAGATTTTATAATCGCTTGAAACAATAAAATCATTCTCTGGAAACTTTTCTTCCAGATTTTCAGTCACAGTCTTTTCGATTTTCTTCATATGAAAACGTTGTAAGTGCTTAACTTTATAAGCGACGATAATCTTTTTCCCGTTTTTCACGACGATCACATCATAGATTGTGTCTTCATTAGCAACTGTTTCCTTTACCTTTGAAATCAGTCCCTTTTCATCCTTCTCATCCATTCCATTAATGATATCCATCGGTTCAGGATTCGTACGTTTAATCATCGCGAAATTCTCCGTTTTTCCATCATTCTGATTGCTGCACGCCGTAAGCACACACAAAACAACTATAAAAATCAGCCAGCTTCCCTTAAAATATCTTCCTTGTCTGAACATAGAATCACATCCTAATTTATCGTTCTATTGTTATTTTCTTGTTTAACGGTTTTTTTATGAATGGTAGGATTAGGAAATAAAAAACCCTTCCAAAATGGAAGGGTTTTTTCACTCAATAGCCTTTATTTTTATTGTTATTATTACAGCCACAATCTTTCTTGATTTTGATTGGCTGATCTTTTTTTATCGGTTTTGCATATGCCCATGGATTATTCTGTTTCTGATTCAATTCATGACTCCTCCTTTAAGATCTATATCATACTATATGAATGATAAGACAAGTTGTTTCCAATCAAATGTCCATAATTTTGCTGATTATGACCTCAATTATCGCTCCTACTGCTGCAACGGCAAGGATCAATATCAGTACGTCGCCTATAAACCAATGTTGGATATAAAGGAAAACCAGAAAAAGGCTGACCCAGACACCCACACACCAAAAACAACTTAGCAATTGACCCATCCACCCCAGCAGACCCTTTTCTTTGGGCATTAAAAATATTTCAACAATTCCTTCTTCATTTTTTTCCTCTATCTCTTTAAAAAAGGGGCTGCGCAGCGGCTCCATGATTTTATCGAAAACGATCAAGCGTGTCAGCCTGAAGGAAGCCAAGCCTAATATGATAAATAAGGTAAATTCACTTTGTGGGGGAAACATTTAATATTGCTCCTTCACTTGGATTCTTCAATTATTTTGGCATCGATGATATCCGGCAGACCCACGAAACGGATATGGTTCCCTCTTTTAATTTTCACTGATTCCCCTCTCATGCCCAACACATGAAACCGAAGCTTTTCTCCGTTAATTACAGCCTCACATAATGGTTTTGGAAAACCTTGATGATTGGATAGGCGGGAAATGATGTCACGGGAAGATTCTTTCTTCTCCACCTTTTTCCTTTTTCTCTTAACTGGCTTTTCATTTTCCTGTTCTATTTGTTCAGGATGTTCCATTTTTTCAACCGGAGCTTGCTCAGGGACATATTCTTCCGTGATTTTCCTTAATCCCGTAATCTCTTTTTCAATTTCCTTCATGGCATCATAAACACCAAATTCGCGTTTGACCTGTTCGATTTTTTCTTCTTTATGCTCGGCCTCTTCCTGAAGTTCCGGCTCAGCGCTGTCTTGAGGTTTAGCCTTTTTCGTTCGAAAATCACTTTGCATATTTCCACGCAGATCTGATATTTTTGCTTGATCGACATATATAAGTGGTTTGGATTCCTTATCGCCATTTTTCCCTGACATGAAAACCCTCCTTAATATTTCAGAATATCCACGGACTGCAGCTGTTCCATTTGGTATTGGACAACTTTTTTCCCGAATTTATGCCTTATGAACAAACTGGATTCTTTTTTTTGTTCCAATTTCCCGAATAGTGTACGGTCATTGATAATGAACTTACAAACAGGCTTAGGTGCAAAGGCTGGAAGTCGGGACAATAGCTCCACCAATTCCTCGGCGGTATATGAAGTATTGATATTTTTTCCATGTAAATTGATATGTCTCTTCAGCGTATTTTGTATAGTTTGTTTTCCATCAGCACAAGGCACACCAATTTTTCCCACGTCCATGATACCCCTCCTTCTTTTTCTCGAATAGGGTTGAAAGCAGCTTTATGCCGATTCTCGCAAACAATGAATATCCGCTCTATGTATCATTTATATGAAACTCACCCTTCTTTATGCTGGAGATGTGACACTCCTTCAAAAAAGGACATCAACCAAGCTTGGATATGTTGGGCATTAGTGGAGAAAACTAATAAATAATGGCTGTTAAAGGAGGAGCTCCGAAGATGAAAAAAAGCGGAAAAATTTCAACTGTACAACTATCTTTAATCGTGATCACGGCTGTCGGTTTAAAAAATCATGTCACGATCCTTCCTCATTTACTGCCAAGTGCAAAACGGGATGGATGGATTTCCGTACTGCTTGCTCTAGGATTGATATTGATATGGTGTTTACTTTTGTTTTACATACACAAATCCACCGGACAGACCAACATATTTGTATGGGTGGAAACGAATATCGGAATGGCATCAGGCAAAATTTTATCCATTGCCACGAGTATCTTTTTCGCTTCATTAGCTGCAGTGTCGTTGAAAGAGATGATTGTGTGGACAAAAGTTTCCTATTTGCCCATAACGCCACCAATTCTCGAAATAATCCTTTTTACGGGATTATGTTTTTTTCTTGCTTCCACTAACATTCAAACGATTGTTATCACGAACACATTCGTACTGACTGCGGTAATCGTTTTTGGAATATTTGTAGCGATCGCAAATATTCAATTTAAGGATTTTTCACTATTAAAGCCCATTATGGAAAATGGTTGGTCTCCAGTTGTTTCTGGGATGATTTATCCTTTGTCCGGACTCATTGAGTTGATTGTCATATTATTCATGCAGCAGAAAGTCCATGGCCAATTAAAATTCAAGGTGTTTACATTAAATGCCATTATCCTCACCTGGCTAATCCTTGGACCCCTAATTGGTTCCATTACGGAGTTCGGTCCACTGGAGGCTTCCAGACAAAAGTATCCGGCATTTGAACAATGGGGACTGGTGACTTTAGGCAGATTCATTGAGCATCTTGATTTCCTCTCGATTTACCAATGGTTAACCGGAGCCTTCATAAGAGTATCGTTTTTCTTATTCTTATCACTGGAAGTGCTATCCATAAAAAAAAAGCGAAGCAAAACGATTTTGCTACTTGCCTATTCAATTTTACTTATCGTCGCCAACGCATACAGCTTCAGTGATGTAATTTTATATCACATTATCGGAGCATTTGTCATGCCGATTACGTTCTGGTTCTTTTTAGCAGTTTCCATCCTTTTAAGTATTTTTGTTTTCTCCAGCAACCGTAGCAAAAGGAGGCCCACATCCGATGTTCAAGAAACCCAAAAAGCAACTGTCCAAGCCGAAAAGTAAAAAGGATTACATAGAAAAACTTGAAATAAAAGAAGAATCCGATTTAAGAAAAATATTCCAAAATTCAGGAGATGTTTTTTTCCAAAGCAGTCTATATCGTAATGAGTTTCCCCTTAAAGTCACATTAATAGGATGTGAAGGACTTATCGATACCGAACTGTTAAATAATCTTGTTTTTGAAAGATTAACATTATTTTTTCAAAAGTACCCAAAGGGGAAGTTGACGATTGAGGAGTTAAAGGACTCCCTTTACCTTCCTCAACTCGCCGAAGTTAACACAAAAGAAGAGTTATTTGCAGATATCTACTCTGGGAAGTTAATCCTTCTCATTGAGGGATTCGAATATTTATTATCCGCTAATATTTCTAAGCGTCCCCAACGCAACCCTGAGGAAACATCTGCCGAAGTCACGATTAAAGGCCCTAGAGATAATTTCATAGAAGATTTATCCATTAACGTCGCTTTAATCCGTAAGCGAATGCGAACAAACTCCTTGAGTGTTAAATATTTCGAGGTGGGCAAGCGAACTTTGACTAAAGTCGCAGTTTTATATATGGACGACATTTCCAATCTCGATATGGTTCAGGAGATATCTCGAAAAATAGAAGCGATCGATGTGGATGGGATATATGGCGGTAATCAATTTATGGAATTGATTGAAGAAAAGCCATCGATACTTTTCCCTAGGCATGACTATTCGGGAAAGCCGGATTTTGCCGTACAATGCCTGTTAAAAGGAAGGCTCTTAATTTTAATTGATGGTGTTGCCTACACAATGATTACACCAATCAACCTCTTCATTGTCTTAAAAACATCCGAAGATAATGAATATCCGTCCATTTATGCTTCATTTGAAAGGACCCTTCGATTATTCGGTATTTTTATTGCGGCTTTATTACCTGGTTTTTGGGTCGCATTAACAACCTTTCATCAAGACCAGCTACCGCTGATATTGCTGGCAACGGTAGTGGAGTCCAGAAGGGGCCTGCCACTTCCAACCGCACTGGAGGCAATTACCATGGTGATCGTCTTTGAAATCTTCAAAGAAGCAGGGATGCGTCTCCCCACTTCGATTGGATCTACATTAAGTGTATTGGGAGCCTTGATCATAGGGGATGCCGCCATCCGTTCCGGTTTAACCAGTCCGGCCATGCTTGTTGTCATTGCCGGCTCAGCTGTTGCCACTTTCACTCTTGTCAATCAATCGATCATTGGCGTCATCAGCTTAATAAGACTCGTGGCCATTATATCCGCTTCATTTTTGGGACTTTTCGCATTTATGCTACTAGCTCTATTTTTATGTGCATATGTAAGTAATATCCGGATATTAGGAGTTCCTTATATGGAAGTTTCCGCTAATTTGAGTATGTCCAACATAGTCAAAACACTTTTTCGCATTCCTCCCTCATTTGATAAAAGACGACCATCCATCTTTTCTTCAAAAGATCCTACCAAGAAAGGTGAGGAAGGACATAAATGAAAATGAAATGCACTTTCATTCTTTTATTAAGTGTTTTCGTTCTAGCTGGCTGTTGGGATTCCAATGAACCTGAACGCCTTATGTATGCAAATGGTTTAGGTATCGATTATAAAAACGGAAAGGTCCTCGTTCACCTTCAAATAATAAATATGAAAGGATTAGCCAAATCGGAATCCGGTGGTGACCCAAGTTCACTTAGCGCAGCTGATGTTGGAACAGCTACTGGAAACACTTTGGAAGAAGCATTATTCAATTTATATCATACGGCCGATCGCCGTATTTATTGGGGACACCTCTCATTTGTGATTTTTTCTGAAGAAGCGCTTAATATGGGCGGGCTCAAATATACGGTTGATTTTTTGGACCGTTACCGTGAAACACGTTATCGGATGTTCTTTTTCATGACTAAAGATTCAATAAAAGATGCCATGCTCATTTCTCCCATTGAAAATATCTCCATGGCATTTTCAAAGTTGAGTGATCCGGATGATAACTATCATCAAAGTTCTTTCATCCCGCCCATTAATCTAAGAGAAATTATCATTCAACTGGATGAACCTGCTTATCAAGTATCCATACCAGAATTAAAAATAACAGAGCAATGGACCGGTCAGGATAAAAAGAAGAAGTCATTATTAATGGAAAGTGTAACAATCATTTCCAATAATAAAATAAAAGAATTTCTGCCGAATAATGTCATGAATGGAGGGCGTTTAGTCAATAAAGATTTCGTTCGTGATAGCATAACCCTTTTCCCCGGAACAAAAAAGGATACATCTGTCATCCTTTACGATAAAAAGACAAAAATCACTCCTATAATCGAGAAAAACGGCAAAGTCCGATTTGATGTGGACCTGAAAATAAGGGCAAGTGTGGAATTGATGAAAATTGATATAACGCGTAAACAATATGAATCAGAAATAAAACGCTCAATCAAGAAAGAGATAAAAAAGACATATCAATATACGCAAAAAAGAGATATCGATCTCTTCAAACTCTCTAAAATACTTTATCGGAATGAAAATGATACTTGGAAAAGAATTGAGAACGAAGGAATGATCCCCTTGGAAGATGATACGCTCAGATCAATTCGGGTTGAGGTAGAACTTCAAGATACCGGTAAACAAAAATTATCTCCTATCTTTGAAGGGCATAAAGACAAAGGAGTGGAAAATCAATAAAAAAGGGGACCGATATCGGTCCCCTTCTTTTACTGTCATCCGATTATATGGTAACCGGAATCCACATGGATATTTTCCCCGGTAATCCCACGGGACATGTCACTTAATAAAAATACTGCCGTATCCCCTACTTCTTCTGGTGTCGTTGTACGACGAAGCGGTGCTTCTTCTTCAATCTTCTTTAAAATGGTATTAAAGTCGCGAACACCTTTTGCGGATAGGGTACGGATAGGTCCCGCTGAAATAGCATTCACTCGAATGTTATCTTTGCCAAGATCACTTGATAGGTAACGGACATTGGCTTCAAGTGAAGCCTTAGCCACTCCCATTACATTATAATTAGGCATGACCCGTTCACCGCCAAGATACGTCATTGTGACGATGCTGCCGCCTTCCGGCATGATTTCTTTCGCCGCTTTAGCTACAGCTGTTAAAGAAAATGAACTGATATTATGGGCAAGCAAGAACCCTTCACGGCTCGTATTGACGAACTCACCGTCCAGTTCTTCCTTGTTAGCGAATGCGACACTGTGTACCACGCCATGAATGATACCTGTTTCTTCCTTAATCGTCGCAAAACATTTATCAATGCTTTCATCCTTCGTTACATCACATTGTAAAATGATGGAGGGCTCCCCTTCCAATGTAGAAGATAGTTCCCTAACGCTTTTTTCCGTACGGTCTTTTCCGTAAGTGAAAATCATCTTTGCACCTGCTTTATGTAAGGAACGGGCAACTCCCCAAGCAATACTTCTTTTATTCGCAACACCCATTATGACAAACGTTTTTCCCTCTAATGAAAAAGTCATCGTATGTGACCTCCTATTTTTAATACAAGTTATTAGTACCTGCTACCAATGACAGTATATCAAATTTCCTTTGATAAAAACACCGTTTTCTAAAGTCCTCTGGGAATGACCCTCCAGGAGGGCCATCTTTGACTTATAGTAAATAACCCATTAATAATGTTGCTAATCCAAAATAAATAAGAATACTGATAAGGTCATTTATAGTTGTAATGAAAGGACCTGAAGCTACTGCTGGATCGATTTTCATTTTATGCATGAGAAGCGGGACGATTGAACCGGCAAGTGTGGCAACGATCAGAGTTATGAAAATCGAAATACCGACCAATAACCCCAGCATTAAATCTTTTTGCCAAAAATAGACGATGAAAATGATGGCAATTCCGCATGTCAGACCAATAATAAGGCCAGTTCCAGCCTCTCGAAGGACTAGTTTCCACTTGCTTTCCTGTTCTAATTCACCTGTTGCGATTCCTCTGACCGCCACTGCCAATGCTTGTGTTCCTGTATTTCCAGCCATGCCGCCAATCAATGGAATAAATACAGCCAGAATCGCTTTTTGGCTTAGTGTCTCTTCGAATCGCCCGATCAAACTCGCAGTCAGCAAGCCTAAGAACAAGAGGATGACCAACCATGGCAGCCGTTTTTTTGCAGCTGAAAATGGACTCTTATCAACATGATCCAGATCAGATATACCGGCGAGTTTAGAATAATCATCGGATGCCTCTTCATCCATGACATCAATGATATCATCAACCGTAATAATCCCTAACAAATGGTTCTGGAAATCGACGACCGGCACGGCAAGGAAGTTATAGTCCCTTATTTTTCGTGCCACCTCTTCCTGGTCTTCAGATACAGGTACGGAAACTACCCTGTCATCCATTAAATCACCAATTAAAGCATCTTCATCTGCAATGATCAAAGTCCTGAGCGATAAAACACCAAGTAGCTTCTTTTCCTGATCGGTAACGAACACATAATATATCGTTTCCGCATCCGGAGCTTCCCTTTTTAAGATCTGCATGGCTGATCGAGCCGTTTCATTTGCTTCAATGGCAATGAACTCTGTCGTCATGATACTTCCTGCCGTAGATTCCTCGTAATTCAGAAGTTCCTGGATTTCGCTTGCCGCTTCATCATCCATGATGGTCAAATAGCTGACGGCCTGCTCATCATTGATTTCATTCAGGACGTCAGCAGCATCATCCGCATACATATGGGAAAGCATATCGGCTGCGTAAGAAGGATTCATTTCAGCCAACAGGCTTTCATAATCCTCTTCATCTATTTCTATATTCTCAAAAAGGTCTGCCATTTCTTCCGGTGACAAATATGTGTAAATGACGGATCTGAATTCATCTGACAAGCTTGTATAAAATTGAGCCTGATCATAAGGATGCATTTCGAGGAACTCCGTACGGAACTGATCTAGATTTTCCGTTTTAAGCGCTTCAAGCAAAAACTCGTTATTCACTTGACTACTCTCCCGCTCCCTCTCCCGGTCCTTCATCTCCTCCATAACCATACACCTCCTAAAACAAATTTTTCATTTCTTCGTTTATATTTTATTTTTTAAATAATACTATACTAATACCATAAACATATACAAAACAAACAAAGGATGTGTCAAATGAACATCGATATCATAGGGGACATTCATGGATGTTTCGCTGAATTCAGGCAGCTGACCGAAAAAATGGGCTATACATGGGAGACTGGGGTTCCTGTACATCCCTCTGGAAGGATTCTCGGCTTTGTAGGGGATTTAACCGATCGCGGCCCCAATTCCCTTCAAGTAATCGAGGTTGTCCATGAATTAGTCATTAACCAAAATATAGCAAGGTATGCCCCAGGTAACCACTGCAATAAATTGTATCGTTATTTTTCAGGCAATAAAGTACAAATATCACACGGTTTAGAAACTACTGTAGCTGAATATGAATCACTGAACAGTCGGGAGCAGAAGAAAATCCGAAAAAAATTCATGGATCTATATGAACGCTCCCCACTTTATCAAATCATGGATGAAGGGCGATTGATCATTGCCCATGCAGGAATTCGCAGTGACTATATTGGTCAATATAGCAGTAAAGTAAAAACCTTTGTCCTCTATGGTGATATAAATGGCTCCAAACATCCGGATGGGTCTCCGGTCAGGAAAGACTGGGCCAAATCATACAAAGGGGAATCTTGGATCGTATATGGCCACACACCTGTCCCTGAAGCTAGACAAGTCAATCATACATACAATATTGATACAGGCTGCGTCTTCGGTGGAAAACTGACGGCTGTCCGTTATCCCGAAATGGATCTTCAAGAAGTGCCTTCAACCATGCCATATATAGCGGAAAAATTCAGGACATCTTTTGATTAACCAAAAAAACTCGCCATCTTGGTGAGTTTTTTTGCGTCCATGATTTTTTTCAAAATCCTGAATCGTTCGTTTTAATGTGCCCCGTTATAAAATCAGGAATGCCATCCTTTACTTCCATCGAGCAAACGGGACATATCTTCTGGCAACTCTTCTTGAAACAACATCATCTTCTTTGTGAAAGGATGTAAAAATTTCAGCTCAAAACAATGCAGGGCTTGGCGAGGTATACCTCTCCTGTTCCCTCCATATAAATCATCACCAGCCAGCGGGTGACCAATATGAGCCATATGGACCCTGATTTGATGCGTACGCCCTGTTTGGAGTTCCAAATCAAGGAATGTATGGGACTCTGTGTGTGCCAATACCTTAAATAGGGTACAGGCATGTCGGCCATCCTCCCTAACTTCCCGTTCGATGATGCTGGTCGATTTTCGTCCGATTGGCGCCACTATCTCTCCTACAGGTCCTTCAACGATCCCCTCAGCTATGGCTTGGTATCTCCGTTTAACCTGTCCTGATTTTTGCTGTTCACTTAATAGGTGATGGATATGCCGGTGCTTGGCAATTAAAACCAGACCTGATGTATCCCGGTCAAGACGTGTAACTATATGGGTCGTCGCCTGTACTCCCGTCTTCCTATAATAACCCGCCAAGCCATTCGCCAGACTGCCGTTGGGATGCTCGCGGGAAGGAATGGTATTCATGAAAGGGGGTTTGGCCACCACCAATACAAACTCATCTTCATACCTGACATCCAGGGGGATCGGTTCCGGTAAAAGGCCTTCGCTTGCCTGCTCCGGCGGGAATATGACGGTGACAGTGTCACCTGTTTCAATCCGTTCCCTTACGGTTACTTCTTCACCGTTCAACCGGATATATCCACCTTTAAACTTAATATCCGTTAATGCTCGTTTTGAAATATCGCATTTGCTGAGAAACTCTCGCAATAAAGAGCCAGAATCCTCTTCAGAAACCGACCAGGTCAAAGAAAAGTTTTGATTTGACATGAGGTGAGTCTATCTCCTTAATTAGCAATAAATGAATCATGCACTCTTTTCCAGAAAGGAAAAGGGCGGAATCTGGCAAATCGGATTTTTTCATCTGCCACCCGGCACTGTATCGACTTTACATTTTCCTGAAGCAAGGACAAATGGTCGACCGTAATTTGAAAATTGACCGCATTGACCGGCCTGAACATACATGTATGATGTGCCGGCAGCAGAAGTGGAGATCCTACCGTTCTAAACACCCGGTTATTAATGGATGCCAATTCGGTAATCTGGATGGCATCGATTGATGGATGGACGATGGCCCCGCCAAGCGCCTTATTATACGCCGTGCTTCCAGATGGGGTCGCAATGCATAAACCATCTCCACGGAACGTCTCGAAATGCTGGCCGCGTATTTCAACGTCCATTACGAGCGTCCCTTCAACACTTTTGACTGTCGATTCATTCAAAGCCAAAAATCTGTTTTCCCGTCCTCCATGCTGATAACGGACAATCGTTTCAAGCAGTGGATATTCCACTATTTGAAATGGGGTTTTGGCTAAAGCTATCACCAATTTTTCAATTTCATCAGGGGTCCAATCTGCATAAAACCCAAGATGTCCTGTATGTACTCCAACAAAGGCAGTTTTATCCAATCGATTCTTATAACGGTGAAAAGCATATAATAAAGTGCCATCACCACCGACAGAAATGACAATATCCGGCTGATCTTCGTCATATTCCAAATGAAAGTCCTGAAGATACGTTCGCATCCTTTGCATTAAAGTATTCGATTTCGCATCTCCTTTTGACGTAATCGCAAATTTCATGTAATCCCACCTTCAATTTAGATTTCTTCTCGTTTACCCATTTATTTGTTCAAGAATCTTTCTTCCGGGAAAAAAGACGCTGGGCTTCCTGGATTTCCGTACGGATTTGCGACATCTCTGCATCAAGCAGGAAGGCAGCTTCAGCTGCACGTTTGAGTCGCAGTTGAATATCTTCCGGGAAAATGCCTTTATATTTATAATTTAAAGAATGTTCAATCGTCGCCCAAAAATTCATCGCAAGAGTCCTGATTTGAATTTCGGCAAGGATATTCTTTTCGCCATGGATCGTCTGGACCGGATAGCGGATTACAACATGATAAGAACGATAGCCGCTAGCTTTTTTATGGGAAATATAGTTCCTCTCCTCGACTATCTCGAAGTCATTTCGACCTCGTAAAAGTTCAACCACCTGTTCGATATCATCCACGAACTGGCACATCATGCGAAGCCCTGCAATATCCTGGATCTCAGTTCCCAATTTATCAATGGGAATGTCCTTTAGGCTCGCCTTATCCAATATGCTGACAATCGGCTTTACCCTGCCTGTTACAAATTCGATCGGTGAGTGAATATTCTCTCTCTCAAACTGTTTCCTTAAACCCTTTAGCTTAACCTTCAATTCTTCGACAGCCTGAGTATAAGGCGCCAAGAAATCGTCCCAACTCTCCATTGCCACACCACCTATATCTATCTAAAAAGCGCCTGTTCAACTCTGGTATGGGCAGAACGCTCTCCTAAACCCAGCAGCCAAATGACTTTATGCCAATTCACCACTGGATCCTTTTAAATCTTTCTCTAGCAAAGAATATGTATTAAATTTCTATATATACGATTGACCAATTCTCGTGCTCAACGTTTATATTTTATCATATCCTGCAATTGATTCCTAAAAATTCAAGTACAATAGCAAAAAATTATTGAATTCAATTTGACAGCTGGAATGGTTCTTATATGATTAACCTAAGAATAAGCGAGAAAGGATGGGACACATGAACCAGCATATTGAAATTGAATTTAAAAACCTCTTAAGCGAAAAAGAATTTCGTCAACTGATCGAATACTTTCATGTCGGGGCATCGAACTTTAAAACACAGAAAAACCATTACTTCGATACACTTGGATTCTCTTTGAAACAGCAAGACTCTGCACTTAGGATCAGGGAGAAAAATGGGCGATACGAGCTGACTTTAAAACAGCCCGCTAAAGAAGGATTATTGGAAACGAATCAAGATATTCCTGAAGAAACCGCATATGGCTTCCTGAAACATAACATATTCCCTGGTGGCGAGATCCGGCATCTTATCCTCGAGTGCGGAATTGATCCAAAAGACTTTACCTGCTTTGGGACACTACAGACAGACCGTTTTGAATTTCCTTACAAAGAGGGTCTGCTCGTTTTAGACCATAGTTCGTATTTGAATCAGGAAGACTTTGAGCTTGAATATGAAGTGTCGGATGCAAAAGCCGGGAAAGAAAACTTCCTGACCCTCCTTGAATCCCTTAAAATTCCGGTAAGGGAAACCGAAAATAAGGTTAAGAGGTTTTATCGTGCCAAATTCCAAAAATAATCCTGTTTGAACCCATTCGGAGGTGGAGAGTTTGAAAATCGAAGATTTCAAAACGTTTATGGAATTGCAGGCAATCCAGCAATTCACGAACGGCAACATCAAAAATACAAATTCATCTCGATACGTTTTCCAGGACATGCTCTCGGCATTGGTTTCGAGTGATGCTCTAGAAGGCGCTTCGCAGACATTGGGTTCCTTATTATCCAATGTGGAAACGGAAGCGAAGAAGTCCTTTCTTCAACCCATCGGCCTGACATCGAACATCAACCCGATTTCCGCTGCCCATGCTAACAATCAGAGCAGCGGAAACGCAACAAACTATGATCATATCATCAGCCAGGCGGCAAGTTTATATAATCTCCCGGAAAAACTGATTAACTCTGTCATTAAACAAGAATCGAACTTCAACCCTGAAGCCACCAGTTATGCGGGTGCAAACGGCCTTATGCAGTTAATGCCAGCAACTGCAAAAAGCCTTGGGGTGGATGATGCAACCGATCCAGAACAAAACATCATGGGCGGGAGTAAATATTTAAGTCAAATGATGGCACGTTATGACGGGGACATTCAGGTTGCCCTTGCTGCATATAATGCTGGGCCAGGAAATGTCGATAAATATAACGGCATCCCTCCTTTTAAAGAAACTCAGAACTATGTCCAAAAAGTTTATGGCACATTTTTAAGCTAAAGCAAGCTGACCCTGTTTATTTATGATGGGTCAGTTTTTTACATGTCTATATATGCTTCTTCCACGCACCTTGAACAAATGGTAAAGCTCCTCAAATGCTGTCATCTTCGATCATTTCCTTGTGTCATACTACAGATGTAAAATTTTCTTTAAGCTATATATTTGTTATATCAGTACGTCATTGATAAAATATGATTAAATATCAACCATCTTTCTTTAAAAGGAGTAATCAACATGATGCAAGGGAACCCTACACCATATGAATTAATTGGAGAAGGGCAATTACACAAATTAATTGATGTGTTTTACTCCAACGTTAGTCAACACCCGGATCTGCAGCCACTATTCCCTGACGATTTAACTGAAACGGTCCGTAAGCAAAAACAATTTATGACTCAATATTTAGGCGGTCCCTCTTTATATACCGAAGAGCATGGCCATCCTATGTTGCGGGCTCGACATATACCTTTTGAAATTACACCAGAACGTGCGAAAGCATGGCTCTCATGCATGTATCAAGCCATGGACGAAGTTGGCCTTGAAGGTGAGATTAGGGAGTTTTTCTATCACCGCCTCTATTTGACGGCACAGCATATGATCAATACATCCGGAACTGACGGGAAAGGAGAAGACAGTTGAGCGCACAAAAACCAGTTTTCAATATTTCCGATTGGATCAAGACGCAGCATTGCTACGAAATAGGAAAAAAGCCAATTGAAATTTATGTTTTTGTTGATCCGCTTTGTCCCGAATGCTGGGGCTTAGAACCAATTATTAGGAAATTACAGATAGAATATGGCCAACTGTTCAGTTTACGCCATGTTTTAAGCGGTAAAATCGATTCTCTTAATATGGGGAAAAATAAAAATTATGAAAACCTTGCTCAAGTTTGGGAAAAGACAGCCAGCCGCTCGGGAATGTCCTGCGACGGGAGCCTTTGGTCTGAAAACCCAATCTCTTCTCCATATACAGCTTCCATCGCAATAAAGGCAGCGGAATTGCAGGGCCGTAAATTGGCCATTCGTTTTTTAAGGCAGCTTCAAGAATATGTATTCATAGGTAAAAAGGATATATCCAATATCGAGGTCTTGACCGAATGTGCCAAAATGGTCGGTTTGGATGTGGAGGAATTCCTTTATGACATCAATTCTTCCAGTGCAGCAAAAGGCTTTCAATGTGACATGAAAATCACAAGTGAAATGGAAGTGACTGAAATACCTTCCCTTGTCTTTTTCAATCAAAATATTGAAGAAGAGGGAATAAAGGTTTCAGGTGTCTATTCTTACGAGGTATATGTTCAAATTTTAGAAGATATGCTGAATGGTCTTCCAGCCCCCGCACCCCCTCCCTCTCTCGAAGAATTTCTAAGCTGTTTCAAACTAGTGGCCACAAAGGAGATTGAAACGGTTTATAATATGAGTAAGAATACCGTCGAGTTGGAAATGAAAAAGCTTGTTTTAAAACAGTTGGCAGAGAAAATTCCTGCTAAATACGGAACGTTTTGGAGATACACAAAGAAGCAGTCATGAATTTGACTGCTTCTTTGTTATATATTTAAAAGGAAAAACCATGCAAATCAAAAGATTGCATGGTTTTTTTATTATAAGAAATAAGGGGATGGGAGAACTTTTTCACGATCAAACAAAGGGGTATAAGTTTGTTTGTGATTCACTTCACAATATATAATATAACAGATAACCCATTTATGTTTCAACCATATGTGTAACTTTTCACAAATTGTTCACAATATATATTTTTCGTCTTTTATTATCCTTTCTAGTATATATAGCTAAATAAGAGACGGTTTTAATTTTTAGGCCATACGTGTTTTGATAGCTGATTTAGTATGGGATTGAGTCCATTTGTGAAATGCGTCACAATAATAACTAAACATTTCTTTTTATTCATTCAGCTTACGTTCAACTTTTATTACTACCGGTACCATTATATTTCATGGACATGAAAAACCCCGGCAAATCACGAAATTTGCTGGGGTTTTCACCTATTTATACGATTAAGGGGATAGGAGAAATTTCACGACGAACAAACAAAGGGGTATATGTTTGGGATGTGATAACTTCTATATCTGTACTATAGCAGATTACACACCTTATTTGCAAGAACTTTGTGCGCGACTTCACATTATTGTCATATTCTTAGAATACTGCTTATTCTAAAACATACTATCTAATAATGAGCAGATGAGTTTTTACTGCTGCCAGGTTGGAGGTGACCAAATTGAAAGGCTTTATTCTACTCATACTCTTGATGGGGTCGCTATTTGTCCAGCTACTCGGTATCATGGACCTCATTCCTCTGTATTTTACCTCCCCTATTTTATTTTTTGTTTTGTTCATAATTCTTCATAGCTTAAATCAGAGAAATCGTTTTAAAGGATTATGACGGACATCCAGATAAAGATGAAAAGGACCCGAAGTGTCCGGGTCCTATCCACATCCTATTTATTCAAAAGTTCTTCCAACTCATTTAATTTTTCTTCGAATACATTCATGGCTTCTTGTACAGGCTCGGCTTTTGTCATATCGACGCCGGCCTTTTTGAGTACTTCAATCGGATAATCGGAACTTCCTGATTTCAGGAACTCCAGGTACCTTTTGACAGCAGGCTCTCCTTCTTCAAGGATTTGCTTACTCAATGCTGTTGCTGCACTGATTCCAGTTGCATATTGATAAACATAGTAATTATAGTAGAAGTGTGGAATACGAGCCCATTCCAAACCGATTTCTTCATCAATGGTCACGTTCTCGCCAAAGTATTTCTTGTTCAGCCCATAATATTCCTTAGTAAGCATATCCGCCGTCAACGCTTCTCCACTTTGAGCTTTTAAATGAATGGTATGTTCAAACTCAGCAAACATCGTTTGTCGGAACAATGTGCCACGGAAGCCTTCCAGGTAATGGTTCAGTAAATAGATGCGTTTCTTTTCATCTTCGATCGAATTCAGTAAATAATCATTCAACAGGTTTTCATTACAAGTGGATGCAACTTCCGCTACAAAAATTGAATAATTCCCGTATGGATATGGCTGATGTTTACGTGTATAGTAGCTATGGACCGAATGCCCAAACTCATGAACGAGCGTGAATAAGTTATTGACGTTATTTTGCCAGTTCATTAGAATATAAGGGTTCGTCCCGTATGTCCCCGAAGAATAGGCACCGCTTCGTTTCCCTTTGTTCTCATGCACATCGACCCAACGGTTTTCAAATCCCTCTTTCAAAACGTTCAAATAGTCCTCCCCTAGCGGAGCAAGACCTTTAAGGACATAATCTTTGGCCTCGTCATATGTCACTTCCATCTTCACTTCTTTAACAAGAGGAGTGAATAAATCATACATATGAAGTTCATCTAATTCCAGTACCTTTTTACGTAAATCAAGATAACGGTGCAGTAATGGCAAGTTGTCGTTGACCGTTTTAACGAGATTATCGTATACGGTCTCCGGAATGTTATTATTACTTAAAGCCGCTTGGCGTGCTGAATCATATTTTCGAACCGTGGCATTGAAGTTGTGGTTTTTCACCTCACCTGACAGTGTTGAAGCAAATGTATTACGGAACTCCCCGTACTTGCTGTATACCCCTTTAAATGCCTCCTCACGTACACGGCGATCTTCACTCTCAAGAAATCTGATATACCTTCCGTGAGTAATTTCCACTTCATTTCCCTCTTCATCCTTGATGGTCGGGAATTTCAGATCGGCATTGTTAAGCATACCGAAAGTATTACCCGATGCATCGAGTACTTCTGATGCCTGTGCCAATAGTTCTTCCTGCTCTGCTGATAGGATATGGGGTCTCTGAAGATTAATTTCCTCTAAAGAATGTTTATATAATTTCAATTCTTCTTTTTCTTCCAAAAACCCTTCCACTTTACTTTCGTCAATACTCAATAGTTCAGGAACCATATATGAAAACGCAGCCGTTGCCTGTGCGTATAAAGCTTTTGCCCGATCCTCCATCCCTTGATAAAATGGATTGGTTGTATCTTGATCATTGCGCATATGTGAATAAGAATAAACTTTCCCTAGCTTCTCGAAAACCTCATCTTGAAGTTGGAGGGCCGCAAATAGCTTTTCTGCGCTTTCTCCCAACGTCCCTTTATGCGCCTCCGCTTTCTTGAGGTCTTCCTTTACCGCTTTGAAGGCAGCTTCCCAATCTTCCTCGGTTGCGAAGATATCTTCCAGTCTCCACGTATCTTCAGGAGCTATTTCACTTCTTGAAGGTAATGTATTCGTTTTTGTTTCCTGTGCCATAAAAATTCCTCCCCATTCTATAGAAACTTGCCATTGGGCTAACTCATTAAACCGGATTGAACACTGCAATGCTTCATTCTGTTTAATTCCCAGTTCTTATTACTATTTCTCCATTTACAAAAATAATCCTGCCATTTCATCTGAATTCAAGATAAATTGAGATGTCATCACTGATTATAATGGATATTCCCCTTTTCCATCATCAATTTATGCTTATCATAGAAATCTTTTTCCAAAATTTGAGCTTGATCACTGGTGAAGGGAAGGGTAAATTCCTTTTCAATTTTAAAAACCCCTTCTTCCAGCTTTGATAAATAACCCAATTGTTCCAAAATCATGATATATTGATCAATAGGATACTCGATGGTTTTTTCATGAAGCAATGGCAACGGTCTGAACTTTATTTCCCCTTTTTTTGAACGCTTTCTAAAAATGCGGATAATATCAGCCATATAAATCTTTTCCCCTGTTCTTTTCTCCTGAAACGCATCCATGTATAACCATGCCTGCCATTCGATTGAGGCAGTTTCGATCAACAGCATCCCTCTGACGGGAACACCCACTTCAATTGGAAGTGTCGCAGGTGAAATATGATGTAAATATAGGGCTTCGAAAAAAGGATCGCATCTGCGTGCTGTTTTCACTCGATGGAGCGACCAGCCTTTTCGTTTATATCTCCATACAGGCAGAAAAGGGAAACGAAAGCAGTTTTGGGGCACTGCCCGACTAGGGGGAAGGAGCTTTAGAGAAGCTGTTGTCAATTCGGCAAAGACGGTTCTAGGGGTAAAAGGAGTGAGGTTCTTCAATACTGATAAATGATCAGTTTCCGGGCAATACATCCAAAGAAACGGATGATGGAAGCTGCCGGTGACGAAGAGCCATTGGAAGCGGGATATACTGAATTCATAAAAGCTTTTCCTTTTTAAGCTTTTTGCAGCGAGGATCCAGATTGGTTTAATGCCTATGCTTTGATAGGCTCTTGACCTTTCCATGAATTCCGCTTCGGGGATAACTGAGCATTGAAATTCTATCGCATAACGATTACCTCCTATCCTCACTAAAATATCAGTTCTTTTCTTAATTTCGGGAAGGTAGGCTTCTAGATCCACTTGATAACCATGTGATAAAAACCACTGAAACAATTTTCTTTTCCCCATTAAATGATAGGCGGATTCCGGTTCTGAAGCAGCACGGCATGAAGAACTATTTTTATGGGCGAAATGCGGAACCCTTACACTGCCCGCTTTGATGGTCAATTCCATCTTGCAGCATGGACAGTAATAATCTGCTGACTTTCTCCAGTCATCAATCATGTTTGCCGGTATCTTTTCAGGGAGGGTAATCCAAGTCCCTTCTTTATTTATCGCAGTTAGCATACATCTCCTCCTCACCCACTACATTCGCCTGGTTCGCTTAGGATTCCTTTTAATGTGAAAAAAAAAAATGCCTGAACGGCATAAAAGAGAGTTACTATCTAAAGAAGGGGTGAAAGCAATCGGCAAGTGGACTCCAATAATTTCAAACCGAAATTCCGTTTGGAAAACTCATCAATCTCCACTTCCTTGGATACCTTTATATCTTCCATGTAATCATTCACCAGCTGCTGAGCACTTTCCGTCCGGTAAAGAAATGCATTGACCTCGAAATTCAGGTGAAAGCTTCTCATATCGATATTGGTTGTCCCAATTGATGCCATTTGGTCATCCACTATGATGATTTTACTATGCATGAAGCCTTCATTATATTGAAATATACGAACTCCAGAAGCAAGCAATTCGGGAAAATAAGTTCTCGAAGCATGAAATACGATACGTTTATCGGGGTTCTTAGGGACGAGAAGCCTGACATCCAAACCACTTAAAGCAGCCACCTTTAACGCTTGTAAGATATTGTCATCAGGAACGAAATACGGGGAGGCAATCCAGACGGACTTTTCTGCTGAAGTGATCATCTTAAAAAAAATGCTTTTAATGATCGTCCATTCACTATCCGGCCCTCCGCCAATCAATTGAACTCCGCCATATCCGTGATGGTTCGGCATTCCGGTCATGAGGTATTCATCGCTTAAAAAACTATTGTTGGTGCTATAATACCAATCCTGCAGAAATATGAGCTGTAACGTCCTGACAGCTTCCCCCTTTATGATGAGATGCGTATCCCGCCAAGAACCGAATTTCTGGTCTTGTCCCAAATATTCATCCCCTATATTGAGGCCGCCGATGAAACCGACAGAGCCATCTATCACAATTATTTTACGATGGTTGCGAAAGTTGAATTTATTATTTAATAAAGGGAGATGCAACGGACCAAAGGCCACCATTTCGGCTCCCGCATTCTTCAGTTCATCGATATAAGATCGGGCTAACTTCCAGGAACCAACCGCATCATACAGAAAACGGACCTTTACCCCTTCTTTTACTTTTTGTATCAAGATGTCTTTTAGCAGTCCGCCAATGCGGTCATCCCTAACAATATAATATTCTAAATGAATATGATGTCTTGCTTTTTTTAATTCTTCGATGATATTGGAAAATGTCTCCTCACCATTCCGTAAAACCCTGGTTTCGGTCGTAAATGATACAGGGCTATTCCCCAGCCTATTTGCAAGAGTGATTAACTGCTGAGGGTGCTCGCCCATTTCCATAATTCGTTCATTATATCCCGCTTCGCCGCTTATTTTCACGAAAGTCTGTTTATCCAAAAAATACTTCTTGCGAAATATCCTATCTTTCCGAAAATTACGGCCAAACAAAAAGTAAAAAATGAAACCGATGAATGGGAAAGCGCAAAAAATAACAAGCCATGTTATGGTCTGGATGGGATCTCGATTTTCGAGGAAAATGTTGAATCCAATTATCACCAAGAAAATGGTCAAAATAAGGCTAGAATAAAAAATCAGCCCGCCATCAACGTCATTTAACAGAAAATGCCAAGTGCTGACCAACATGAGAATAAGCAGACCGATGCCAACTATATTCTTCACCTAGACTCCCTCCAATTAACAAACACAGGAACACTAAAAAAACCCCCTTAGACGAAAAGGCCGATTTCTACTGAAATCGGCCTCAACAGTCTATGCGAAATATTTATCGACCGTTGTGAATACATCATTTTCGATAACTATCTTTCCGTACTCTTCAAGCATGTGCACCGTTATAGGCGACTCCTGGCTATATTCCAATAAAAGACTTAGAACATTATCGATTTCTTCCTCATCAATCTCCGCTTCGGAAAATTCGATATAAAGATAATATTTATTCTGATAAACATAAAGTTTAGTCGTCCAATCATCCAAGCCATGACGTTTGCTTAATGAAATGACATCTTCGAAATCCTCGAAAGTCGTGATGAATTCAATCATACCATCTTCGAATGTCATACCGCTTTCTTCATCTTTGCCATGAAAATGTTGATCAAGAAGCGTATCCATCTTGTCTGATACATTCAAATCCCTTAACTTATCATCTGAAAGAGGCAGCTCGAGTTTCTGACCATCTTTGGCAAGCTGGGCTTTTGTGACCAAAACTTCCAAGCCTTTTTCAAGGGCTTGAACTTGAATCCATAAAGGTCCTTCAATCATGAATTCTTCTTCCTGATGCACTTCATCCATCATTTCCCAAAAAAGTTCCTCACTTCGCTCGCGGCTGTACCAAATTTCTTCGCGATCAAAGCCTCTTTCCTCAATATCTATATAGGAAATATAAAATTTTACTGTATCGTCATTAATGCGTTCGATTTCCATGATTCCCCTCTCCCTTCCTTTCTCATTTTGAAGGGATAATAACCCCCAAGCGAAAATTGCTCTTAAAAGCTCTTTACCCGTAAGTGAATACTGTAAATCATGATAGTCATTAAAACAGACTATTTTACATCATTTTATGACAAAACCTTGAAGAAGGGAAATAAAAAACATTACTTATCTAAAAAACAATTGTTTGCCTAATATTCCATTCATTCTATAAAAAAATACATCCGCATGCAACTATCATAATGCTTTATTAAATTTCACTCTTACTGCCGTCAATGTCATATTATATACATGGCATGATGAGCTGCATTCTTATTTTTTCTTTAAATGATGACCGGTTCAAGGGACCTGTTGCAGCTAAGAAACGACCGCTGTCGCCTATCAATCCTGTTATGTTCCCCGTCATTAAGTTAAAAAAATCAGCGGAAAATCGGATATGTATAAAGAAAAAGCCCTGCACATTTCCTGGCAGAGCTTGAAAGACCTTATTAGTTGACCATACGTTGTGCTTCCCGTAATTGGAAGGTACGAACTTTACGTGGTAAAAATCGTCTTATCTCATCTTCATTATAACCAACTTGAAGCCGTTTCTCGTCAAGGATAATTGGACGTCTCAACAGTCCAGGATTCTCCTTGATCAATTTATATAATTCTTGAAGAGGCAGGCTCTCTAAATTTACGTTTAACTTTTGGAAAGTTTTTGACCGTGTTGAAATGATTTCATCGGTACCATCTTCTGTCATTCGAAGAATTTCTTTAATCTCATCAATCGTTAACGGTTCTGAAAAAATGTTTCTTTCTTTATATCCAATCTCATGTTCCTCTAACCATGCTTTTGCTTTTCTGCATGAAGTACAACTAGGTGATGTATATAATGTTACCATGCTTACTCACACTCCCTAAATATAGAATCGGTGATCTATGAGGGGAAATCTACTATTAGTATTCATAAGTACCACTCTAATTTGAAATAATTTTAAATAAGTATATCATGTTCCTTATTATACACTAATTTTTTTAAAATGAATACCCTTTTTGATATTTGAAAAAATCCTTTAAAACTTCCTGTTCAGGCTGTACTATAGCTATTTCATTTTTTTATGTAATACATTAAGACCACATTTTCTAATTGAAAAAACATACCTGCCATTCTCATTTAACTCTCAATTCGGCCCTCATGATTATTTAATTATCTCGTTACTTTTATTTACCCCCAATCCTTGTCAATAAACAAGATCATGTTAATATATTTTCTTTAATAAAAAGCAAATTCCTCCTTTTACAAGAAAAACCATTCTTTTAGCACATATATTTCCAAAAGTGAAAAAGGTAATTCGAAAGAATCCGCAATAAGGGAGTAATCTACCATCCAAGAAGTTATGGATATTCATTTGCCTGCAGAATATGCCAATAAAAGACAGTTAGTCTTCAGTCTAAAAAAAGATT